>NZ_RHOI01000014.1 GCF_003946165.1 Lacticaseibacillus baoqingensis | reverse complement strand
ACAGGTCGTATCGACTTGGTGTTTTTTATTTTGTCTGAGTGCTAATGATAGTGGCTAACTTGATTGTAAAACGCGGGAAAGTTTTACAAATACCAATTTTGGGCATTCCGATAGAGAATGTCATCAATTGCTTCCGAATCGTTTGATAGTGCTTCTCGAATCAAGTAAATATCATCCATTGAGAATCGGTATTTGGCGCGAGTTGCCGGCAAATCAGTACCAAACATCAGGCTGTGCGGATTTTTTTGGTACAGCAAAGGTAACATCGTCTTCACCTGATCCCTTTCGTACGCAATCCGACCAAACCCCGAAACACGGATACGCACATCATGAGTGATAAATCGATATAAATCATCGATTGGAACTACAGTCATCCCAAGATGGTCGATAGACGTCTTGGGCAACTTTAAAATTAATTGTCTGAGTTCATCATCCGCTGTATTCAAATTAATATAGAATTCCGTTCCCCATCCTACTAGGTTATAAACTCGCTTTGCCAGTAATTCGATATCCGTCAAAGGGGTATCTAACCCTCGGTACAGATTAAAGCGAATTCCTCTAATGCCCAACTTGTTAAGCTTTAAAATTTCTTCATCAGTCGTCGATACTGGTAATTGCGTGACGCCGACATAATCAGTTCCCAAGGCAGACAACGCCGCACCGAAATATGACTGATCATACCCTTGGAAGGAGCCTGATACAACGGTCCCACCAACAAATTCTAATGGAAAATCCTGGCACTCTTTTCGATACTGCTCGGCAGTGTATGGGTCTGGTAAAAATCCATTGTTCTCTGTTAGTGGGAATTTGGGATCAATGACGTGAAAATGTGCATCAAATATTTTCTGCATGTTTCTTCTCCTGGACACCTGTCAAAATCACTTATCATCTGTAAATAAACATCAGTACAATGGTTGCTGCAACTGCGTAACCCATTCCCAATGGTGTCGCTTTATATAATAAGTCGTTATAGAAATGGCGTTGCTCAACTGGATCTTCAATTCCACTTTCACCTAGAATTAAACTACCACCGGTAGAAAATGGTGCTAGTGTAGTGGACTGTGCACCAATGATAATTGCCACAGCCAACAAACTTGGACTCCACCCGGAACTTTGAGCAATCCCATAAATCATTGGGAACATAAGCGGGGCGACAACACCTAAAGTACTGCTGAAAATGGACATGATCCCAGCGATGATGCAACACAGTACTGGTACCAAAATTGAAGGGAAGTGTGAAATTAAGGAGGCCAGTAAATCAATTGTACCAGCCTTTACTGCGACCCCAATCAGCATTCCGACCCCACTGACCAGCCAGATTGTGTCCCAAGGAACCCGCTTCAGCACCTCATCTGGTTTATCGGCAAGCTTCAGCAAATATGCCAGGATGGAAAAAACAATTGCCAAGAAACTAATATCAATATGAGGAGCCACTTTAGCCAACCAATGGACGTGCGGCAAGAACTTTGCTAGCGCTGGTGTAAATAGTACCAGGACCATTAGGAGAATGATCAACCACAAGTTAACCTTTTGTTTCGAGGAAAACGCTTCTGGCTTTTTAACATCTACGGTGCCTTTTTTACCCGCATGCTTCGATGTAAACAGCATTATCAGCAGAACGATAATCGGGTAAA
The DNA here is from genome assembly GCF_003946165.1 of Lacticaseibacillus baoqingensis. Taxonomy (GTDB): domain Bacteria; phylum Bacillota; class Bacilli; order Lactobacillales; family Lactobacillaceae; genus Lacticaseibacillus; species Lacticaseibacillus baoqingensis. The sequence goes on along the minus strand of NZ_RHOI01000014.1, from coordinate 61,630 downwards.
CAAAAGAAACAACAAAGATATTGGTTACCAAAGAGTCAGCCTGTCCGGCTAACTTTGTCTGCAAGAAAAGTGATTTAAACAAAACACCATGCGCACTCGGCATGAAGTTCGCACCTGAAAGCGATCCTAAACCAACGGCAAATGACGCGTGCATGCGGTTCATGTCCGAAGAACGGCACAAAACCATTGCCATGGCACCCATGATCGCAACAGAAGTAAAGAAACCGGCCCCTAATCCAGAGACTAGCGCTGTAATGAAATACACTAGGAGCGGTAAGAAGAAATTAAATCTTCTAAATTTATAGAGCAACCAACTGGCAACCTTGTTTAAGGTGCCATTGACGACCGCAAAATTAAAGAAAAGTGAAACTGCAAAGATAACCAAAAACAGTTGGGTCGGAAAAGTAGCTAACAAATCATCGACCGACATATTAACAACAAAGCAACCTATCAGGTACGCAAATGCCAAGGCCACTAACCCTGTATTGATGTTAAAAACTTCGCCTAAATAGATAGATAGTGCAATTGCCAATATTATCAAAATAGCATCAGTCATTTAATTCATCCCTTATCTTCATTAAATGAATCGAGTAAAAACAACCTATTCTTCTTCGGCTAAGACTTGGTTCAAGATGCCACCCATCCGGAAATACTTGATTTCAGCCAAAGAATCCAGCCGCAAAGTGGTCTTGAATTCGACAACGGAACCATCTTCTTTTTCAGCTTTTACCAGTAATTCTTGTTTAGGTTGCAATTGCTCTGGCAGCTCAACACTAAATGTTTCCGATCCATCCAGCTTCAACGTTTCAGCGGTGTCACCTGCTGCATACTGCAACGGCAACATCCCCATCATGGCCAGATTAGAACGATGAATCCGTTCGAAAGATTCAGCGATCACGACACTGACGCCTAATAACTTCACGCCTTTAGCGGCCCAATCTCTTGAAGATCCCATCCCATAATCTTTACCGGCAAGGATGATCAACCCTGTACCATCTTGTTGATACTTCTGGCACGCATCAAAGATCGGCATAACCGTTTTCGTTGGCCAATAAGTGGTATAGCCGCCTTGCTTACCTTGACCTAACGCATTATTTAGTCTGGTATTAGCCAAAGTCCCGCGTACCATCACATGATGATTACCACGCCGAGACCCGTAAGAGTTAAAGTCGCGACCCTTTACATGATGTGCCGTTAGATATTCTCCTGCAGGTGAATCTAATGGAATGAAACCTGCTGGTGAAATATGATCCGTCGTCACAGAATCCCCAACCACTGCTAACGCTTTGAGTGCCTTTACTTTTGGTGTGACCGCCTTATGGGCGATTTGATCGTCGAAATATGGCGGGTTGGCAACATAAGTAGAGTCGTCATCCCATGCAAAGGTTTCTGACTCTGGGACATCCAATTGATTCCATTCAGCTCGACCATCAAAAATATCTTTGTAAGCAGCTTTATACGTTGCTGAATTAACAAACTGTTTTGCATATTTTTCGATTTCAGCAGTCGTTGGCCAAATATCTTTCAGATAAACTGGTTGGCCATTTTGATCATTACCAAGTGATTCGGTTTGTAAGTTGACCAACATGTTACCTGCTAAGGCATAAGCAACAACCAAAATCGGCGATGCGAGGTAATTACCTTTGATCAAGGGATGAATTCGGCTTTCAAAGTTTCGGTTACCACTAAGTACCGCAGCGCAAGCCATATCAGTTTTTTGAAGCGCTTCTTCAATTGCAGGATGCAGCGGACCAGCATTCCCAATGCAAGTCGTGCAGCCATAAGCCACGATGTTGAAGCCCAAATCATTCAAGTATGGCATCAAGCCGGTTGCCGTCAAATATCGGGTCACTGCTTGAGACCCTGGTGCAAAGGAAGTTTTAACTTTAGGAGAAACTTTCAACCCTTTTTCTACCGCCCTTTTAGCGAGTAATCCAGCACCAATCAAAACGGTTGGGTTGGAAGTGTTCGTGCAACTCGTCAAAGCAGCGATCAATACATCCCCTGTCCGAAGCGTTTCGTGATCGCCATCAAGATCAACTGGGACATTATCCTTCAAATTCTCACGCGACATCCCAAATCCATGATTGCCAAGTGGGGCCTCCACGGCCTTTTTAAACTCAGCAGCCGCTTCTCCTAACGCAATCCGATCCTGAGGCCGCTTCGGTCCGGCAATGCTAGTGGTCACTTTTGATAAATCAAACTCGATCACTTGCGAATATTGAACTTGAGCATCATTTTGGCTTTGATAAGCCAATGCGTTATCACGCATATATTCAGTCGTCCGTGCAATCAATTCATCATCGCGGCCGGTTAACTTCAAGTATGCGATCGAATTTTCATCAAATGGGCAATAACCACAAGTAGATCCATATTCAGGTGCCATATTCGAAAGCGTCGCCCGATCGGCAACCCCCAACTGCTGATAACCAGGGCCGAAGTATTCAACAAACTTGCCGACCACATTATTTTCGCGCAATACCTGCGTCATGCTCAACGCTAAGTCAGTGGCGACAACCCCTGAAGGTAAGGTCCCAGTCAAATGGACGCCGATGACTTCTGGAATTGAGAAAATCGATGGTTCACCTAACATGCATGCTTCAGCTTCAATACCACCGACCCCCCATCCAAGCACACCCAGCCCATTGATCATGGTCGTATGCGAGTCGGTTCCAAATACGGAGTCTGGATACAACGTATTCGATTTCTGGTCAAACTGGACCACTGGTGAAAGGTGTTCAATGTTGATCTGGTGAATAATCCCAGTGTCAGGCGGAATTGCCTGGAAATTATCAAATGATTTTTGAGCCCACTTAAGCAATTTATACCGTTCAGTGTTCCGTTCATATTCACGTTTAATATTGAACGCCATCGCGGCAGGATTACCCGCCTTATCGATTTGCACTGAATGATCAACTACAAGATCCACCGGAATAGCCGGGTTAATTGTCTCAGCTGGCATACCCAGCTTAACTGCCGCATCCCGCATCGAGGCAAGATCAACCACGCAAGGCACCCCGGTATAGTCTTGTAAAATGATCCGTGCAGGATAAAAGTCGACTGAAGTCCCAACATTTTGTTTCCAATTAAGTAAATTCTGGACATCCGTAGCCGCAACATTGCCGCCGTTCTTGCGTAAGGCATTTTCTAGCAAAATACGAATGCTATACGGCAACGTTTGAATTTGAATATTTTCTGCAGTTGCAGCTGCTTCTACAGAAAAGAATTGTCCCGTACTATTTTTTTGGACGATATTCATAACAACCTCCCCAGACAATTTCTAATCAAATTAAAAATTAGATGCCTGTATTATATCGAATAATATTTGTCAATCTGCTTGACACGATCAGAATATCACAAGGCACTATTGGAATAGAGGGGTCTAAGTTTTAAGATTGTTTTTCTTCAAAAACACAACGATATAAATAAACAAGTGACATTTTCGGATAGATACAGATAGCAAACAAATTGACAACAGATCAGCAATGCTATTAAAGCGCTTTAATATCATTGAATATGGCTTGAATCTGTGTTGGTCAAGCACTTCATCTGCCATGCATATCAATCAAATGCAACCACCAAAATCCACGAATATAGTGAATCATTGTTTGCTCGACAGGTAAGATCTGTACAATTTATGGTCCGCATCAAGAATATTGCCTTGGCAGAATCCTTATCAATATTATAATTCCGCGCTTTTAACGGTAATGAAAACATCGCATTTTGCTATCAATTGTGAATCACTGTTCTTAAAATATAAAAAACAGATTATCAGTAAGCTGCTCGACTAACCCTTAAGGCCACCCAAGTCCCTAACCCGAATCCGTTTGCTTATTCTGCTTGTAAATTTTTGCTGCTATGTGACTGTTGCGGCTACATCCTCAAGTCTTCTTGCGGTGGCTAACTATGCGCGGTTAGCCACTCAGGCTTTTTCACGAAATTCTCCGCATGATAACGTCAATTTATTTTAACTGCTGATACCATAGCTGGCCATTTTTCCACAGCACCCGGTTGATTGCCGCTTGGTCGTGGTCAAAAACCGTGGCGATCAGCTGCAGATCTGCGCGAGAAAACCGATAGCGCACCCGCGTTGCCGGCAAGTCGGTGCCAAACAACAGCCCCTCTGGATTTTCTTTATAAAGTTGCGGCAGCAACGCCGTCAACTGGTCCCGATTGTATTCAATGCGCCCAAATTCAGTCACCCGAATCGCGATGCCATGCGCTAACAAGCGCTGCAGCGTGCTGACTGGCGTGATCGTCATGCCCAGATGATCCACGGACACTCGCGGCAAGCGCAACATCAACGCGATCAACGCGCTGGGCTAAGGTCTCGATTTCTGCTAAGGTCGCCATCGATCCGCGATAAAGATTAAAGCGGATCGCGCGGATCCCCAACTGATCCAGCCGCATGATCTCAGCATCACTCACCGTTGGCGGCAATTGTTTGAAAAATAACGAAACCGCAAAGATTACTAAAAACAGCGCGTGGGAAAGGTTGCCAATAACTGATCGATCGACATATTCACCACAAAACATCCAATCAGATACGCGAATGCCAATGCCACCTCTAACTTTTGTATGCAAAAAGGTGGCGGCTAAGCCATCCTGTCGACCATTACAGTCACCAAGTCGTCTTAACCGTCACCCGTCATGCGTGTCTAATTCCACACGGCGGGCGTCTAGGCACTTGCGCCACCATGCGGCCGACGCCACACCGCGTCAAGCTGTCTTAGACACCCGCCTAATGCGTGATCACTCACGCTTTGTTAATACTGCTAAAAATACACGTTGCTGATCGTTTGCCTCGCTTATTAAAGATTTTTGGCGACATACTCACCGAATCCATGCGTTCCTAACACGGTTGCCTTTGCATCTGTAGCAAAATCTACCGTGACATGATGGCTCTTGATTGCATTGCCAATTCCAGAGCGGATCAAATCGGCAGCTTCAGGCCAGCCAACATAGTCAAATAACATGGCGCCGCTTAAGATCAAGCTGGTGGGATTCATCTTATCTTGTCCCGCAAATTGAGGCGCGGTCCCATGAGTTGCTTCGAAAATTGCGCGTCCATTATCATAATTGATGTTCGCCCCAGGGGCAATCCCAATACCACCCACTTGAGCGGCTAAAGCATCAGAAATATAATCCCCATTCAGATTCATAGTTGCCACGACTTCGAAATTTTCGGCATGCAAGAGCGCTTGCTGGAAAAAGTTATCACAAATGATATCATCTACAATGACTTTATGTGCATGCTTTGCAGCGGTTAAGGCTTGATCAGCGGCAGCCTTGCCTTCCTCTTTTTGGATGCGATTATATTCAGCCATCGTAAAGGTCTGATCGGCAAAGCTTTCTTGCGCTTCTTGATAGCCCCAGCGTTTAAAGCCGCCTTCAGTTTGCTTCATAATATTGCCCTTATGCACTAAGGTGACATGATGACGACCATGTTGCAATGCATGAGCGATTGCCGCGTGGACGAGTCGCCGACTGCCTTCAGAAGAAACTGGCTTGATGGAAAATGCTGAAGAATTCGGGAAGCGCACTTTAGAAAGTTGGTTTTGACTCGCTAAGAGCGCTAACCACGCATTCGCTTCTTGCGTCCCAGCAGCGGCTTCGATCCCAGCATAGATATCCTCAGTATTCTCCCGAAAGACATCGATATTCACATACTCAGGATGCACGACGGGTGCCGGGGTACCTGCGAAATATTGTACCGGGCGATAGCACGCATAAAGATCTAACATTTGCCGCAAGGTCACATTGATCGAGCGGTGTCCTTCACCAACTGGCGTGGTAAACGGCCCTTTGATCGCGACTAAATGACTTTTTAGTGTTGCTACCGTTTCTTCCGGCAACCACTTGCCGGTATCGGCAAATGCCGCTTCGCCAGCTTGCAGCGGCAGCCAATCGACTTGGCGCTTGCCGGCATAGGCTTTTTTGACTGCGGCATCAAACACCAAGCGGGCGGCGGCCCAGATCTCTGGGCCGATACCATCACCTTGGATATAAGGGATCTGCGGAATATCTGGCGTTAAGAGTTTTCCTGCTTGCATCGTGATCGGTTGACTCATATGATTTTCCTTCTTTCTGTTGCGAGTTTTGTTGACGCCGCCGGCACATGCCGCCCGGTTGGACCAACGTAGCGTGACGCCGGGCGGATCAAGCACCCGTTAGCACGCTGTTCCATGATATGCGCCAGCCAGCCGGCAGTGCGGCAAGCCGCAAACATCACGGTAAAGGTTGATTCATCTAACCCGAGGCAGTGATAGATCACCGCGGTGTAGTAATCGACATTGGGATGCAAGCCCAGCTTTTTCAACATATAGGCCGCCAGCTGCTCTTGGATCTCAAAATACACTTGGTTATTGGTTTCTGCTGCGATCTCTTTGGCGATGCCGCGTAAGATCTTGGCGCGCGGGTCCCCATTTTTGTACACGCGGTGGCCAAAGCCCATGATCTTTTTGTGCGCGGCCAATTGCGCATCCACATAGCGCTGAGGCGCCACGCCAGTATGCCGGATCGCTTGTAACATGTTAAACACTTGTTCATTGGCGCCGCCGTGCAGCGGCCCTTTTAACGCACACACCGCCGCTGTCAAGCAAGAATAAAAATCGGCTTGCGTCGACGCCACGACCCGGCTGGTAAAGGTCGACGCATTGAATTCATGATCGGCATGTAAGATCATTACCGTGTTGAACGCCTGCAGCTGTTTGGCTGACGGGCGCCGGCCCATGAACAGATACATGAAGTTTTCGACGACGCCCCATTGCGGGTTGACACGAAGCTGCGGCTGACTGTCGCGCAAGCGTATGATCGCGGCGATCGCCGCCAACATCTTGCCTAAGATCTGCCGCGGCTCATCCAGCTTACCGCCATTATTCGTAGTGCCCAATAGCGACACCGTCGTCCGCAAAATACTCATTGGATGCTGAGGTTCCAACGCCACATATTCCATCAAGCGGATCGTTTCTGCCGGTAACGTCATAGATGCCACCAGGTCATGTTCGAGTTGCTTGAGCTGTGATGCAGTGGGTAATTCTTGATGCCACAATAAGTACACGACTGCCGGATACGGCAAGTCTTTCAATTCTTCGACCGGGTAGCCCGCGAATGTGAGTTTGGCGTCTTTGGTCGAGCTGATCTTGGTTTCTTCGACGACAACGCCGGCTAATCCTTTTGGTACATCCATTTGCAAGCCTCCCTTGCCATTTAGACCTTTGCGGCCACCAGCTTGGGCATGATGCCGCCGGCTTGATAGTAGTCGACATCAGCTGGGGTATCAAACCGCAAGATGGTATCAAACTCAATGGTTTGATCACCTTGTGTCGCCGTGACATGCGCGGTTTGGTGCTGGCAATCCAAAGTGATCGCAAACGTTTCTTGACCCGTCAACCCTAGGCTGTCAGCCGTGTCGCCTGGTTGGTATTGCAGCGGGATCACGCCCATCATCACTAAGTTGGCCCGGTGGATCCGTTCAAACGACTCGGCGATGATCGCTTTGACGCCTAACATTTTCACCCCTTTGGCGGCCCAATCCCGCGATGAGCCCATGCCATAATCTTTGCCGGCCAAGACGACCAGCGGGGTGCCGGTTTGCGCATAAGTTTGCGCGGCATCAAAAATCGTGGTGCCCGTCCCGTCTGGCAACGTGGTGTAGCCGCCAGTCGTGCCTGGGGCCAGTTGGTTTTGCAAGCGGATGTTAGCGAGGGTGCCGCGCATCATCACTTCATGATGACCGCGCCGCGAACCGTAAGAATTAAAGTCCAGCGGCTTGATCCCATGCGCTTGCAAGTATTTGCCTGCCGGGGTATCGCGGCCAATGAAGCCAGCCGGGCTGATGTGGTCGGTGGTGACGGAATCGCCTAATTTGGCTAAAACGCGCAACCCGCTTAAGCTGGTCGGCTGGCCTTGTGCTGCTTGGACAAAAGGCGGCGCCGCAATGTAAGTGGAGTCTTTATCCCAAGCATACGTGTCCCCAGTTGGGGCAACCAGTTCATCCCACTTGGCGTTTTGGGCGTAAAGGGCTTGGTAGTTGGTGGCAAATTGTTCTGGGAACAGATAAGCCGCCGTCAATTGTTCCAGCTGCGCATCGCTTGGCCATAGATCCTTAAGATAAACCGGCTGGCCGGCTTTGCTGATGCCCACTGGCTGAGTGGTCAAGTCGATATCCATGGTCCCGGCTAAGGCATAGATCACGACTAATGGCGGAGAGGCCAAGTAAGTGTCAACGATCTTGGGGTTCACTCGGCCAGAGAAGTTCCGGTTAGCAGATTCCACCCCGGCCAGCGGATAAGGCGTTGCTTCCACGCTTGCTTGTAATTCCGGCTTGAGCTGTCCAGAGTTGCCGATACACGTCATGCACCCGTACCCGGTCAGGTTAAACCCTAATTGATCCAAGCAGTCTTGTAAGCCGGCTGCTTGTAAGTAATCAGATACCACCCGCGATCCCGGCGAAAAGCTGGTCTTCACATAAGCTGGTACCTTCAAGCCTAAAGCCAAGGCGTTTTTGGCGATCAAACCGGCGGCAAACAATACTTCTGGATTCGAGGTGTTGGTGCAGCTGGTGATCGCCGCCAACCCTAAGGCTCCAGGGTGCAAGTCGAAGTGCTGGCCGGCCATGTCGACGGCTAACGGCTGCATGTCCCGCCGTGATGCGAATTGATCTGGCATGCTTGGCAGTGCCACCAAGTCTTGCGGCCGACTCGGCCCAGCCACGCTGGGAACCACCGTGCCTAAGTCCAACTCAAGGTTTTCACTGTAATGCCGCAAGTCATCTTCGACTGGCTGATACGCCAGATGGTTGGCTTGGCTATAGGCTTGAACCAGCGCGATTTGTTCTTCTGAACGGGCCGTTAAGCGCAAGTAATCGATGGTTTGACTGTCGATCGGGAAATACCCGCAAGTTGCGCCATATTCTGGGGCCATGTTGGCCACCGTCGCCCGTGCCGCCAAAGACAGATCAGACAAGCCCACCCCGTAAAATTCGACAAACTTGCCGACCACGCCATGTTCACGCAAGCGATGCGTCAGCGTTAACGCCAGATCCGTCGCGGTGACGCCAGGATTCAACCGGCCGCTGAGATGCACCCCGACGACCAAAGGGGTGGGCATCAACGTCGCCACGCCGAGCATATTGGCTTCGGCTTCGATACCGCCAACGCCCCAGCCTAACACCCCTAAGCCATTGATCATGGTGGTGTGTGAATCGGTGCCGACTAAGGTATCTGGGAAGGCTTCACCGTCTTTGGTCATCACCACTGAAGCTAAGCGTTCCAAGTTAACTTGATGGCAGATCCCAGTGTCAGGCGGCACGACGGACAGATTCGTGAAACTATTTTGCGCCCACTTCAAAAAAGTGTAGCGCTCTTGATTGCGTTCAAATTCCCGCTTCACGTTAAACGCAAAGGCCTCATCGGTGCCGGCTTTGTCAACTTGGACACTGTGGTCGATCACCAAATCAACAGGCACTTCTGGATTGATCGCCGCCCCATCACCGCCGGCAGCGACGACAGCATCGCGCATCGCGGCTAAATCGACCACGGCAGGAACGCCAGTCAAGTCTTGCAACAAGACGCGGGCAGGCTGATACGCCACGTCTTGATCATGCGCGTGATCCCAATCTAACAAGGCCGCCAGTTCGCCTGGCTGATCTTGGCCATGATTGGCGCGGCGCAAGGCCGCTTCCAGCAAGATGCGGATCGTGTAAGGAAGGGTGACGACTTGCGCCTGGTGATCCGCCATGAAAGCATCGATATCCGCATATTTGTACTCTTTGTCGCCACTTTGGAACGTGTTTACATAGGTTTTTGTCATTCGCAATCCCATCCTTTTCCAGTCGCCAACGCGGTTTTAATGTAATGCTTAGAATCTAATATGCATTTAATGTTATAACGTATTTCTGACAAAGCAAGCACTTGCGTTAGGTAACATGACATCAAGATTAATTAATTTATGCTGAGGCCCCACCTTTTAGGGCCATTCACAAGCACGAACGATCGGCTTTTCCCTCTGGCTAAAATAAGGTGCACAAAAAGCGCCAACCGTTAGCGGTCGCCGCTTTAGCTCAAGATTATGCAAACAAACTGTCTGGGATGAACAAATCGCCTAATGTCGCGGCCATGATCGCCTTGATCGCATGCATCCGATTCTCTGCTTCGGTAAATACCACTGAATTGGGCGAGGTGAACACGTCATCGGTGATCTCCAATGCGTCCATGCTGAATTGCTCGCCTAATTGCTGCCCAACAGTGGTTTGATGATCATGATATGCCGGCAAACAATGCATGATGATCGTGTCAGCTTTACCCGTTGCCGCCACCAGTTCAGCATTGATTTGATATGGCTTGAGCTTTTGGATCCGCTCTGCCGGATCCACGTCTTCGCCCATTGAGATCCACACATCGGTGTATACCGCATCCGCGTTTTTAGCCGCGAACTTGGCGTCTTGGGTCAACACCAGCTCAGACCCGTTTTGATCCGCATATTGTTGGGCAATGTCGATCACCGCTTGAGCAGGCCATAATGACTTTGGCGCTCCTAGATGGAAGTTGACGCCGAGCATCGCCGCGGTGACGATCAAAGAATTGCCCATGTTGGAGCGGCCATCGCCAAAATAAGCCAAGGTCAACCCCTTTAAGTGGCCGAACTGCTCTTTTAAGGTCAAGAAATCCGCGATCATTTGCGTGGGATGCCATTCATCAGTCAAGCCGTTCCAAACCGGTACCCCGGAATATTTAGCCAGCGTTTCAACGGTCTCTTGGGCAAACCCGCGATATTCGATCCCATCAAACATCCGCCCCAACACTTGCGCGGTGTCGGCGGTGCTTTCTTTTTTGCCAAATTGAATATCATTTTTACCTAAGAATTCTGGGTGGGCGCCAAGATCGATCGCCGCGACGGTAAACGCTGAGCGCGTCCGCGTTGAGGTTTTTTCAAACAGCAAGGCGATGTTTTTACCTTGTAAATAAGGATGCGGGATATGCTGTTGTTTCAACCCTTTCAAATGACCGGCAAAATCGATCAAATACTCGAGTTCTTGAGGCGTAAAGTCGATTTCTTTGAGGAACGAATGATTTTGAAAATGATTCATACTGCTGCCTCCTTCAACACTGTGGCAATTTGCGCCAGCCCGGCCAATAGATCTGCTTGGGACATGATCAAAGGCGGTAATAAGCGCAGCGTGTTGTGTTTGGCCGACAGCGTCAAGATCCCCAGCGCTTGCAGCTTGGCGATCACCGCATCCACGGGCACACTTTCGTCCAAATGGATCCCGATCATCAACCCCATCCCGCTAATGCCATTAACCGCCTTTAACGGGGCAATGGTGTCGCTCAGCGTGGTCCACACCGCATCCGCTTTTTGTTGCACAGTGGCTAAAAACGCCGGCGTCAGCTTAGTTAACACTTGCTCTGCTGCTGATAAAGCCAATTTATTGCCGCCAAAAGTCGTGCCATGGCTGCCTGGGGTAAAGGCTGGACCCAGCGCTTTTTTGCCGATCATCGCGCCGATCGGCAGCCCATTAGCCAAGGCTTTGGCCATGGTGACGATATCCGGATCCAACCCAAACGCCTCATAAGCAAACTTATAGCCAGTGCGGCCGATCCCGCTTTGCACTTCATCGATGATCAATAAGGTGTTGGTGGCATGGCATTTGGCTTGGACACTTTGCAGCCACGCCTGGTCGCCGACATAAACCCCGCCTTCGCCTTGGATCACTTCCAAGATCACGGCCGCCAGATCCGCATCGATTTGGTCAAGCGCTTGCGGATCATTATAATCGGCAAACACCACATCCGGCACCAATGGCGCAAACCCGGCTTGGATCGCCGGATTGCCAGTCAAAGACATCGCCCCGTAAGTGCGGCCGTGAAACCCATTGTTAAACGCCAACACCCGCGTTTTGCCGGTGGCTTTGCGCGCGAGTTTAAAAGCCGCTTCATTGGCTTCAGTCCCTGAGTTGCAGAAAAACGCGAGCTTATCTGGACCCGCCAGCAACCCGCCAACAGTTTCTTGCAGCTGGCTTTCATACAAGTTGGACGTATGCCAAACTTGGCTGAGTTGCGCTTCGACGGCGCCGGTGATTTCCGGATCATTGTAGCCAAAGCTGCAAACCCCGATCCCAGCGGTCATATCTAAGTAGGTCTTGCCGTGATTATCAACCAAATGCCAATCATGGCCAGAGACCAAATCAAATGGGTACCGTGCATATGTGTTAAAAAGATTGCTCATTGTTTTCCTCCTGTGTGCCAAACCAAACGCATGCTTCGGCGTTCAGCCGGCGATCGCCGCTTCCACGATCGTGCCGGCATGCTCCAGCGCATCGGTGATCACGACTTCGTGCACCACTTGCGCGGTATGGGCAGCGGCTTCGATCTTCGGCTGCATCCCTTTGGTGATCACGTTCGTCGCGATCAGCTGGGCCGCTTTTTGCGGGGATAATTTAGGGACCACCGCGCCATTGGCCAACACCCCTGGCACATCGGTCAATAAGACCAGCTTGGTCGCGTGCATCGCCGTAGCGACTGCTGCTGCGGCCATGTCCGCATTCACATTGAGCAAGGTCCCGTCTTCAGTTTGCGCCAGTGGGGCCAACACCCCGATGTGATCGGTCAAAAAACGCTTCAATGCAACGGCATTGACGCCTTTGACAGCGCCCACTTGCCCATAGATCGCCTGATCGAGGTAATCGCCGACCAGCAAATGCTCATCTGTCGTGTTCAACCCTAATGCTGGCAAGCCATGTTGGCTCAAAGACAAACATAATTGCGGCTGGACCACGCCGATCAATACGGCTTGCGTCACTTGCAAGGTGGCGGCATCGGTGACGCGAATGCCGGCTTTTTTGACTGGCTTCAAGCCGAATTTTTCACTCCATGCGTTGATCTGCGGACCGCCGCCATGGATCAAGAGGACTTGTTTGCCGGCATCATGCCAGGCATGTAATTGGGCGAAAAACGCTGGCGATAATTGAGTCGCGGCATTGCCGCCGAGTTTGACGATGATGAGTTCTTGCATAATGTCCTCCTGTTGCTCCAAATTATTTAGTTGCCACTGCACAAATTGACTAGCTGCGATATGAGGCGTTGATCTTGACGTAATTATATGTCAAGTCACACCCCCACGCTTGGCCATCAGCGTCGCCAGCATTCAAGTCAACCACGATCGTCAGCTTATGGCTGGTCATCGCTTGTTTGACCGTGGCTTCATCAAACGGCACTGCCAATGAATCTTTGACTAAGGTGAAACCGTTGATGCTGATGGCGACGTGTTCAACATCGATCTTGACGCTGGTTTGCCCCAAGGCGGCAATGATCCGTCCCCAGTTGGGATCGTCGCCAAAAAGAGCGGCTTTGACGAGGTTGGAGCCAACGATCGCTTTGGCGGCGTGTTGAGCTTGTGCATGGGTGGCAGCATGGTGGATGTTGACTTCGACTAATTTCGTCGCCCCTTCACCATCAGCAGCAATGCCTTGCGCCAATTTAGCCAACACCCCGCTTAATGCGGCAGCAAACGCCGCATAGTCGGGATGATCAGCCGTCAATAAGTGATTGTCTGCCAAGCCGTTGGCCATCACGGTGACCATATCATTCGTCGAGGTATCGCCATCCACGGTGATCTGGTTGAAGGTTTCATCCACGCTGGCAGATAGCAAGCCTTGCAGCTGCAGCCCGGAAATATTGGCATCGGTGAACACAAAACCTAACATCGTCGCCATTTTTGGATGGATCATCCCAGAGCCTTTGGCAAAACCGGTGATGGTCACTTGTTTGCCATCGATCAGCAACTGGGTGCTGGCGATCTTGGCATGGGTGTCTGTCGTCATCACCGCGGTAGTGACGCCGACATCTTGTTTGAGCTGCAGCGCCGCGATGCCTGCATGGATCTTTTGCATCGGTAATTGCGACCCGATCAACCCGGTAGAAGCGACACCGACCAATTCAGGGTCGATCTCTAATTTTTCCGCGACTTGGGCTTGTTCAGCCAAAGCATTATCCCAGCCCACTTGGCCGGTACAGGAGTTGGCAATGACGCTGTTCATCACGATCGCTTGCAGGCGGTGATGCGTGGAGATCAATTGTCGGCACAATTTCGTCGGCGCGGCGACGAATTGGCTGGTGGTGTAAGTGCCAGCAGCGGCGGCTGGGACTTTGGAAACCAGCCAGCCCATGTCGTTTTTATCGCGCAATCCTGCTTGTACCCCATCAGTATAAAACCCGGTCGGCCATACGAAAGTGTCATTGATCGTCATAAGCAACTCCTCCTGAAAAATTTGTTATGGCAGCGCCACGGTTGTGGGCAAGCCAGCTGATTCGTCAAATCCGAACATCTGATTGAAATTTTGGATCGCTTGCCCGCCGGCCCCTTTGATCATGTTGTCGATCACACTGACCACCATGACGGTGTTGGTCACTGGGTTATATACGGCGCCAATATCGGTGAAATTACTGCCGACAACTTGTTTCAAGGTAGGCAATTGTTCGCCAGTGAACCGCACGAAAAAATCATCTTGATACGTTTGGGCATAAGCCTCAGCAATCGCTGCCCCATCAACGCCAGGCGCGACTTTGGCGTAGATCGTCGCCATTAAGCCGGTAGTGATCGGCAATAAGGTGGTGCTGAATTGCAAGGCCGGGATCGCCGGATCCCATTGATGAATGGCTTGCATGATTTCGGGAATGTGCTTGTGGGTGTTGATCCCATATAATTGCAAGTTTTCGTTGGTTTGGGTGAAATGCGTCATGGTCGTCAGCTTCTTGCCGGCGCCGCTAGTGCCAGACTTGGCATCCACGATCAGCGAATCTTTGACGATCAAGTGTTGTTGGATCAGCGGCGCGACGCCTAACAGCGTGGCTGTCGCGTAACAGCCGGGATTGGCGACATACGTTTGGCCTTTGGCATTGGCAAAATCCGCTAAGCCGAAATGCGCCGTGGCCAATGCGGCTTGAGGCGCTGGGGTCTTGTGATACCACTTGGTGTATTGCGCAGGATCTTTTAGGCGATAATCCCCGGATAAATCGATCACTGGAAAGTGTGCCGCGATGAATGGCGCCGCTAAGGTATTGGTGACGCCAGCGGACGTGGCGAAGAACAACACGTCGTTAGCGGCTTGGATCGCAGCAGGATCATAAGGATGCAATGGTGTCATTTCTGTCGGTCCAAATTGCGGGACTGCTTCATATAATGGTACGGCGTGATCAAGATCATGCCCGTATAGATTGATCTGGTCGACTGCGGGATGACTTTTGAGCAGTTGATATAAGACCATCCCCGCATAACCAGTGACGCCGACTAACGCGACTTTCATAAACATGGCTCCCTTATGCAAATTATTGAATGACAGTAGCTTAACCCCGTCAGCCAAAAAATACAAGCCTTTTGCAGTTTTTATTCACGATTTATTCAAAATAAAGCGCATAATCGCCGCTTTATCCTATAAATATTGAATATTCAGTTGACAGTCAGCCGAGATTGCGGTTAACTATGTACAACGAATTATGAATATGAACTGTATAAAAATCACGAGGTGGCGCAACATGAAAAAATATCTCTATTTACAAGACGGGACGCATTTTGAAGGGATCGCCTTTGGGGCCGACACTGAAATCGCCGGCGAAGTCGTCTTCAACACCAGTATGGTCGGCTACCAAGAAGCGCTGACCGACCCGAGTTACGCCAACCAACTGCTGACGTTCACCTATCCTTTAATAGGAACTTACGGGATCGACTTAGCCCAAAACCAAAGCACCGGCGTCTTAGCCCAAGCCGCGATGGTGCATACTTTAGAAAACGAACCCGGGCCTGACGGTTTGACGCTGGATGCGTTCTTGAAACAATATCACGTGCCTGGGATCCACAGCGTTGACACCCGCGCGTTGACCAAACACATTCGCCAAAGCCACACGATGCAAGCCGTCTTATTGAATGCCCCGCTGACCAGCGACTTTGACACCACTTACCAACAGCTGTTTGCCCAATGCAAAAAGCATCCCCAACTGGGCCACAGCACTTATCCGGCCAAGCCGCACGCCGGCACGACGCCGCATGTGGTGATGATCGATTTTGGCACAAAAAAGGCGATCATTGATTCATTGACCGATTTCGGCTGTGAGGTGACAGTCGTCCCTTACACGGCTGATTTAGCGATGATCAAAAACCTGCATCCAGATGGGATCTTATTATCCAATGGCCCTGGCGACCCTGCCGACTACGACGTGCTGCCATTGATCCAAGCCCTTGAGCACCTGTATCCTACCGCTGGGATCTGCTTAGGCCACCAGATCCTGGCTTTAGCCAACGGCGCCAAGACGCAGCCCATGGCATATGGCCATCGCGGCATCAACCATCCGGTGCATGCCGCCGACAGCTTGCATGCGATCATCACCAGCCAAAACCATGGCTACATGGTCGATCCGGCAAGCTTGACCAACACCGATCTGGTCGTCACCGCACTGGAAGGCGATGATGGCACCATCGAAGGGCTTGCCCACAAGTGGCTGCCCATGTTTTCAGTCCAATATCACCCCGAAGCCAACCCTGGCCCGCATGACGCGCTTGGGTTCTTCACACAATTTAAGCAACTGATGGAAAAGAAGGTCGCTGCCCATGCCTAAGAACCAAAACATTCATACAATCGCCGTGATCGGCAGTGGTCCGATCATCGTTGGCCAAGCTGCCGAATTCGATTATTCCGGCTCACAAGCCTGCTTGTCCTTACGCGAAGAAGGCTATCGTGTGGTGTTGATCAACTCCAACCCGGCCACAATCATGACCGATGACGATATTGCCGACAAGATCTACTTGGAGCCGCTCACCTTAGATTCAGTCAGCGCCATTTTGGAAAAAGAACGTCCCGATGCGCTGTTGCCGACTTTAGGCGGGCAAACCGGCCTCAATCTGGCGGTGGCTTTAGATGATGCCGGCGTCTTAGCCCGGCTGCACATTCAATTGCTGGGCACTGGCTTAGCCACGATCCATCAAGCCGAAGACCGGCAAGAATTCAAGCAGCTGATGGAAACCTTGCACCAGCCTGTGCCAGAAAGCCTCACCGTCCATGACCTGCCAGCAGCGTTGCAATTTGCCCAACGCTGCGGCTATCCGGTGATCGTGCGGCCGGCTTTCACCTTAGGCGGTACCGGCGGCGGGATCGCGCATAACGAAGCCGAACTCAAGAAGATCGGCCAGCGCGGCTTGGAGCTTTCCCCCAACACCGAATGCTTGATCGAAAAAAGCATCGCCGGTTACAAAGAAATCGAATTTGAAGTCATGCGTGATGCCGCGGGCACGACCATTTCCGTTTGCTGCATGGAAAACCTCGATCCAGTGGGGATCCACACCGGCGATTCCATCGTGGTCGCCCCCAACCAGACCCTAGACGATCCGACCTTTCAGCGGCTGCGCGCGGCTTCTTTGCAGATCGTATCCGCATTGAACATCCAAGGCGGCTGCAACGTCCAATTGGCCCAAGATCCAGCTTCCGACCAGTATTACATCATCGAAGTCAATCCGCGAGTCTCGCGTTCCAGTGCGTTAGCCAGCAAAGCCACCGGCTATCCGATCGCCAAGATCGCCGCCAAGATCGCCGTGGGCTTGACCTTGCAAGAGATCCAAAACCCAGTCACGAAAACCACTTTTGCCGCTTTTGAGCCGACCTTGGATTATGTGGTCGCCAAGCTCCCGCGGTTCCCATTTGATAAATTTGTCACTGCAGATCGCCACTTAGGCACCCAAATGAAAGCCACCGGCGAAGTGATGGGCATTGGGACCACGCTGGAAGAAGCCTTGTTAAAAGCGGTGCAGTCGTTAGAACTCGACGCGCAAATGCAAACCACCTTGCTGCCGAAAACCACACCCAGCCATGCTGAGTTAGTCGCGGCATTGGAACACCCTACTGATCTGCGGCTGTTTTATTTATTTGAGGCACTGCATCAAGGCTGGTCACTCGAAGAGATCCAAGCGCATACCCAGATCACCTTATTTTTCCTGCACAAGCTGCAGCACATCTGGGCGACTTTAGTCGGGTTGCAAACCGGCACACTGACGGCTGCCAAAGCCGTCGCCGCCAATCAGCTGGGCTTTACTGCGAAGATGATCGCCCAAGCGGCTGACACCACCGCAGAAGTCGTGGCAGCGCTGCTGCCGGCTCCGGTGTATAAAATGGTCGATACTTGCGCCGGTGAATTTGCCTCGCAGACCCCGTATTTTTATGCCACCGCTTTTCCTGGAGAAAACGAAAGCCAACCGCTTGGCAACAGCATCCTTGTCATTGGCTCTGGGCCGATCCGCATCGGCCAAGGCGTCGAGTTTGATTACACCACCGTCCATTGTGTCCAAGCGATCCAAACTGCCGGCTACCATGCGATCATCGTTAACAATAATCCCGAAACCGTGTCAACGGATTTTTCGATCTCAGATAAACTCTACTTCGAGCCTTTGACCACCGAATCGGTGATGCAGATCATCGACTTGGAACAACCGCTTGGCGTGATCGTGCAATTCGGCGGCCAAACCGCCATCAACTTGACCAAAAGCTTAGTCGCTAACGGCGTCAAGATCTTAGGCACCAGCCTGGCGGGGATCAATCAGACTGAAGACCGGCATGAATTTGAAGCTTTGTTGGCGCAGCTGCACATCAATCAGCCTAAAGGCGACACGGCCATGAATCTTCAAGAAGCGCGCCAGATCGCCCCAGTTGTCGGTTATCCGGTCATGGTCCGGCCGAGTTTTGTCCTCGGCGGGCGGGCCATGGCGATCGTGCATAATGAAGCTGAACTGGCCGAATATGTCCAAAAAGCCATCGCCGCCGCCCCGCATCAGCCGATCTTGATCGACCATGATGTGCAAGGGATGGAGTGTGAAGTCGATATTTTATCCGACGGCCAAGACGTCTTCATCCCTGGGATCATGGAACATCTTGAAGGCGCTGGGGTGCATTCCGGCGACTCGATCGCGATCTTCCCGCCGCAGCATTTGACGGCGGCGCAACAAGACCAGATCATTGCCACGGCCACGGCGATCGGCAAAGCGGTCCATTGTGTCGGGATGATGAACGTCCAATTTATCGTCGCCGATCAGCTTTATGTGATCGACGTCAACCCGCGCGCCAGCCGTACGGTCCCATTCATGAGCAAAGTCACTGGCTATCACCTGGCAAAACTGGCGACCAACTTGATTTTAGGTAAGACCTTAGCGGACCTGCAATTGCCGATCGGGTGTGCCAAAGCCCCTGCCGGCGTGGCGATCAAAGCCCCAGTCTTTTCCTTCACCAAGCTGCCTGGCATGGCCACCGGCTTAGCGCCAGAAATGAAGTCCACCGGCGAAACCATCGGCTTAGCAGCCACCTACCCGCAAGCCATGCAAAAAGCCTTATTTGACAGCTACCATTGCACCTTGCCGCAAGCCGGCGACATCTTGGTATGCAGTGCGGAACCGGCAGCGCCATTAAAAGCGCAACTGACCCAAGCAGGCATCACGATCCAAGTTTTTGCCGGCACACCGCCGACTGCAAAACCCTGGGCGGTCTTGAACCTCGATGCCCACCAAAACACCGCCAGTCCCTTGAACTATTATGCTCTGAGCCACCAAGTCCCGCTTTTTACCAGCACCGCTACGATCAGCGGCCTGTTAGCGGTATAAGCTGACGCAAAAAAAGATCCGCGAGCGAGTCTATACGACTTGCTCGCGGATCTTTTGCGTGGCGGTTCAATCAGTGCTATCAGCTTGGGCGACGGCTTGTTGCGCCACCAAGTTCAAATAGTTGAAGGGTTGGTCATAATGCGGGTTGAATAACATATCGACAAAGGCTAAGTCATCGATCGTATTGCGGTTTTGGATCGCGATCGACACTGCATTGGCAGATTGGGTGATCTCGTGGGTACTCAACAATTGTGCCCCCAGCACCCGCCGATTTTCCGGGTTGTAAACCAAGTTGATCATGACCTCATCATGGCCGGTCATAAAAGCGGGACGGTAAGGGCCGAGATAAGTGACCGAAGCGGCAGGGATGCCAACTTGCTGGGCATGGTGCATCGTCAACCCGGTCGTGGCCAAATTATCGTCGAATAACCGCATCGCCGTCGTCGCCTGGGTCCCTAAATCGCGCTGGATATGGCCAAAAACGTTGCGCCCCACAAGATACCCTTGCCGCACAGCGTTAGTCGCTAAGGGAATATAAGCTTGCTTGCCGGTGGGGTTAAAGTGCACAGTACAAGCATCGCCTGCGGCAAAAATATTGTCGTCACTGGTTTGCATCCATTCATTCGTCAAAATGGCCCCGCTGCGATCCATCGCCACTTGCCCGCGCAATAAGGCGGTGTTGGCTAAAAAGCCGGTGCATACGACCACCACATCGGCTTGATACTGCGCTTCAGCCGTTTCGATCGTGACTGCCGATGACCCTTCAGTCCCATAAAATGCCTCGACGCGCGCATTCAATTGCACATGCACCCCATGATCGACCAGCCGTTTTTCCACATGTTGCGACATCGCTGGGTCGATATAATGGTTCAACAGCTGCCCACCGCCTTGCAACAACGTCACTTGGTGGGTCTGGTTTTGGGCAAATGCTTCGGCCAACTCCACCCCGATATAGCCTGCCCCCACAATGGCGATACGCTCATCGCCTTTCGTTGCCGCGCGCAAGGCTTCGGCTTGGCGCGCATCTTTACACATCAAGATCCGCGTATCGTCGATGCCAAACAATGGCGGCACTTACACATATGAGCCGGTCGTCATGATCAATTTGTCATAATGATCTTCAAACACGTCATTGGTGGTGAGATCTTGCACCTGCAAGCGCTGGGTTTTAGCATCGATCGCCAAGACGTCATGGCGGGTCTTGACGCTCACCCCTTGCGCCGCCAAATGCTCTGGGGTTTCGTAAAACATGTCGGCCAGCTGCTTGACTTCACCAGAAAGATACAACGCGATCCCGCAAGATAAAAACGACACGTTATCATCACGTTCATAGATCACGACGTCAGCTTCCGGGTGAAACTGTTTGATCGCATTCACTGCGGCGACGCCGGCATGGGTACACCCCACAATCACAATTTTCATCTAGTTCCTCCTGCTTATTGGATCGGGTCATCAGCTTTAAGCTTGAGCAAATGCGGTTTTCCGTAGAAATAGCCTTGGCGCAAATCGATTTGCATCCCATCAGCGACAGCATCGTCATGCGTATCTTCAATACCTTCCAGAATAAAGCGCAGGTTATGGCGCTGCGCGACGTCGCGCCAATAGATCACGCGTTCATGCAAGCGCGGATCTTCTAATCCCGCAGCAAAATTTTGCAAGGCAAATTTCAGCTCGCTGGCATACGGCAATAATGTGTGCACGTGACTGACATCATTGTCGCCGCTATCCACATCATCCAAACTCAGCTCCATCCCGCGCGCCAAATAACGCTGGATCTGCGGTTCTAATTGCGCCAGCGTGATATTGCGATCACATTGTTCTTCAGTTAACTCGATCACTAATTTCACCGGACGCAAAAAATTTTGCGCCTTGATCAACGCCGTGTTGACTGCCGGATCAAGCAATTGCGTGCGATTCAGATTGACCGACACCGAAGGAATCTTCAACGCGAGCTTTTCTGTTGTGGCTACCAAAACATCTGCCAGTGTTTGCGCAGGGATATCGCTAAACTTTTCCGGGGGCCGCCAACCTGAGTCGGTGTGGCCTTTCATCAAGAGTTCGTAACCGATCAAACTATTGGTGACGGTGTTTAGTTGGGGTTGAATAAAATACCGATACATCGCCGATTTCCTCGTTTTTTGTCAATAATACTCATAATGATTATGCGCTAAATACCGGATGATGCCAAATCACGCTTATTTAGAAGCATTATCAAGATCGTATTCGCGAAAATATTTTTTGTTAACGCGTTCAACTATCTTCCTCATCACTAGACCAATTTCGGTAAACAAACGGTTATAGGAAAATTATCTTATTAATCACGACGGAAATTTTTTTCCGAACACGCCTGGCTTTGCATTACAATAGGAGCATCAGCCAGTCTATAGGAGGGCCCCCATGATCTTAGAACGAACCAATTTACCGAATTTGACCCAGATCCAAACCGACTTTGGCCAATTTGCACCGCCGGAGTTGCGCACAGATCTCAGTAAATTTATCAGCTACTATCAGCTATGCCAATCTGCCGTCAATGAAGTCGGCACTAAGCTGGAAAATCTCGACAGCGATTATCAGATCCATAACGCCCATAACCCGATCCACCACATGGAAGCACGCCTTAAAGACGTGCGCAGTTTACTCCACAAACTCGAAAAAAAAGGGCTGCCGCTGCAATTTAGCAGCGTGCAGCAAAACATCTATGATATCGGTGGGATCCGGGTGATCACCAACTACCAAGATGATGTTTATACGGTTGCTGACAACTTGCTCGCCCAAAGCGACATCACCTTGCTGCGGCAAAAAGATTACATCAAAGCGCCGAAACCGTCTGGCTACCGGAGCTTGCATCTAGTCGTCAGCGTCCCGGTCTTTCAAGCCAGCGGGGTCAAAGACGCGCCGGTGGAGATCCAGATCCGCACGGTAGGCATGGATATGTGGGCCAGCCTCGAACATAAGCTGCGCTACAAAACCAACGTTCCAGCCGACCGCGTCGCCCGCTACGCGCAACAACTCCAAGGCTATGCCGACGACTTGGACAAGATCGAAAGCAATATGCAGGCGATCTTTCATGATCTTGAAGATGAATCGTAAAGCAAAAACCGCCTCGACCAAATGCGTCTGTGCAGACGCAAGTGATCGAGGCGGTTTTTGGTGGCGTAGGCGAGCTGCGTGGCGCGACGCGCTAAGGCTTGGGGCACTGCGCTCTGTGGTTTTAGTCGAGCTGCACAATGCAACGGGGCTATTGGTAAGGGGTCTCGGTCACGCCGCGTGCCGCGACGCCCCCAAGCCCCCTTACCAACGCCCCTAAATGCACATTGCTGCGCTCTGTGGTTTTAGTCGAGCTGCGTGGCGCGACGCGCTAGGGCTTGGGACACTGCCGTCTATCTGGCTTTGCCAGATCGCCGCCAGTACGCCCAAGCCTACGCACTAAAACCGCGCCACTCCGCTCTGTGGTTTTAGTCGAGCTGCGCAATGCAACGGGGTCGCGGTTAAGTCATCTCGTCCGTGGCGGCGCGTTGCGCCACCGCGTCCAAGCTGCCTTAACCACACCCCTAAATACGCATTGCTGCGCTCTGTTTATTTTTTGACACGCCAAAGACACGAGCGGTTGCCTGCTCGTGTCCCTGGTGGCTTGCTGGTGGCTGCTTGGCAGTTGCCTGCCGTACAAGGCCGCCAACTCGCGGTTTTTAGTGGTGCGTCATGCCTTGGTGCATCCCGTTTTTGGCCCCCCAAAAGCGGGTGGTGCTGTACAGTTGCCTGTACATTGGAGCGTCCGCCAATCATTTTGTTGCATCCACGCCCGTAGTACGCAGATGCTTCATCGCTAAAGCCACCTAACACGGTGGGGCCATGTCAGGGCTGTGCGCCGCTTTTGATTGCTGGGGTGACGCCGAAGCGACCAGATCTCCCCAGGGAGCAGTGAGGGTCACATCTCATGCGGCCGCATGGGATCCTACTACTTACACGATACCGTGACGTTAAGATACGCCCTGAAGAAAGCGCTGTCAATACTTTTTTGAATTAATTTTTTCGCAATATAATCTCTAAATAATTAGCGCACATCTTCTTAGGTAAAATCGACCAAGCCTCCTATAATGGACTTACATTAAAGCAAAAGGAGGGTTGCAAATGGGGACGCGCTTCAATCAGTTAATGATCGATGCAATCGTTGTCGACGCTTACAGTCAAGAGATCCGCCGAGCCAATGGCCAGCATCAAAGACTGCGCTTGTTGGAGCTTGGGGCTTATCGCTACCGCACCAAAAAAGCCGTCGTCTTAACTGGCATCCCCCCATTGACGTTATTGATGGCTTGGGAGCCCTTAGCCGTCAAGTGGGATGGCGAACCACCGGTGATCGGCACCCATCTCGTCATTACCGGCCGTATCGAATTAATCCGCTTAATCAAGGACCCTAAAGACCGCATCGGCGCACAACACATTCAAGACAAGACCACTGAAGACATCGTGCGCCGCGTCGACGCTTGGCTAACCTATCATCACAGTGATCACTGGCCAGCCACCCAAAAGCAGATCAAGCAGCAGTTGACGCGTTATGCCAAGCATCAATTAACCTTATACGCGTTTTTGGTCAGCACCCAAAAGGCGATCGCGGCTTACCCGAATAAATTGCGGCGCGATTATGCCCATCTCGTGAACCAACTCCAAAAACGCCAGCGCCACGCAAACCAGCAGCTTGATCGCGTCATCCCCCAAGCAGTGCTGGTACATCACCTGTCACGTTTTGCCGCAGCGTCTTATTATCCTCATGAGGTTAAAGAAGATTGGCTGTTGCAACGCAGCGATCCGCAACGCTACCAAGAGCCCGCTTATCAACGCCAGCGGTTCCAATATATCCTAGACCATAAACACTTTCGCGCAGTTCATCACCTGCCGCTCATGACCCCGGAAACTGCCGCCGAACTCCCTTGGAAACAATCGATGCAACACCGTTTTAGCCAATAAGGAGGGCCCGCATGGATAACCAAACGCAAATGATCCTCATCACCGGCGTCATCGATGACGCCCAGCCTTTGACGATCTTAGAAACGGACGAAACGACCTCGCATGATTATTTTTTGCACCTTAGCCAAGTCATCTTTGAAGCACTAGAAGGTGTTGAGTTGAAGATCCCGCCGAGTACCGCATGGGTCTATTTTGACATCCAATTCGGCGGCCCCGGCGGTTTGCACTTAGGAGATCAAGTCAGAATCACGTTTAATGTCTTGAAGCACGAGCTGATCACGACGCCTGAAAATGCCAAGCTGCTGTTCAAGCAATTGCCTGCATTGACGCATCAAATGGCGGCCAACGCGCGGACTTGGGGCAAACAATACGCGGGCAATAATGCCGCTATTTTCAACGCGATCACCGATGAATTTGCTGCGCACAAAAGCACTTTTGAAGACTGGCAAACGGCCCAACAAAAACTTTTTGCCGGCGCTGAGCGTGCCAGCAAGGCATTGGCCAAGCTCCAAGCCCAAAACCAGCGGCTCTACCAAAAACGGCTCACCTTGCTGGAAAAACTCACCGAAGCCAGTATCACCTTAGATGTCGCGACTACGTGGCAGCTTTTGACCCCAGGCCCTTTCCCGCATCCCCCAGTGCCGCCAACTGATGGCGTCATCCACCTCACCTTGACCAGAGAACTGATCGAGCAGACGTTCCACGAATTTCGCCTGGAAACCGCCGAATACAAACGCCTGCAATAAGGTCGACAAAACCAAGCGCCTTTGGCCGGCGATTCAAATCGCGGACCAAAGGCGCTTGCTTTAGGATCGAGTGACCCAGCTGGGGTCAATAATTGAATTGTTCAACGACTCGGTCAGCCAATGGTTGGCTAATGCGACTATTGGCGGCATAATGCGCTTTGAACCACGCGATTTGCTCGGCGCTGACCGTCGCAGTGGGCGCATCGATCACATACCACTCGACGCCTTCGGTCAACGGCGGGGTAGTCAAAGAACCGAGGTAATGAAAAACATGCCCATGTTGCGGGATCAAGCTGCTCAAGTCGATGGCCATCGGATGCGCTTGTTGGTCAAACCCGGCGATCACCTGGGTCAAAGCCGGCGCCGCAGCTCCTGGTACTAACCGCACCGCGACCACGCACAATTGCCCCAGCGCGGTTTGATGCACCAAATGCACTTCTAATACCGCTTGCGGGTTGCCCGTATGTTCAACTGGCACATGAAAATGCACTTGCACGCAATCATAGGCTCGCGCCCCGATCGTTAAGCGCCCCTGGCCAAGCAGCTTGATGGTCGTGTCATCATCAAGTTCGGTTTGCATTTGATAAGGTGCCGTCACTGCCAGTGCCACCGCTGGCACTGAGCGCGCCTGCGCCGACTGCAAAGCGATCGGTGATTGTTGCCGGCCAAAGCCATTAGGCCAATGGGCTTGATCATGATAGTTCAGTTTTGTCATGCGGATCCCCCTTACTCGCCTGCTTGGATCTTCGCCAAGGCACGATATTGTTTCAACATCCAACTGGTATACGTTAAACCTTTAGGTAAGGTTTCGGTCACCTTTAAGATCGGGACGTGATTTTGCTTGGCTGTGGCCACCGCATTCGTCACGATCTTGCTGTCAACTTGCGTATTTAACACGAAAAAGGCGAGCTGACCGGTCTTCATTTGCGTATTCAACGCCCGAATATCCGTTGGACTCGGGTCGGTGCCTTCTTCGACTGCCGCGGCAAAATGTTCATTGGCCACGTGATAGCCCAAATAAGTCAGCGCATTATTAAACACCGGCTCAGAGACCGCTACTGCAGTACGAGTGCGATCGGCTTTCAGTTGCTCGATCTGCCGCTGCAGCGGCTGCAGGTGCTGAATGTACTGTTTGGCATTGGCGGTAAACGCCGCGCGATGTTTGGGATCGATTTGGCCTAGCCGTTTTGCCAAGGCTAAGGCCAATTTAGGCATGGCCGTTGGTTGATACCAAATGTGTTCATTTTCACCATCATGGATCCCGACGACTTTGGCGGCTGATACCACCGCCACATGCGGTTCAGCCCGCGTTAATTTCGTCATCCAAGAATCATAACCGGCACCATTGGTCAGCACCAAGTCGCTTTTAGCTACCATTTTACCGGTGGCCACGGTCGGTTCATAATCATGCGGGTCAACTGCCGGGTCATTGATCACACTGGCGACATGGCCATATTTACCGACCACCGCGTTGGCCACTTCGGCATAAAAATCAACACTCGTCACCACATTCAACTGGCCATCGCTTTGTGCCGGGCGCTGGCCGCAGCCGCTCAAGCTCAACAACACGAACAGCCACACGCCCCACCATAATCGTTTTCGCACAAGTCCGCCTCCTTAAACACCCCCTAGTCTACCAAATATTCACCGGCGCGCGGTCAAAAAAAGTGAGCCCGGCAAAATTTGCCGAACTCACTTTGTTCACTTAATTGGCCAAATGCTGGGCCACGCCTGGAGTCAGCGTGATCGGCTGCGAATCGACGAACACGCGCAACGCGTCGCCTTTTTCCACAGTTAAAGTGCACCCGGCATTATCCACTGCCACGACCAACAAACGCCCGCGGAAGTTCAACTTGAATTGATACCCCGTCCAATTATCCGGGCAAAATGGCTTGAAGCGCAACTGGCCATTTTTGTGACGCATCCCGGCAAAGCCTTGCACGATCGCCAGCCAAGATCCCGTCATGGACGTGATGTGCAAGCCATCTTCGGTATCGTTGTTATAGTTATCCAGATCCAACCGCGCCGTGCGCTGATACAACGCCACCGCTTTATCGACTTCACCGATTTCAGCGGCGATGATGCTGTGGATGCAAGCTGACAACGATGACTCATGCACCGTCATGGGCTCGTAGAAATCAAAGTTGCGGCGTTTTTGTGCCAGGGTAAATTCATCATCCAAATAATAGATCCCTTGCAACACATCCGCTTGTTTGATAAACGGCGAACGCAAGATCTTATCCCATGACCAGTGCTGATTCAAAGGCCGCTCTGCCGGATCTAATGCAGACGCCGGGCGCAAGTCTTTATCCAAAAAGCCATCATGCTGTACGAAAATGCCTAACTCTGCGTCTTCAGGCAAATACATGCGGTCGATGATATCTTGCCACTGGGCTTTTTCGGCGCCACTGACTGCCAACGCCTGCGCTTTTTGATCACTGACTTGCGCCAGGATCTGCAGCGTATACCGCAAGCACCACTGCGCCATCTTATTGGTGTACCAGTTGTTATTGACGTTGTTTTCATATTCGTTCGGGCCGGTGACGCCATGGATCATATATTGCCCATTACGCTTGGAAAAATGCACCCGATCTGCCCAAAAGCGCGCAATGGCGACTAACACATCGACGCCTTTGGTCAACACGTAATCCGTGTCACCGGTGTAATCGGTATAGTTATAAATCGCAAAGGCGACACTGGCGTTGCGGTGGATCTCTTCAAACGTGATCTCCCACTCATTGTGACATTCGATCCCATCAAAGGTCACCATCGGATACAAGGCCCCTTTTAGCCCTTGCTGGCGCGCATTGTGAAAAGCACCAGGCAATTGATCATAGCGGTATTCAAGCAAGTGCTCAGTGACTTTAGGCGCCGCAGTGGCCAAGTACATTGGCACGATATATGCTTCCGTATCCCAATAAGTCGCACCGCCATATTTTTCGCCGGTAAACCCTTTAGGCCCAACATTCAGCCGCGCATCTTCACCATAATAGGTCATAAACAACTGCAAAATGTTGAAGCGAATGCCTTGCTGCGCCGCGTCATCGCCATGGATCTGGACATCACTGCGCGCCCAGCGTTTGGCCCAAACCGCCGTGTGCTCTGCCAAATGCGTGGTGACCGGCTTGGCCACTGCCGCATCTAACACCGCTTGGGCCGCAGTTGGCTGCTGGTCTTTGGGCACATCACGGCTGGTGATCACCGCCACATACTTGACTAATGTCGCTTGCTGCCCGGCTTCTAGCTCGGTGGTCAAGATTTCTTGGACGGCTTGAGTGCCTTGGGTCATGTGCCGAGACACGGTACCGTCACCAGAAAACGTGTTGGCCATTTTTTCCGTAACGGTAAAGCGCGGCGTGCCGAAAGGATTCGGCTTGGTCGCCATGGTCAAGCAGTTGGGCGCTACCGCTTTTGGCTGCCAAAAGCTTTCGTCATAGTTGGCATCTTCGTTATGCACATCGCCATCGATGCGCGGGGCAAAAACGATCTGCGCCTTGCCTGCCAACACTTCAGCTTGCACTTGGATCACCGCCAACGATCGCGTTTGGTTGCTCATGAAGCGCATAAATGCAAACCGCACTTGCGCATCCTTGATCGTGACCGTGAATTGACGGCGCAATACGCCGTTATGCATGTCCAAACGCAAGGAAAAATCTTGGTAAGCTACCTTGGCCAGATCCACATCGACCCCATTGACGGTGATCGGAATACTCAAGAAGTCCGGCGAGTTGATCGCCTTGCCAAAATACTTGGGATAGCCGTTTTTCCACCAGCCGACGCGAGTTTTGTCTGGAAACCACACCCCTGCCAGGTAGATCCCGCGATGGGTATCGCCTGAATAGTGTTCTTCAAAATTACCGCGCATCCCCATATAACCGTTGCCGATGGCAGTAATACTTTCTTGCAGCCTTTTATCATCTGTGGCCAATGCCGTCGTTTGGATCACCCACGGATCGATTTCAAACAGTCTTTTCGTCACAATCAATTCCCCCCAAAAGTCGTCTTCGCGCCTATTCAAAGCTGCCAGTATGGTCATTAAGGCGCCACTCAAAATACGCTTGGTCGTATTTTGGTTACTTGACCGCGCCTTCGGAAACGCCGGCAATGATCTGCTTTTGCATCAAGAAATAGAAGACGATCACTGGGATGATCGCGATGGTCAAACCAGCCATAGCCAAATGCCATTGCTTGGTGAATTGACCGAAGAAGTCAAACATTGTCAGCGGAATGGTTTGCGAACCGGGACGGTTGATCACCAAACTTGGCAGCAGGTAGTCGTTCCAGATCCACATCACATTCAGCAAAGCCACGGTGACCGTGGTGGGTTGCAACATTGGAAAGACCACTTTGGAGAAGATCTGCCAGCGACTGGCACCATCAATGATCGCCGCTTCATCCAGCACTTGAGGAATGCCTTTCATCGCGCCGTTATATAAGAACACCGACATGCTGGCGCCAAACCCCAAGTACATGAAGATCAGCCCTGGGCGGTTGAGCATGTTCATTCTGCCAAAAACCGCGATCAACGGGATCATGACCGACTGGAATGGGATCAGCATCGCCGCCACAAAAGTCAGGTAAAAGACCTTGCTCCACTTGCTCTTAGTCCGCTGGATCGCATAACCAGCCAAGCTGGAAAAGACGATGATGATCAACACCGAAATCACCGTGATCATCAACGAATTCAAGAACGTATTGACGATGTTCAAGTCTTTGGCGGAATTGACATAGTTATCAAAATGAAACGTCTTCGGCAACCCCAAGGTATCGTTGAACAATTCTTGTTTGGTCTTAAAGGAGTTGGTCAGCATCAAGTAGAAAGGTGAGATCCACACTAAGCCAAGGAAACAGCCGAGGATGATCATCAAAATCTTTTTAGTCCGCTTCTCTTCTTGCATTAGGCTTCGATCTCCTTTCTAGAGGTGAGATAAACCTGCGTCAATGAAATGATCGCGATGAAGACGAAGAAGATGACCGCCTTGGCCTGCGCGTAACCCATCTTATTCATTGAAAAGGCCGTGTTATAAATGTTCATTGCGACCATTTGCGTCGAGTTGTAAGGGCCGCCGCCAGTTAAGGACAGGTTTTGATCGTACAACTTGAAGCAGTTGGACAAGGTCATAAATAAGGAAACGGTGAATCCTGGCATGATCAACGGGAACTTGATGCGCCAGAACTTTTGCATCGACGTCGCCCCATCAAGGTCTGCAGCTTCCAGCAAAGATTGATCGACCCCTTGCAGATAAGAGATATAAATCACCATGATATAGCCGGAATACTGCCAAACCATCACGATCACCAAAGCCCAAAAGCCGGTATTCGTAGTCGCCAACCAGCTGCCTAACCCAGGAATGCCCGTCACTTTGCCAAAAGCGGAAAAGGCTTCAACAAAAATGAATTGCCAGATAAACCCGAGGATCAAGCCCCCGATCAAATTAGGCATGAAGAAGATCGTCCGTAAGATATTGGCCCCTTTGAACTTGGTGGTCACTAACACCGCCAACCCCAAGCCAATCACATTGATCAACACGATCGAAACCACCGAGAATTTAATGGTGAACCACAAAGCACCAAGATATCCTGGGTCTTTCAACGCACTAATGTAGTTTTGAATCCCGACAAAGGCACTGGTCGATACCCCGTCCCAACTGGTGAATGAATAATAGATCCCATAGATAAATGGCAAGATCACCACAAGGAACAGCGCGATCAAGACAGGTGCCGAGAAAAGATAGAACCAAGTCTTTTTCTGGGACATGTGTGTGAACCCCCTTAATGAGTCAGAGCGTGAACCAGCACGGGCTTTGGTGAGCGACTCAAGCAGCGTGACGGGTTTCGGCGTTAGCCGGAGCACGGCGCGATGTTTGAGGCGCCTCACCGTTGTGCTGGTGAGCGCGTTTAGTCAGAGCGTGACCAATTGCGGGCTTAGGTGAGTGGCTCAAGCAGCGTGTCGGGTTTCGGCGTTAGCCGGAGCACGGCGCGATGTTTGAGGCGCCTCACCGTTACAATTAGACGCGCGTTTAGGTCAAAGCGTGAACCAATTCAGCTCGATATAATAGCAAGCACGGCATCCCGTGCCAATACTGATTTAAAACAAGGGAGGAGAGGATGTCTCCTCTCCTCCCTGCATAACGTTGCGTGGATTATTGTCCCGCGCGAGCAGACTTCCAAGCATTCTCAGAATTCTTGATCGCCGCGTTCCAGCTTTCCTTGCCAGCAACATACTTCTGGAGTTCTGGTGCCATCCCGTTTTGTGCCCAGTCGGTTGCGAAACCACCGAAGACTAAGCCTTGGGTCTTGCCATCATCGATATACTTATAGGTTGCTTTGCCAAGCGGGTCAGCAATCTTAGAAGAATCGAAGCCTTTATAAGCCGGTACGACCTTCAAATCGGTAAGGACGATGTTTTTACCTGCTTTAGAGGTGAACAACCAGTCCATGAAGTCCATCGCAGCCTTTTGGGTCTTCTTGTCAGCTTGCTTGTTGACTGCCCACCATTGGGTCACGCCCACTGGTAACTTGCCGGATGTCTTGTCGTTGACAGGAATTGGAATGATGCCAACATTTTTGGCCAAGTCTTTGTTAACAGATTCGATGGTTGGGTATACCCAAGAACCTTGTTCTGCCATGGCAACTTTGCCAGTACTAAACAGCTTTTCGATTTGCGTGGAATAATCCATGCTTTGGACAGGCTGTGCGCTGTACTTCGTCGTTGCATCGATATATTGTTTGAAGTATTGACTGTTCTTCCAAGAAATGGTCTTAGCGTTATACGCTTTGGTGACCGAACCATTAAACTCGGTTGATAGGAACGGATCAACAGCATGTTGGCCAATGACCCACCATTCCTTCATTGGGAATGCGGTAGGCGCTTCGATGCCTAACTGCGCCTTTTTGTCATTCAAGGTCTTCAATGCGGCTTCATAAGAAGCTTGGTCGGTGATCTTGGCTGGGTCGATGCCAGCCTTAGCAAAGATCGTCTTGTTATAAACGATCCCGATACTTTCTTGCAAGACTGGGTAACCTAACACTTGGCTGCCAGACTTCACGGTGTTTAAGGTGCCAGGCAAAGCCTGCTTGATCGCTTTGCCAGCAGAAACATCGGCCAAGTACTTCTTATAGGTCTGCAACTGTTGTGGGCCTTCCAAGGCAAAAATGTCAGGCGTCTTGCCAGATTGCATTTTCGCTTTCAGGTTGGTTTGGTAGTCTGTCCCCCCACCAACAGTGGTGACTTGCACTTTGACCCCTTTGTGGGTCTTGTTGTAAGTTGCCGCTGCTTGTTCCAGCTGCTTCTTGAATTCAACCTTCATGTTGAAGAAGCTGACGGTAGTCGTTTTGCCGCTGGAACTGCTAGATGAACCACTGCTTGAGCAAGCACTCAAGGCTAAGACGCTGCCTAGAACAGCCATCCCAGCAACAACACTTTTCACAAACTTGTGTTTTGTTCCTATCATCTTTTCCATCCTCCCTACTAAAAACGCTTACACAAGCATCATAACCAGGTCACAACCCCGGTGCAAGCTTTTAGGCCCGTCAAATCAACTGTTACCGGTATCAAGTTTTTTATCCGCTTTTGCGCACAGGGTGATCAGACATCCCCATTCATTAATAGTAGCCTATGCAGTAAATCAGCGTCAAATTATATACAGGGTTAACTTCTTCAAATTCTCACAATTCAATATTATGGGCAAAACCGGTGTGCTATAGTTAAAGCAACCGGTTGCCAAAATTGGTGATCAGCGGTTACAGGAGGGCTGACTATGGCAAAAAAACAACGCGCAACACAAGTCTCGCAAGGGATCGTCAACTTGCTTTATCCTATTACCATCATGGGGTTGTTCACTTTGACCGTGTTGCTGCCTTTGCTGGCGGCATTATACCTATTAAAACTCAATGTGCTGACTTTGCTGGTGATCTGGCTTTGTTTATTACCGATCGGGCCGCTGGTCAGTGCGATCTTTGCGGCGACGCGCGAATATGTCCGCACCAAATCAGCCGGCCTTTACCGGTATGCCTGGCACTTTTGGCGCCGGCATTGGCGAGAAGGGCTGCGTTTGTGGGCGCCGTTTTGGGTGTTCTTGCTGCCATTGATGTTGTATGGTCAGCTATCGCTTGCCCACGCCCCGCGTTTTTTGTTTGTGCTGCTGCCGGCAGTGTTGATCTTAGGGATCTTGGCAGCGGTGATCGCAACGATGGTCTTGTTATTAGCCGCCACGTTTACGTTTCGCTACAGCGACTATTTCCGCTTGGCCTTAGGCAGTTTGGCCCAACACTTGACGCTTTTTTTAGCCGATATCGTGCTAGTGCTCGTCGGCGTTTGCATCGGGTTGTGGGTCAGCCCGCTACTCTTGATCGTTTTGGCCACTTGTTTGTTGGTGCCGTTTTACTATTTGAACCAGCCCTTGCTTGATTGGGTCGAAGCGCGCTTTGTTGCGCGGTGACTTGCAGGGTCACGCCATTAACGGCATACTGAACCTAGATCTTTAAGGAGGCCCTTATGGCATTAGACCGGGAAACGCAACTGATCCAGATCCTTGAAAGCCTCGCCCGCACTGGGAATATTTCCCAAACCGCAAGCGAGCTGGCCCTTTCTCAACCAACTGTCAGCAAGTTATTGCGCACCCAAGAAAAAGCCTATGGCGTTGATTTTGTTGATCGCTCAACGCATCCGCTCAAACTCACTTACGCCGGTGAATATTACCTCAGCAAAATTCGTGGCATCGCCCAAGCCTACCAAACATTGAGCAACAATTTGACCACTTACGCGGCCGATGCGCATGGCCGCATCACTTTGGGGATCAACCCGTCATTGGCGCAGGTGATCTTGCCGCAGATCTTGCCGCAATACCACTTGCGCTATCCGCAAATCGAAGTGCAATTGCGCGAGCGCGACTCACTGAGCTTGCAACAAAGTGTCCAAAACGGTGACTTAGACCTTTATATCGGCGTCACCCCCGCTTACAATGCCGCGTTGGCCTATCAACACCTATATAGCGATACCGGGGCTTTAGTCTTACCTGAGCGCCTAGCACCGCAGACCTTGCCCAGCGGACCAGTAGTGGATATCAGCCCCTTAGTCAATGGTAAAGACTTCATCTCAGAAACCCCGGATTCAGATTTTCAGCGCACGGTAGACGGGTATTTGACCAAGTACAACATCACCCCGAATGTTGTTTTGCAAACTGCCAATTTGACGACGGCTTGTGTGTTGGCGACGGCCGGTTTAGGCGCGACGATCATTCCGCTGTCGATGCCGACGCATTATCTGCAAGACACCGCAGTCACCACTTTGCCGCTGGCAGCGAGTGTTTTTCAAACTGAAGTGGAAATCGCCTATCATCAAGAGCGTCAGTTAAACACCCATGTGCAGGCGTTTATCGACATGGCCATTGCGACTTTTGAAGACAATGCGACCACTTAAATCACAGTTGGTGACGACTGGATCAGGCCAATTCGCTTAAGGGATCGGCCTAATAAATCGGCCCCAACTGATTTTTTTCTGCAAAATCGGCTGGTTTGTTGTACGCTTATTGAGAGTTGTTCACGTGATCGCAGTTGAGTGCATGCGTGCCGATCTGGTCACCCCGCATTCACTGTCGTCTGATTCACACCGCTTTTTGCGTTGATCTTAAGGTATTTTCACACCAGTCGAGAGCCCGTTTGCATCTGTGTATGCGCCGCCTCCCACTGCAGCTGTGCCTAACGTCAGCTAAGATGTGCGGTCAGCCTTCGCTGAGCATCTCCACGAAAAACCATACGTCGATACCCGCCAGCGCGGCGGGGTCATTTTAGGAGGAACAAATATATGAATGGTAGCACTGCCTTCCATTTGAAACAGATCATGAGTGCTGAGCACTTAAGCTTAACGCAAGCCGCTAAGCAAATTGGGATTTCCCCATCGAGCATGCGCAAGGTGCTCAAAGATGCCAAGATGAGCCAACCGTTGATGTTTAAAGTCAACCGCTTCATCGATGCGCACAACGCCATCGTGCACACGAAGCCTGGCGAATTGCCGACTGCCCAAGCAAAACCTGCTTCAAAAAACACCACCGCTGACCAGCCAGCCAAAGCTGACCAAAAACCGGCCAAAAAGCCGGCAGCCCAAAAAGCCAGCGCCAAAGCATCCGCACAAAAGCCGGCTAAAAAGCAGTCCGCACAACAAAAGCCAACCCGCCAAAAAACGACGCAACAGCGTGCGCCAAAAGCCGCTGAAGCCGCTAAGCCAAATCACCAGCCAGCTGCTAAAAAAACGACGGCTAAGCGGCCAGCTAAACCGGCACGCTTCACGATCCATCAAATCGATGGCGCCCCGATCGTGCCGGAAGCCAAGCTTGCCCAAGCGCAAACGAACGCAACCTTGTTTACGCCTCAAACCGCTGAGCAGCCAAAGACGCAAGCAGACCAGCCGGCTAATGTGCAAAAGAGCCAGTCCAATCCGCAACAACGGCGCCGCCGCGTGCAAAAGCGCGCAGAAGAGCTGTCATTGGCCGGCGTGGGCAGCTTAGAACCAAAGCAGCCGCAAAAAGCCGCTCAACCTGCATCAGATACTGCCACACCAGCGCCAAAAGCCAAGCCGACCCCGCAACCGGCCCCGGCCAAACAGCCGCAAAAGCCGGCGGCTGCCACACCCGCACCTGAAACCGCGGTCCAACCAGCTGTCCCTGACAAAGCGGCACCAGCTGCAGTCAAGCCGGTGCCTGCTGAGGCCAAACCAGCCGCCACGCCAGCACCACAGGCGCCGGTGGCAACCACAGCCAAAGCCTTGCAGCTGTTTGTTGACGAATCGTTCGTCCACGGCAATGACTATCAACGGAATATGTATATTGGCGTCACCGTTGTCGATGAAGACGATGACGATGCCTTAAAGCAATTCGCCGATACCCTTTATCCGTTCGGTTGGCAGCCGGGAGATGAAGTCAAAGCGCGCGGCAAAAACCACGATCAAATCGCGGCGATGCTGACTAAAGCGCATGGCGATCATGCCGATAACTTCGTCGCCTTTTCGCCGCAAAGCGATACCGGGAATTTCGCCATGGGCTTTGGCGTGTTATACCCTTACTTGGCCACGATCTTGCGCATTCTCAGCTTACGCAAGACCTTACCCGCCAAGATCCGCATCGTCTTAGACCGGCGCAACGAGATCCAAGATGAACAACTAGGCGTCGCCGCGCGCATGCTCAACAGCTACGTCAAAGCCCAAACCGGCCAAGATGTGATGTTCATGTTGCGCACCAGCGATTCGAAATCAACGATTGGGATTCAATACAGCGACTTTTCCGCGCATGCGGCACTGACCTTCACGACGGAACAACTCGCCGCTTGCGGCATCACCCGCTTGCCAGACCTTGGGAGCCAAGTTGGCGACCAGATCACCTTATTCTCCATGATCGGCTTGCAAAAATACCTGCTGGATGATCATACTGCCGTCGCCAAGCCGTCGCAGTTTGAAAATCCCGTTTTGATCGCCGCGGAACGCTTGTTTAACTTAGCCAATAAGGCCACGACTTTAACGCAAGTGCCAGATGAGACTTTAACGCAAGCCAAGCTGGTGATCAATCAGCTCTTGCAGATCACGCCTGCTTCTGTCAACGGTGCGATCAACAAGATGCCTTTCCAAAACTGGTATGACATGTGTGCCCGCGCCAGTGCGTTATTGCACTACACGGATGCGTCTTTGCCAGCATTCGAGATCGACCCTGACGCGATGCAAATCGCCCAAGATGCCTTGAATAACATGTATAACCTCTTAGCCGCCGCTAAGTAACCCCAAACAGGCGCGTGAATCGAAATTCGATTCACGCGCCTGTTTTGCGCCTTGAGCAAACCAAGTGACCAAGACATCTGCGTTTAGTCGCACTTTGCTACGCAGCCCAGCGACAAAAAAGCGCCTTGAAACCGCGATTCCAATCACGAATCGTGGCTTCAAGGCGCTTTTGTCATGGGCTCGTTTTGCCGCTCAGCTGGTTTGCAGCGGTTTACTTGGTGATGATGATATCACTGGCTTTAATGTCGCTGCCGAAGTATGGCGCCAGTTCTTGTTGATAGTCCTTTTCAAAGAAGCCGTTTTTGTTCAACTTCTTGATTTCTTTGTTGGTCCAAGTCAGCAAGGACTTGTTGCCTTTTTTAACCGCTGGGGAAATATAAGAGCTGGGGCCGAGGGTCTTGATGCCGACGGTATACGTCGGGTTGTTTTTGACCCAAGCGTATAAGTAGGAGTTATCATCGGCTAAAGCGGCCGCCCGATCATTTTTCAACGCATTGAATTGTTGCGTCTTGGAATCATACTTCTGCAAGGTCACGGACTTTTGCGATTGGGTGAAGTATTGTTCTGCAGTAGTGCCTTTGGTAACGATCACGCTTTTGTCTTTGAGTTGGCTGACCTTAGTGATCGGGCTGGTTTTCTTGGAAACCACGCCGACAGAAACCTTCATGTAAGGATCGGCGAAATCGACCACTTGCTTGCGATCATCGGTGACGGTGAAGTTCGCCAACACCATGTCGACCTTGCCGGCTTTTAAGGCATCCACACGCCCATTAGCGTTCACTTGGACAAACTTGGCTTTGACGCCGAGGTCCTTGGCGATCTGCCGGGCTAATTCCAAGTCATAGCCGACGCGCTTGCCGGATTTGTTGATCCAGCCATAAGGTTGCAAGTCGCCGAAAACAGCGATCTTGATTACGCCGGCTTTTTTGATCTTTGCCACGGCGTCATTGCTGCTGGAAGAGCTGGAGGAACTTGATTTGCCGCACGCACTGGCAAAAACCAAGATCGCTGCCAATGCGGTAATAATGCCTAAGATTCGTTTCTTCATAAAATGCTACCCCTTTTTTTCGACTGCCAAGAGCCGTTATTAAAAATTCATGCTGGCTAAGAATTCCTTTGCCGATGCTGTCGGTGGTGCGGTGAAAAAAGCTTCTGCGGTGGTGTCTGCGGTGATCAGCCCATCATCCAAAAATAAGATGCGATCGGCGACTTGGCGGGCAAAATTCATTTCATGGGTGACCACGATCATGGTCATGTCTTGTTTGGCCAAATCAACCATCATGTCCAAGACCCCGCGCACCATTTCCGGATCCAAGCTGGCGGTCACTTCATCAAACAACATCATTTCCGGATGCATCGCCAATGCCCTGACTATCGCCACACGCTGTTTTTGACCGCCGGACAGCTGGCGCGGATAACGCTGAGCGAATTCGGCTAACCCGACGCTGGCAAGCAATTCTTTGGCTTCTGGTGCCACTTGTGCCCGCGGGCGTTTGGCCACTTTAGTCGGCGCTAAACAGATGTTATCCAACACTGTTAAATTTGGGAATAAGTCATAGCTTTGAAACACCATCCCGATTTTTTGCCGTAATTGCAGCCAAGTCGCGGCATTGGGGACGATCGTTTGCCCGGCAAACGTCAATTCCCCTTTTTGAAAAGGTTCCAGCCCATTGAGCGTGCGGAT
The DNA here is from genome assembly GCF_003946165.1 of Lacticaseibacillus baoqingensis. GTDB lineage: Bacteria > Bacillota > Bacilli > Lactobacillales > Lactobacillaceae > Lacticaseibacillus > Lacticaseibacillus baoqingensis. The sequence goes on along the minus strand of NZ_RHOI01000014.1, from coordinate 22,842 downwards.
CAAGGTACTTTTCCCAGAGCCGCTGCGACCAAGCAACGCGACGACTTCGCCTTTATGAACGTCAAAACTGATGTCTTTTAAGATCACATTTTTTTGGTACGCTTTTTCCAAGTGGCGTACACTCAATAACGCTTCAGCCATTGCTTCGCTCCAATCTTTGCTTCTCGATGCGCTTGGCCCACCACGATAGCGGTGCACACAAGATGTAATACATGATAAACATGATGCCATAGACCCAAAAGGCAAAGGCCGGATGCTTGTGGCCGTTGGCTTCGACTAACGTCTGACCGACATTGACAATATCCATCACGCTGATCATCAACAACAAACTAGTGGTCTTGATGATCCGCGTGGCCAAATTGATCGTCCCTGGCAAAGCCACTGGCAAGGCTTGCGGCAATAAGACGTACCGGAATTGCTGCAAGCGATTCAACCCCAGCGCTTGAGCAGACTCGACTTGATGCTTCGGCACGGCGATCAAAGCGCCGCGGACAATGTCTGACATTTCTGCCCCGGTCCATAAGGCGAAGGTCACGATCGCGACCATTTCGCCACTCATTTCCAAGTGAAAAACTTGCGGCACGATGTAATACACCACGAATAGCAACACCACAGTCGGCACGATCCGGAAGATCTCCAGATATAATCGCAAGATCACTTGCAATGGCCGGTTGTTCAGGGTGCGCAAGGCCCCTAACACGACCCCTAAGACGCCGCCGATCACCAAGGTGATCACGGCGACGCGCAATGTCACCCCAAAGCCTTGCAAGAAGCGGGCGAAGTTTTGGCCTTGGAACAAAAGATCAATTCCCGAATGTGCCATACCGTACCCGCCTTTCCAGCCATGTCAATCCCACTGACAATGGGATCAAGATAATGGCATACGCCACAACAAGTACGAACAGGTACTCGTTACTGCGATAATATAACCCAATCAGATCAAGCGCCGTGTTCGTGAGCTCTGGGATCGCGATCACGGTGAAGATCGAAGTCTCTTTGATCAAAAAAATCACGTTTGCCGCCAACGCCGGCACTGAAGCCGCCAAGCCTTGCGGAACCACCACATACCGTGCTAATTGCACATTGGTGAGTCCCAATGCCCGGCCAGATTCCAGTTGACCTTTGCTGATCGCATTGTATCCGCTGGTAAATGCTTCTGCCATATAACTGCCACCGAGAAACATCAAACCAAAAACCCCGCTGACGGTCGCGCTCAACTTCACACCCAGGCCTGGTAAGCCATAGTAAATGAAGAAGAGTTGCACAAGCAGCGGGGTATTACGTGAGATCTCGATGTAGACCGTCGCAAGCTGCCGTAACCCTGGCAGTTTGAAATACTGCGCTAAACTAACGAGCGCACCGACGATTAGCGAACCGAGAATTCCGATCGCGGAGAGTTTCAGTGTCAGCCAAAAACCCGCCGTAAATTGCGGCAAGCTTCGAGCGATCACGGTCCAGTCCATTCCGTTGCCTCCTATTCGTTTGCTGATGCATCACACACATGCACGGACACATGAAACCATCTCCTTTGTTACCGTTAGTAAGCGGTTGATATGTACGATACTAAACATTACAAAACGATGTGTCAATACTTCTTTAAATTTAATAAACAGTCTGACGCCTTGTCATGCCGGCATTTTCATCCGGTGCAATCCAGTCTAGGCCTTTAGCAAAGCGCACTCCATGCAAAAAGCGGCTCATTCAAGAGCCGCTTTGCTTTACGCGTTAAATAACACACGGACTTCATATGGCCGCATGGTTTGCGCCGCTGTCGGCGGGTAATTTCCCAGCAATTGCCGATAATTGGTCTGGGCCGCTTTGGGTACCGGCTGCGGGCTGGCGGTGAAGTTAGCCGCCACGACCAGCCGCTGTGCATCCAAGGTCCGCTGATAACACCAAGTCGTCTTCGCGTCTGGATCCAATAAATGGTAATGTCCATAAGTGATCACTGGATATTGCCGCCGCAAGGCATTCATTTGTTGGTAAAAATGCCAAACCGAGTCAGGATCTGCTTGCGCCATTGCCGCATTGATCGTGGGGTAATTTGGGTTGACCGCCAGCCAAGGCGTGCCGGTAGTAAAGCCAGCATTGGCGCTGTCATCCCATTGCATCGGGGTGCGGGCATTATCCCGAGAACTATGATGGATCGCCGCCATCATCTCAGCTGGTGCCACTTGTCCGCTATCAACAAGCGCGTGATAGGCATTCAAGGTCTCAATGTCGCGGTACTGATCCAAAGACGCAAAAGCGACGTTGGTCATCCCCAGCTCTTCACCTTGGTAGATATACGGCGTGCCTTGCAAAAAGTGTAACACCGCGCCGAGCATTTTCGCCGACAAGACGCGATATTGGGGCCGATCATCGCCAAAGCGCGACACCACCCGCGGCTGATCATGGTTATTCCAGTACAACGAATTCCACGCCTGACCGTCTAAGGCGACTTGCCACTTGGACATGATCGCTTTGAGGGTCGGCAACGACCACTGATGCGGCCGCCACTTGCCTAATTCTGGATCACAATCGATTTGCATATGCTCAAATTGAAAGAGCATGTTCAGTTCATGGGTCTCAAAACCCGCATATTGCAGCGCCATGGCCGGCGTCGTGCCATCCATTTCGCCGACAGTCATGAGGTCATAATTAGACAAGACCTCCCGATTCATCTCTTGCAGATACTCATGCACATGTTCACCATTGCGCGGCAAGGCCGTCGCGGCTTCGATGTTTGCCGGTTTGGCGATCATATTGATGACATCCATGCGAAACCCATCGATGCCCTTATCCAACCACCCGCGCATCATCTGGTAGATCGCTTGGCGGACCGCCTGATTCGCCCAGTTCAAATCAGGTTGTTTTTTGGAAAACAGGTGTAAATAATACTGCGCGGTTTGCGCATCATACGTCCACGCCGGACCGGAGAAAAACGACTGCCAGCCATTAGGCGCTTGGCCGTTTTGACCATCGCGCCAAATGTAGTAATCCCGGTAAGGATTGTCCTTGCTTTGCCGGCTTTCGATGAACCAAGGGTGCTCATCAGAAGTATGGTTGACCACCAGATCCATCACCAGCTTCAAACCGTGGGCATGCGCAGCTTGCAACAACGCCTCAAAATCTGCCATCGTGCCAAAATCGGTCATGATCTTGGTGTAATCACTAATATCATACCCATTATCATCATTTGGCGACTGATAGATCGGATTCAGCCAAAGCACCGTCACCCCCAGTGCTTTGAGATAATCCAAGCGCTGAATGATCCCTTGCAGATCCCCGATCCCATCGCCGTTACTATCTTGAAAAGACCGTGGATAGATCTGATAGACGACCGCTTCTTGCCACCAGTGTTTCAACATATAACTGCCTCCATTTCTTTGGCCCTAGCGTATCACGATAGCGTTTGCAAAAGCAGGCGCGGCCGCGATCTTGTTACCGGTATCAATAGGTTTGCCTCAAATTGCGGCCAAGCGTGACAAAATAGTTCGCCATCACCGGCATTTTCCTCTAAACTATAAGCAACCGCTGAAATTCAGCCATGAAAAAGAAGGGAGCACGGCGCAACGCTTTTGCTCAAAGCTGCGCCTCATCGCCATGAAAACTGCTTACATCGCCTCCAGCTGGTTCAACCCAGCGCAAGTTGCCATGCTCGATACCGCTTGTACCAAGCTGCAAGCCAACCCCACGCTCGATTGGGACAATAGCTTCATGCCTAAAAACCACACCTACAAAGATTGGACCTTAAGTACCCATCCGGAGATGTTAGCCGATCCAGAATGGCAGCTGGCCACGTTTAACGCCGATGTCGCCGGGATCAATGCCAGTGACTTAGTCGTGGCGATCTATGACCCCGCCTTGGCAAACTCTGATCCTGGCGTCTTATGGGAGCTAGGGTATGCGTATGGCTGCCACAAGCCCGTCGTGTTAGTGCTGCCTGACACCTTGACGCGGGATTTGAACCTCATGCCGGCAATGGGCGCCACAGTGGTCTTGCCCCTTGCAAAACTAGCGGATTTCAACTTTGCGCGCTTGTACTATCAACCGTTTTCCGGCAAGGTGTATTAAGGGCTTGCAACCGCTTAAAAATATCGGCCATCGTCGGAAAAACACACTCATTTGGGCGTATAATGTTGGACGAAGCGCTCATTGACAGCAGTACCCGCCGCCAAGGCGCTGGTGTGCCAATCAGACCCGCCTATTTCCCGATTGACCAGCGAGTCACTCCGGGTTAAGATTGACATTATAATTTTTGATTAGGATCAGCATGTGCGGTACAAGCGGCCGTACTATGGGGGAAACCAAGCATGATTACGTTTTACGGACAGCCAAAGTTTGCTGCCGAAACGCTAGATAAGGCGCCTGTCGGCTATGAATTATTGATTCGCCAGCATGTGGCTGGCCAATGGCTATTGCCAGAAGACTTTACCAAATTACCGCCGGCTGAGTTTGAGGATCATCTGCGCGATGCCTTAAGCGCCATTCCTGATTCAGCGGTACAGATCTCGTTTAATCTGGAACGCATGCACTTTGTCGACCCCGCTTTTTTTAATGCGATCATCAAAGTGCAAGCGACCACAGCGGTCACCTTGACCGTTGAACTTACTGAACGCCATGATCCGGCCATCGACAATACTGCGATCGTCACCGCAGCCAAGCGCTATTATGACGCTGGGATCGCGGTGTGTATCGATGATGTGGGGTCAGGCAACAACTTACCTGGCCTAGTTGAAGCCTTGACGCCTTATGTGACGACTTACAAGTTTGGCCTCCAGAATCTGCGGACCTTCAACAGTGCCACCGATCTTAAAGACCGCTTCGATTTTTGGGCTGAACGCGCCTTGCATAATCACAAATACTTTGATATTGCCGGCATCGAATCGCTCACCGACATCGAGCAGCTCGTCAGCGCCCATCCGAGCCACCTCGTCCAAGGCTTTTACTTAGGCGAACCCGTCCCCTTAAGCACCACCCCATTTTAACCGCCTCAAAATACCCATGGCCGGTGATTCGCAGTTTGGATCACCGGCCATGGGTATTTTTGCCTGCTTCACGCTTTTGCCGCAAGCAGCTGCTTGCTGCCAACACCTGGGCCCAAGACAAAAACGCCTTGGCACCGCGATCCTAAACCGGATCGGGTCCCAAGGCGTCTATATGGCTAGTCGTTGATTGCGTTTAGCCGTGAAGCGATCAGTGGATCCCTAACATGATCTTTGCTTGTCGAGACAGATTATCGACAGACCAAGCGGGTTCCCACACGAGGTTGATCTTGACTTCTTTGACCTCTGGCAAGGCGCTTAAGGTGTTGTCGATATCTTCGCTCAACATATCTGATAATGGGCAGCCCATGATCGTCAATGTCATCGTGACGACGCAAACTCCTGCATCATCTAACGCCACGTCATAGATTAAGCCGAGATCAACGATATCGACACCCAGCTCCGGATCGATCACCTGTTCTAATTGTACCAGCGCCTTTTCTTTGAATGTTTCATCCATAATCTCCGCCTCCTCATCATGCCCATTATACCCTCTATCGCGAAAATGGCCTAGTCAATAAATCCCGCGTGTCATTGCGCCGCGATCAAAATTCCGGCAGCTTTGCCAGTGTCTCATCAAAGTATAATTGGCCATCATAAACAATCGTCGGCACACTGGTGATGCCGGCTGCAGCGATCGCCTCGGCGACTTGCGCATCGACTAATTCAGCTTGCGGATTGCGCGTTACCCCATAAGTCTGTTCCAGATACGCCCGCACATCAGGCGCTGCTTTCAGCGCGTCTTGATCGGCAAAAACCGCCTTAGTGTATGCCAAAGCCGCTTGAGGATCATGATAATCAATATACGCATTAGCAACGTTGCCGCTGACTAACGGCACCTTTTGCTTGCTCCAAAATTGGATGTGCAATTGTACTCGGCCTGCCGCAACGGCTTTTTCCAAAGCGTCAAAATGCGCATTGAACCAGTCGCGGGTATCAGAACAGCCTAAGTTTAACACTGCCCAAACTTGATGTGGGGCATTGGCATTGCCAAATGTTAACGTATTACTTGCTTGAAATTGACTCATAGCGTAACTTCCTTTTCTGCTGACTAAGTGACGATCAATGACCAAAAGCCGCGGGACGAAAAAAACCGCCCCTCGCGTCGCTTGACGCAAGGGACGATTTTCACCGTGGTACCACCCAGATTCGCCGCAGTTGGCGGCCTTATTCGGCACATTCATGCCTAAGGGGGTTATCGCGCCCACGCGCGCTTGCAGCTTGCACTACTGGCGAGACTCCGGATTCATCTTCAACGCCATGCAGTTGCTGCCCTTCCACTATCGGCAGTCGCTGGACCCCGCAAAAACGTCTACTCTTTCCATCATCGTCTGATCTTCGGTTACGGTTAATATAGCCAGCCACTGACAAAAAGTCAATGCCAAATTCAACGCTCCGCCGGCGTCAATGCCAGCGGTACTACAGGCGGCCTTCTTTTTTCCAAGTCGCATTGCGGATCAAGCGATAAGCCGTGGCAGCGATCGGCACTCCCAGCAGCATGCCAATGATCCCGCCTAAACCAGAGCCGATGGTGATCGCAGCCAAGACGATGATCCCTGGCAAGCCGATCGAGCCGCCGACCACGCGCGGATAGATCAAATTGCCTTCGAGCTGTTGCAAACAGATCAGAAAAACCACAAACAACACTGCCTGCATCGGGCTGGAAACGGCGATCAAGACAAACCCGACCGTGCCGCCAATAAAGGCGCCGACCATCGGGATCAAAGCCGCCATCCCCACTAATGCGCCGATCGATACGGCATTAGGAAAGCGGAACAACAGCATCCCCAACGCACATAACGTGCCTAAAATGAACGCTTCAGTGACTTGGCCCACAATGAAGCTCGAAAACATTTCATTGGCCACTTGCAGGACATAGCGGATCTTAGTCATCGCCTGCCGCGGTAAAAAAGCGTCGCAAACGCGGTTGAGGCGGCTGCGGATGCGTTCTTTGCCACTGACCAGATAAATCGCAAACGTAAAGGCCAAAATAAAGTTGAAGACACCAGAAGCCAAGTTGCCAAACAACGAGATCGAACTCGAAAACAAACCGGAGATCCCAGATGAAACATATTTCATCACCTTGGCTTGAATGCTGGCCCAGTCGATCTTGGCACTAGCCAGCTGTTTGGTCAAGGCATTGGCCTGATCAGATTTAGTCAGCCAATGATTCAACTGATTCAACGTCTTAGGCACGCTGCTGAAAAACCCGTCGATGGCGGTAATAAATTGCGGCAACACCAGCCGCAACACCAAGGCAATGATCGCCACGATCAACACCAATGCCATCAAGATCGCCGCCGGGCGCCTGAGCCGCTGAGGCCACTTGGCTTGGGCATGCGGCCAAAACCATTTTTCCAGCCGCACGCACAACAAGTTGATACAAAACGCCAATGCCGCACCAAGCACTAATGGCAGTACCACTTGATATAACGCTTGAAAGCCAGCAAATAACTGAGCAGGATACACCAAACAAATCAAAAACAAAGCCCCGATCACGGCGTACCGGATCGCTTGAGAACGCGTGATTTTCACGAGCAGCACTCCTTCTTATGCTTAATAGTGTACCCCTACAAGATCGGTGATAACAAGCGCGAAAAGGCTTGCTTGAAGCGCAGCCATAACGACATCGCCTGAAAATCAGCGGCGGTGACCAAGGTACTTTTGGCGATATCTGCCAAGAAGATCTCCCGCAATTGCCGCGCCACCGGGCGGTCATAAACGAACGCATTGGCTTCAAAGTTCAACTTGAAGCTGCGAAAATCCATATTCGCCGAACCCACCGAGCTGATCGTATCATCGATGGTGATCACTTTGGCATGGATGAATCCATTTTGATAAAAATAGATCTTCGCGCCATCTTCGGCCAGCAAACGCGCATAATATTGCGTTGCGCGATACACGAACGCATGGTCTGGCATATGCGGCACCATGATGCGCACATCGACGCCAGAGTGGATCGCACTGCGCAGGGCATTCATCACCGAATCATCCGGGATCAAATATGGACTTTGAATATACAAATGCTCCCGGGCGGAATTGATCATGCGCAAATACCCTAACTTGATTTGCTCTAAGTCGCTGGTCGGGCCGCTGGTCACGATTTGGACCATGGTTTGGCCTAACCCGTGATTATGTTTGGGAAAATGGGTCTGGTTAACATCCAAGCGATGCGCATCGACAGTTGCATCCCAATCTTGGATGAAGTGCTGCTGCAGCGCCAAGACCCCATCGCCTTCAAGTTTCAAGTGGGTATCGCGCCAATAGCCAAACTTCTGATCCCGCCCAACATATTGATCGCCAACATTGAACCCGCCAATATAGCCGGTCCACCCATCGATCACCACGATCTTGCGGTGATTGCGGAAGTTCAAGCGAAAGTCCAAAAGATTCGAATGGATCCCTAAAAACGGTTCGGCAAACCCGCCGGCATCACGCAACGGCTGGAAAAACGCCGCCCGCGCACCCATGGACCCCCATGAATCATACAAGATCCGGACATCGACCCCTTCTCGGGCTTTTTCAATCAGCGTGGCCAACAATTCTGTTCCGAGCTGATCGGCATAAAACGTATAAAACTCGATGTAGACATGATGTTGCGCTTGGCGGATCTCCGCTTGCATATCCGCAAACAATTGCGGCCCATCGGTAAAGATGGCGCTTTGGTTGTTGGTCGTCACAAAGGCGTTATCGATGTTTTGAAACAATTCGATCATATTTTTCACCGATGCGTCTGTATGCGAATCTGCTGGCGAATAAGGCGGGATCGACGCGCGCTGCTGTTGCAAGGCTTCAGTCAATTCCGCATTCGGTTGGGCCCTGATCTTATCCAGCTGCCGGTGGCTCAGCTTGCGGCCAAAAAACGCATACAGCAAAAACCCGACCAGCGGCAAGAAGTTCAACACCAATAACCATGCCCAAGTCGCGGCGATATCACGGCGTTCGCGAAATACCGTAAAAATCGACGCAATGACATTCAACGCGATGACGATCGAAACGATCGCCTTGATCACCGTCCAATTCATGCCATCTCCTCCTCAATACTGCTTGCTTTTAACCTACCGCATTGACCCCTAAAAGCAAGCCATAATTGCGATTTGTCACGGCGGCGCGGTGAAAACTGGGTCAAAAAAAACAGCGGCATTCGCCGTTGCTTGATTGGTCCATGGTGATCACACGCGATTTTTGAATGCCCCGCGCAGCGCCAGATACAAGATCGGCACGACGATCGCTGTGGAAACGGCGTTGATCGCCGCACTGGTCAAGCTCAAAAAGCTGGCCACGATCGCCACTTTAAAACTCGTGCCCACCATCAGCGCTTCCACGATCGATACCAAATATGACGTGATCACCTTCGTGACCCCGGCGGTGACACTGATGGTAATGATCTGGCCGACGCTCAAAGGCCGCTTAGCGCCTTTGAACGCTTTGAACAAGCTGGAAACGACGATCGCCATCACTGCACATTCCAACACCGTCAACCAGCTGGTGGCGGCGTAGCCATTGAGCAGATCAAACCCGCCTAAGCCGATCGCACTGGCGACAAACCCATAACCGCCGCCTAGAAATAAAATCGCCAAAACCATCAAGGTGTTGCCAAAATGAATAAATGGTTTCCCGACTAATGCCGGCAATGGGATCCGCAACATCGAGATCCCGATAAAAATGATAGCAGCAAACAAGCCGGTGAAGACGAGTTTGCGTAAATTACTAGTCCGTTGCATTTTTTCTCCCCCTTTGTGGTAATTGTGCTAACAGCCACGGCAACCCGGCCGCATAATCGACGCCTAAGCGCCCATCGCTTCCGCTTGCCAGTGTCGTGGTGATCGCTTTAGAAACAAACGTCATCGCCAAGCGGCTAGCTGCTGGCAACGCCATACCGCGCAGCATGGCGCCGCACAAGACACTGGCAAAAATATCCCCAGTGCCAAAATAATGCCCGGCCAGCTTCGCCGTGGTCAAACACCACGGCGGCGCCTGCGGCTGGGCGCCAACGACCCCTAATTCGCCAGTCGTTAACGCCACCCCGGTCAACACCACCGCCACGGCAAAGCGCTTGGCAACGCGACTGGCTAAGCCTTGCGCAGCAGCGGCTGTCAACGGCTTGCGCGGCGCGGTTTCGCCTAGCAATAAGGCCGCTTCGGTGGGATTAGGCGTGATCACGGTCGCGTGTTGGACCAAGGTGCGCATCGCCGCCACATACTGCTCATCAAACCCTTGGTACAACCGGCCATGGTCGGCCATGACCGGATCGATCACCCGCACTAAGACGGTTTGATACTGCGGCAGCCACGTTTGCCAAACTGCCAACGCCTTTTGCCCCAAATACCCCAGCAATAAGCCCGCCGGCTGCAGCGCGAGGCTTTGCCAATGCGTCAAGATCGCCGGCATTTGCGCAGATAAGTCTAAATAGGTATTGTCTCCCAACCCGCCGGTATGCGTTGACAACAACGCTGTAGGCAGCGTGAACGGGTTAAAATCCATTGCCGCGATCAATGGCAGCGCCACGCCTAAAGAGACTTGCCCGATGCCGGAGAGATCTTGGCTAATGATCACACTAGGTTGTGCAGCCATAATGGCCTCCTTTCTGGTGTCGGCACACCAAGTGCGTTTTGTGCCATTGTAAGCGATATGGGCCTTGAACACCAGGGGTTTTCTGAAATCTCGGTTTTACTTGGTGCTTGACAGCGCCCCTAGTACCAAGGGTATTCTAGTCACATCGATCCTTCATGGAGGCTATTATGCTCGGAACAATTTTTAACACGGCAATGATCATCTTAGGCAGCTGTTTGGGAAGCATTTTTCGCAAAGGCTTAAAACCCAGCACCCATGCGATGCTGATGGAGGCGTTGGGCTTAGCGGTGATCGCCATTGGGTTAAACACGACCCTCACGCACATGCCGGATTCCAAATATCCGGTTTTATTCATCGCCAGTCTCGCCATTGGCGCATTGATCGGCGCTTGGCTCGATCTTGACGGCCGCTTCAACCGCATTTTGGCCAAGCATCAAGGGCAAAACGGCCTCGCCCAAGGACTCGCCACCGGGATCTTATTGTATTGCATCGGCACCTTGTCGATCGTCGGGCCGATCACGGCAGCGCTAAAAGGCGACATCACGATGCTATTGACCAACGGGATGCTGGATGCCGTCACCAGCACGGTTTTAGCCGCCAGCTTTGGTATTGGCATGATCATCGCCGCGCCAGTCTTATTTTGCTGGCAAGGCGGTATCTACTTGCTGGCTAAAGCGATGCAAGGGGCGATTTCTGCGGCCATGATCACTGAATTAAGCATCGTTGGCGGCGTTTTGATCTTAGCTTCCGGCATTTCGATCCTTGGCTTAAAGCCGATCAAGACCTTGAACCTGTTGCCGGCACTGGCAGTCCCGATCGTCGTTGTTGGGGTCTTGCAACTCTTTTAAACCCATGTCCATGAAAAAAGCAGGCGCTGCCTGCTTTTTTAGTGCAATTGGCGTTCAAGTTTGCGGATTCGCTCAAAGACCTCATCTTCTTGTCGGCGGGCCGCAAACCCAGCAGAATGAATGGTACTGTGCGGGCGTGAGACTTTCGTGTAACGCACTTGCGGGGCATGGGCATAAATGCCTGGGTTGCGGGCAACAAAACTGGCGGTGAACCAATAATCTTCTGCCAAGCGCAAAGTCTCATCGAAACGCAAATCGCCGATCGCCTGCCGCAAAAACGCTTTGTTCCAAACATACCCGCCGATTTCGGTGCCGTGATGTGAGACTTGATCAAACATCGTCGGCTGATCAAGATATTGCCACGGGGTTTTGGTCACCGGGCCTGAATGCCACCACCGATAACCGACACTGGTGCCGATCACTTCTGATTGCGCAAAGCCGGCAGCCAAAGTCGCCACAAAATCTGGCGCTAATAAGTCATCCCCATCCACAAAAGCGATCGCCTCACCATTAGCACGGGCCAACCCCGCGTTGCGCGCCGCTGAGATCCCCGCGTGATGCGGCAAGCGCAGCACATGCCAATCTGGGTGGCCCAAGACAAACTCAGCTGCGACTGCTGCAGAGCCGTCTTGTGAATGATCATCGACTAACCACAATTCAAAATCCGCCGTCTGCTGGGCCAAAGTGGCCAGCATCGGTTGAAAATAGCTGCCGAGATCATAAACCGGCACCACTAAACTCATCTGCATTTTCATCCCCTCCTTACCTAACTCGTATTATCCCCATCTCCATTCAAAGGTCAAAGAATCTGCTCAACAATCCGCTGCACACTAAAAAAGTGCCGCTATTGCAAGCAACAGCGGCACTTTTTTGGCAAAGCCTAAACTCACTGGTCAGCGTGATCGTTGACCCCTTTTTGATTGATCACTTTAAACGTGGTAAACCGCGGCTGCTTAGGTCTTTGAATGAACAGCGGCACCGATTCTTCGATCACTTCAGAAAACTCTAAGCCATACCATTGCGCCGGCGAAGTGGTGATATTTTGCAACCACAAGCGCCCGCCGATCAGCCGTTTTTGCCAAGCTGGGATCGCATCGGCGTTCAACAACCCGGCTGGTTTTTCGCCAATGATCACGAAGCGAAAATCCCCGACGCGGCGAGTTTTCATCGTCGAATACGTCGGCGCTTGCGGCTGCAGCACATGTTCATCTAACAAATCGTTGATGATCTGCCGAATGTACACGTTGACGTGTTGCGAGCAGCGAAAGCCGAGATACAGCTGGACCGACACGACATTATCGGTATGCATCATGTCAACCGTATACCGCATTTCCCAAGGCGAATCGGTTTCGTTGACCGTCACGAACCAATACACTTTCGCCCGCTTAGGCTGCTTATCTAAGATCGAATACATCGTCGTACGCTTGAGGCGATAACCGGCTTTGACCTTGGTCATATAAACCAAGTTCGTGGTCAACAGCGGAACCGACTCATCAGCGGACAAAGTTTGCAATTGCTCCAAGTAGTCCGTCAAGGTGACATATTCGCTTTCATCTTGGTAACGTTCGCGGAACTTGTTGCCGAAATACCACACGATCATCAGCATCAAGATCAACACCATGATCAATAAGGTGATATAGCCGCCTTTGATGAACTTGGTCAAACTAGCTGCCAAGAAAATCACTTCGATCACCGCAAAAAAGCCGGCAAACAGCGCCGCGCGCGCCCGCGACCAGCGCGCACTGAGAAATTCATACAGCAATAACGTCGTCATCAGCATGGTCATCGTAATGGCCAGCCCGTATGCGGCTTCCATATGTTCAGAGGTCTTAAAGTACCAAACGACGCCTAACGTCACGACGCACAAGAACCAGTTGATCAACCCAATATAGATCTGGCTGCGGGTGTTGTTAGGGTGGCGGATCGTCATCTTCGGCAGGAACTTCAACCCGACCGCTTCGTTGACCAGCGTGTACGACCCGGTGATCAGCGCTTGCGAGGCGATCACCGCCGCAAAAGTCGCCAGCACGATCGCGATGGGCCGGATCCCGTCAGGCAGCATGGTGTAAAACGGATTGATCGTCGCCAAATTGCGATACGCAGCGTCTTGATAGTGGTTCAACAGCCAAGCGCCTTGCCCGAAGTAATTGAGCATCAACATCGCATAAACAAACGGCCAAGTCCGGTAGATGTTGCCTTTGCCGACATGGCCCATATCTGAATACAATGCTTCAGCCCCAGTCGTCGCCAGGAAAATGCTCCCCAGCAAGAAGATCCCGACTTTATTGTCTGGGCTAAACAAGATCTGCACCGCATACACCGGCGAAAAGGCCTTTAAGATATCCAAATGCGTGGTCAAATGCAGCGCACCGGCGATCCCTAAGAATAAGAACCACAACAGCATTACCGGTCCAAACAGTTTTCCAATGCTGGACGTCCCAAAGCGCTGGATCAAAAAGATCCCTAAGATGATGACCGCGGTGATCAGCATCACCACGGTTTGCGAGTCGCTGAAGATAAACTCGCCAAAGCGCTGCCCTTTCAGTCCTTCGATCGCAGACGTCACCGTGACCGCCGGCGTCAGCGTCCCATCGGCCAACAGCGCGGCGCCGCCGATCAATGCCGGCACGGCCAGCCACCGCCCGCGATGGCGTACCAAGGCATACAGCGCAAAGATCCCGCCTTCACCCTTGTTATCCGCTTGCATCGCGATCAAGACGTACTTGATCGTCGTCAGCAACATCAACGTCCAAAAAATCAGCGAAACTGAGCCGATAATATAATCTGGTGTCAATGCCCCCACTTTGCCAGCGTCACCGATCACCGCGTTCATCACATATAACGGGCTGGTCCCGATATCGCCATAGACGATCCCTAATGTGATCAACATCCCGGCCAAAGACACCGCCTTGCGCTTTTGACTCAATCCAGTTTCCTCCTCAGCTTACTCATGCAACATGAGCTTAATATGCTCTATCCCGCCATTATAGCGCACCGCGGCACCAGCGGACACTACTTTAATCAGATGACGGCTTGACCGTCAGCCCTAAGTAGCGCCGCGCTAAGGCTTCTGCTTGCAAGGCGGTGACTTTAAGCCCGGCCAGCCCAGTCACATCCGCGCCGATCGCGTCAAACTGGCAGCTGGTCAAGTCCCAGCCTTTCAACTTTAGGCCCAATAGCCCTAGCCCTTCAAGGTCACAGTGGACCAGCCGTAATTGCGTGAATTTGCCCCGGCTGAACTCGGCTCCGGCCAAGCGGCAATCGGTAAAATGCACGGTTTTAGCCGTCACTTCCGGCAGCCATGCCAGCGCCATTTGACAGCCTTGAAAACTGACATCACGCAAATAAGCGCCGGTCAAATCCGTCCCAGTGAACCGACATTGCTCAAAAACCACACGATAAAAGGCAGCATGGCTCAAATCAACATTGGCAAAGTCACAATTGCGAAACACCACATCACTGGCTTCAAAGCGCTCAGCCTGCAGCGCAGTGAAGTCGCCATGCGTCACGCGGCTGTTTTCGATCGTTGGATGATGGCGCCAGGTGTCATCGAGGCTGCCGCCGTCGATCATGACCCCTTGTAAATAAGGGTCATCACTCGGCCAATCAGCCAGCGCATGGGCCGTCAATTCCGGTGTTAATTTTGGTGGTTGCATCGCTTTTTCCTCCATTATCGGCTACTGGATCAATTTTACCGCATGCCAGATCAAAGTCGCCCCATAAACAAAGACGATCGTCCCGGAAATCAAGTTGACCCACAGTAAAAAGCGGCGCGGCAAGCGATTTTTCAACGTCCCAATGACTATGGTCACACCGAAAAACCATAAGGCGGTACTCGTCAAGATCCCCAGTAAAAATGGCACCACTTGCCCAGTCGCCAAGGTACTGCGCATCGCCCCAAAAGAAACACTGGTATCAATGATCGCTTGGGGATTCGCAAACGCGACGACCCACGCCCCAGTGAACGCTTCTTTTAACGGCATCAGCTTGTGGTCATTGCCGATGGCACTTTGGCTGGCGCCGCGAATGATCCCGACCCCCATCCACATCACGATGGCCCCGCCGATCAGTAAGATCAGCAATTTCAGCCATTGCCAGCGGGTGATCAACGCCCCCATCCCCAAAAACGCGACCACCGTCAGCGCCGTGTCGGCCAACCACACAAAACCGGCGATCAACAGCGCCCGGCGCAAGCGATTGCTCATGGCACTATTAAAGACAAATAAATTCTGCATCCCGATCGAACTGACTAACGCGATGCTGATCAGCATCCCGCGCAAATAAACAGCTAACATGACTTCCTCCTGCCTGCTTCAAACAAAAAGGCAGCCGTCCCACGATCTTCCAGCAAAAAATGCTGTGCCTACGATCATGGAACGGTTGCCTATACCGTGTGCCCGACGACAACACGATCTAATAGCGGTTTAATTTGATTTCATGCTAACGGATTCACGCCAAGCTGTCAATTACTTCTTTAACAGCTTCTCGGCTAATGCCTTCACCTCGTCATCGCTTTGATCCAGCAATGGCTTCATTTGTTCTTCAGTCTTAATGGTGTCGTGATTGTTTTGTTCCATGTAGAAGTTCCAAAGCGCGTCGCGAACCGGCGTGTCGCTGTCGCTCCAATCGAATACTTCAGCCATCGTCTTGTCCAACACTAATGTCTTCTCTGCTACTGCTGCCATAATTCAATTACCTCCATTGCTTAGTCACTTTCTACACCTCTTATTATAGTCGCAATGGCAGTCAGTGGCACAATTAAATTGACATAATTTCTAAAATAATCAGGACAGCCATAACTTAATGGTCACACTTCAAATCAAAGCCGGTTTGCCCAGCAAGTAGCCTTGGACCACATCACATGGATATTGTCGGCGGATCAACGCCAGCTCCTCAGGGGTTTCAATGCCTTCTATCGCCAGCATCTTATGCTCTTTTTGGGCCATGGCATACCACATATCCAACTCTGGCGCGAGCTCGGCAATCGCGGCAAAGGGGCGGAAGTTTTGCAAGGCAAATTTATACTCCGCGACGGAATCATTCATCCGCACCACCATTTCTGGGGTGTTTTGCCCGGTGCCGACGTCATCGATGCACACTAATAAGTCGTGATCGGCAAACCGCTTGGCCGCTTGGACCAATTGGTCTTCATGCACGCCTGGGGCCAGGCGCTCGGTCAATTCAATGAATAACCGGATCGACGCATGCTGTTCGACCCGCAAAACCATGGCCAAAAACGCCGGGTCAATAAATTGATCCTGCTCCAGATTAAACGACAGCATCTGCACTTTGCTTGGCATCGCCGCGATCGTTTGCACCAACAAGGGCTCGATGATCGCGACTGAAAGCGCACTAAAATTTTCAGGCAACAGCCATTGTCCATCACGCCATTCCCGAATAAATAATTCATAACCGATCGGATCTTGATGTTTAGGATCCAGATCGAACTTTGGTTGACCAAAAAACCGGAACATTCCTACGCCTCCTACAGCCTGCTAGCAAAAAACGACCCCAGCATGACTTTCTCATGCACGGGTCGTATGCTCGCCAAAGCGAACTTGAGCAAGTTGCTATTGCAATGGTTATGGTTGTTTGGGCTGCCACACATCAGCAGCAGCCGCACAGTTAAAATCTGCGAAAATTATTTGTTGATATTTAATCGATCGGCCCCAACCGCACCGCCTCTACCCGGTCAAACGTCGCCGCCGGTTTCGCCGATGCCAAGGCCAAAAACAGTGATTGCCGCTGCCGCTTTTTGGCTTTAGCGATCGCCGCTGACAGACTGTGGCGTATAGGCGACAGTTTCCAACCGCGCTTGCTTGGCAAACAAAAAGCCTTGCAAAAGATCCCCTGGAAAACGCGCCTGTAACAATGCCAATTCAACGGTTGATTCAATGCCTTCCCAAGCCAATAGTTTACGTTGACGCTGCGCTAGTCCCGTCCAAAATTCCAGCTGCGGCTTCAGCACCGTCACCGAATCCAGCGGACGGAAGTTTTGAAACGCGAACTTGTACTCGGCAATATAGTCATTCAGCATCATCACTAACGCTGGCGAATTCTGCCCGGTGCCGACGTCATCGATGCATACCGCTAACCCGCACGCGGCAAACCGCTTGGCCGCTGCCAGCAATTGCGTTGCCGTCACCCCAACACCCAAGCGTTCGGTCAATTCTGTATACAGCCGGATCGACGTGGACCGCTGCACGCTGGCGATCATACTGGTGAAGGCCGGGTCGATGAATTGCGCTTGCTCCAAGTTGAAAGATAATAACTCAATACTTGGCGGCATCGCTGCGATCGCTTGGCGCAACAAACGGTTCAGCGTGACGACTCCGATCAATTCAAACGGACGCGGATAATCCCATTGGCCATCGCGCCACACCCGAATGAATAATTCATACCCGATCGGCGCGTCAGTCGGCTTCATCATCGCGTACTTTGGTTGTGCAAACACGGTATACACGCCTTCACCTCCAGTGGTAATGCCTCATAAACAAAAAAAACGACCCCAACATGTCTCTCTCATGTGCGGGTCGTATGCTCGGAAAAAATCTCCGAACTTGAGCAAATTTTTTTAAGATTTAACGGAACAAGATTATTATACTCACAATCAAAACAATTTTCCACTAAAATATAAGTTTTTGTCCAAAATTATTGCGTTCATCGCTTGGCTAAGCGCATGCGCTCCCGGCGCAGGGCCCATAAGTTCACGACCAGCGCACAAGCCATCAATGCCAGTCCCAACCCCATGATGTGGTGCAAACCGGTGTACATGATGGCGCGCATTTGCGGCAATAACGCCTGCGGCAAGGTGCGATTGCTTTGGGCGTTGGACAAGTTATTCATCATTTTGATCGTGATCCGCCCAGCGCTAGCCGCCACGCCTTGTCTCAAAGCGTGGTTCATCAACAAGCCATAAACTGCCGCTGTCAGCGTTTGGCTGAGCATGCGGATCAAGAAGCTGAAGCTCGTCGCCACTGGTACATCAGGCTTGGCTGCATCGGTTTGCACTTTGACTTGCAACTCACTAAAACACAAGCCGTTGCCATAACCTTGAAAGATCCCGGCGACCAATATCGCCCAATAAGGGGCATGCACATTGACCAACACCATGATCAAAAAGGTCACGCTCAACGTTAACACCCCGATCAAGATCACTTGTTGAGGCGATAATCGCCGGCGCAGCGGCGCTGACGAGCCAGAGCCTAAGAAGTTGGTAAACGAGCCGGGGATCTGCGTACACCCGCCGATCAAAGCGCTGACGCCTAACAATGCCTGCACCCACATCGGTGCATACACGATAAAGCCCATAAACGCGCCCCAGATCAAGGCAAATAAGACAAAATCAACGACCAAAGCAGGATCTTTGAACAAGCGTCCCGGGATGATCGGGTCTGCGGCATGCTTTTCCACTTGGGTCAATCCGCCTAAACACAGCAGCGCCAAGACCAGCAAGCCGATCACGAAGGCACTCCCGGTGGAACCGATCATTTCGATCGCCGCTAATAACGCGATCAAGCCCACTGTCAACAACGTTGCGCCCAGATAGTCGACTTTGGCTGCTCGTGGTGTTTGGCGCTGTTCGTGAAAAAACAGCTGGACCAACACCGCCGACACCAACCCGATCGGCACATTCAAGTAAAAGACCCAATGCCACGACCAAGTATCGACGATCGCCCCACCAACTAGCGGGCCAATGATCGTTGCCGTTGAATAACTGGCCGATACCAGCCCCAGCACTTGCATGCGTTTGCGCGGGTTGGCATATAATTGTGCATAAATGATGTAAGGCAGCGAGATCATGCCGCCATTGCCGATCCCTGCCACCGCTCTGGCCACGATCAGCGTCACCATGTTAGGGGCTAAGCCTTGCAATAAACTCCCTAACACAAACAGTAACGCGGAAAACTGATAGGCGCGGCGATTGCCCAGCCGCTCGCCGAGCTTGCTCCATAATGGCGTGGACACCGCGGTACCCAACAAAAAGATCGCCACGATCCATCCCATTAACTCCAAGCCGTGCAGATCCGCAATGATCGCCGGCAACGCCGTATTGACGATGGTATTATCTAAGCCGCTCATCGCGTTGGATAATAGTAATGCAGCCGTGACGATGATGACATTTTTCTTATTCAACCTTGATTCCTCTTTCTAAAAAGGGCACTGCCCTTAAGCCATACCTACTAATATAGCGCTGATTAGCGTGCGGCAACAGGGCGAAATTCGCCAACATCGTCGTAATGCGCTAAGATAGAAACAATTTCGAGGAGGCGATGATGACGACGACTTTTGCAGAAGCAACATCCCAAGACTTACCGGCGATCGTTGCGATCTATAATCAAGCGATTCCAGGGCGACTGGCGACTGCCGACTTACAACCGGTCAGCGTGGCCTCCAAACAAGCCTGGTTTGCGGCATATGACCCGCATACTCGGCCGCTGTGGAAGATCATGGTGGCAGGACAGCTCGCCGGCTGGGTCGGCTTAGAAGACTTTTACGGCCGTCCTGCCTATCAGCACACCGCTGAGATCAGCATCTACATCGATACCCATTTTCACCACCAAGGCTTAGGGCAGCAAGCCTTAGACTTTGTCGCCACGCAACTGCCGCGCTTAGACATCAACACGTTAGTGGCGTTCATTTTTGCGCACAACACGCCCAGTTTAGGCCTGTTCAACAAAAATGGCTTCTCGCGCTGGGCGCACTTGCCAGATGTGGCATTAATGGATGACCAGCTTCGCAGCTTGGATATCTTAGGGCGCCGCTATTAACGGCCCACCAAAAAACGCACAGACGAGTGCGCTTTTTTTGTGGGCTCGATCCAAATGGCTCACTTTTACTGGTTGGGAAGGGACCGATCGTGCGGCCAAAACACCGGCATCCAGAGCTGATCTTCTCAGTTGCGGCTGGCAAGTGCCGTCATCGCTGATCACAGTTTTTGGCGATCCGTTTCGCGTGTCAGGCGCAAAAATGCCGCTATTTCAACAGATAGCAGGAAAAGCTGCAACAGCACCCCTCATCAAAGACCGCACTTGTGCTTAACTATGGATGCCGCTGGCAGTGAGCTGCAAGTATCAAGAAAGAAGTGATTTAGTTCACAATCTCGTCGATTTCGTTGAATTTTTTTCTAATGCAGGCGTCGCCGCGGCTTTATGTCAATTAAACTGGTACAGGTTGCAACTATCAGCTGAAACAGTCGCCGCCAAGCTCACTACGCCCTTGCTCGTGTATCACGATTCGTTAACAGGCGTTTAAAAATTAGAAACTCGTTGTTATTTAATTCGATTATTTCCATAAATTTCACAACTTTTAGACTGGTGTTTTGGTGAACCGCCAGCGCCTTTTGGCATCCCCGGAAAACGGTTTCACAAAATCCTTGGTTCCACCGGCTAATCGGTTGCCAAAACGGGGACTGAGCCGCTGGTACGCCGCTTTTGACCCGCGTTTAATATTGGCGAACAGTCGTATTAGCAGCGTAAATCCGCGCCTTCACGGGCTTCTCTCAGCTGACCCCTGTTCGGCAAAAAAAGCGGTCTCAATGCCGGTATATTGGCATTTGCTTGCGATGTTTCTTTATCCGGAAACGGTTGACATTCGGTTTTGGCGCATATATTCTTGATGCAAGATCTACGAGAGCAAATAGTAAATCGAGCGACACTCCAGAGAGCTGACGGTTGGTGTGAGTCAGTCTGTTTAACGGTTGAATCCACTGCTCGCATCAAGTAGACAGTACTGAGATGGGTGTGATCACGCACCTAATCTGGGTGGTACCGTGTGTTGCAGTTGCAATGCGCCCCAGAGCCGATGGCTCTGGGGCGCTTTTTTATATCTCAAAGGAGTGGGAAAACATGATTGATCCTAATATTATTCGCAAGCAGCCTGATTACGTCAAAGAACGCCTATCCACACGCGGCGTTGAGCCTGAAGAAATCGACCATTACCTCGATCTCGACACGCAAAACCGGACGCTGATCACCGAAATGGAAGCCTTGAAGCGCGACAAGAACCAAGCCACTGAAGCCATGAAGAAACTGGCTAAAGACGATCCAAAATGGCAAGCCAACATCGATGAACTCAAAGCGACCAACGTGAAGATCAAAGCACTTGAAGAAGAGCAAAAGAAAGTTGCCGATGAGCTGGAGTATGTGGCGGTCCGCTTGCCAAATATCCCTGATGATTCCTTACCTGTCGGCCCGGATGAAGACAGTGACAAAGAAGTCCGCAAGTGGGGCGCGATCCCTGAATTCGACTTCAAGCCGCTGGATCACTGGGACGTCGGCGGCAATTTGGGGATCCTTGATTTTGACCGGGCGGCCAAGGTTTCCGGTGCCCGCTTCGTCTATGATGTCGGCGATGGCGCACGTTTGGAACGGGCAATTTACAACTTCATGCTCGATTTGCACCGCAAACAAGGCTATACCGAGATCATCCCGCCATATTTGGTCAACGCCAACACCATGTTTGGTACCGGCCAATTCCCGAAGTTCAAAGAAGATGTCTACACCGTTGAAAGTACTGGTATGACGCTGATCCCAACGGCTGAAGTGCCGCTGACCAACTACTACGCCCAAGAGATTCTCAAAGAAGAAGACTTGCCGATCTACGTCACTGCCATGAGTCCTTGCTTCCGTTCCGAAGCCGGTTCTGCCGGCCGTGACACCCGTGGTTTGATCCGGATGCACCAATTCCACAAGGTTGAAATGGTGAAGTTCGCCAAGCCGGAAGAGTCCATGGATGAATTGACTAAGATGACCCAAAACGCTGAAGAAGTCTTGCGGGAACTCGGCTTGCCATACCATGTGATCGTCCTTTCCACCGGTGATACCGGCTTTTCCAGCCGTAAGACCTTCGATGTCGAAGTTTGGATGCCTGCCCAAAACAAGTACCGCGAGATCAGCTCTTGCTCCGACTGCTGGGACTTCCAAGCCCGGCGCGCGATGATCCGTTATCGCAAAGCTGATGGCACCGTTGATTACGTCCACACCTTAAATGGTTCTGGATTAGCGGTTGGCCGGACATTAGCCGCTGTTTTGGAAAACTACCAACAAGCTGATGGCAGTGTTAAGATCCCTGATGCGTTGGTCAAGTACATGGGCGGCCAAACCGTCATTAAAAATATTGTGAAATAAAACTGTGAAAAGCAGTGTTATTTCATGAGAGTTTATTAGAAAATGAATCGAAGTTCTAATAAACTCTTAGAAAGCCATAGAAACGTTATTGAATCCCGTTCGCGCGGCCTGTCGCGAACGGGATTTTTTTGGCCCTTATACATTTATGAAAGCCAGTTTCACACGCTTTCATCGGGTGTTTTTTCATGGCTCTGTGTCAAATGGTGTTGATTAATAGTTTTTATCTTTTGAAAGGTCCACTCTTCGGAGTGGATTTTTTGTTAT
>NZ_RHOI01000013.1 GCF_003946165.1 Lacticaseibacillus baoqingensis | reverse complement strand
ACAGGTCGTATCGACTTGGTGTTTTTTATTTTGTCTGAGTGCTAATGATAGTGGCTAACTTGATTGTAAAACGCGGGAGTAATTGGTAATACAGTGATTCCATATTTTTTTAATAGGTCATTTATTTGATGATTACGAACAAAGGCGTCCGGATTTTGTGTAAGATTTCTGCGTATGATTATATTTTCACCATCTGCATTAACATGACGTTGAATTGCGGTAGTCTGAATCAATTCTTTCTTTACACTGGGACCACAAACACCAGTTGCACAACACATCGCCTCTTCAAATATTTCAATTTTAATCGTCTTTCACCTCGCATATTAGACGATGAAAATGTTCAAATTCCTTTTCTATTTGTGTATAATCACGAAAATAGCTGACCGCTAGATTATTTAAAATCAAGTGATTTATTTGCAAAAAGGCTATTTTTACCTTATACAAGTTCTGTTGTATTGTTAATTCACTACTGTATTTTAATTCAAGCAAATTAATTTCTTGGTTGGCTTGAATCAGGTAAACAGCAGAAATTGATTCTATTTCAGCTTTCGTGGCCTGTTTCACTAAAGCATCGACTATGTTTAATCTATTAGCTAATGAATCTTGTTGTGCATACTCAGTTTGCATCATAGCAAGTCATCCTTTCTCAACCAAAAAGACTTAGCGATAACCATAAACCACATAATGTAATGAATAGGACTGGAATCGTGATCGTGATCCCAATTTTAAAATAAGTACCCCAAGCAATTTTTACGTTTTTTTGCGCCAAAACATGTAACCACACTAACGTCGCCAGCGAACCGATTGGTGTGATCTTTGGTCCTAGATCAGAACCAATAATATTTGCATAAACTAACGTTTGGTGCATTAACCCTGATACATTAGCGCCCTTGATCGATAAAGCATTGATCATTACCGTTGGCATATTATTCATCGCTGATGACAGGAACGCTGCCAAATAACCCATTCCCATGGTCGCCACAAACCGGCTACCAGTTGCCATTTTGGCGATAACACCAGCAAGTAATGTTGTCAAGCCAACATTTTGTAGGCCATAAACCACCACATACATTCCGATTGAAAAGAAGACGATGTTCCACGGTGCTCCTTTAATGACTGCCTTAGTATCAACGTGATGACTTTGTTGACCAACCAACAAGAAAATTGCGGCAATCGTAAGTGCAATAAACGAAACGGGAATGTTTAGAAAACTACTGCTAAAATAACCGATCAATAACGCCGCTAACACGACCCAAGAGAACTTAAATAATCGTTGATCTTTGATTGCAGATTTTGGTTCAGCAACCTGATCTGCATCATAATGTTTGGGTAAGGCCTTGCGGAAATACAAATATAAGATACTGATGCTGGCGATCAGTGAAAAAAGATCAGGGATCCACATTCTTAGGGCATACTCGGAAAATGTAATGCCGAAAAAGTCAGCGGAAACAATATTGACTAGATTACTAACAACTAATGGTAACGAAGTCGCATCGGCAATAAAGCCACTGGCAATAATAAATGGGAAAACCTTTTTTTCATCAAAATGTAGGGCTCGCACCATTGCCAGAACGATCGGCGTTAAAATCAATGCCGCCCCATCGTTGGCAAAAAGTGCCGCCACGATCGCACCTAAAATAACGATCAAAATGAACATACGTACACCATTGCCTTTAGCCAGTCGTGCCATATGTAAAGCGGCCCACTCGAAAAAGCCGATCTCATCTAAAATCAATGAGATCAAAATAATGGCAACAAACGACAAAGTGGCGTTCCAAACGATCCCAGTAACGGTACCCACATCTTTAAATGTGACGACCCGAAATAGCAGTGCAAGTACTGCCCCACCAATTGCGGTCCAGCCTATTGATAGCCCCTTAGGTTGCCAAATGACGAATAATAACGTGAGTAAAAATATAAAAACAGCAAAAAAGACTTGCATAATTCCTCCCAACTACCAAAATCAGGGTATCGCTACCCTGATCAATTGATATCTTTATTTAAATCGTTAATAGCGTTTGTTCAAAATCTGGTTGCCACTGTTCCACTGCAAAATGATTGGCCGAAACGTCTTTGACTTTTTCGATCCATTCAACTTCATTTTGTGCCCGTGCTTGTAAACACGGATGCGTGGTTTGTGTAGCCAGCATGCTTTGATTGACCAACCACCATGTATGGGCAATTTGCGCCCGGTTTAAATCTTCATTGAGCCGCATTGATTCGTAGACTGGCGTTGTTTCCGGTAAAGTCACCATCACGATCTCGGTTTGTTGGGGATCTTGCAACCGTGGCAATAGATCAATAATTGCTTGTGGCACGTCACCGGCTGTGCGCTTAACTTCCTGTGCATAGCTTTGAGTGGAATCTAATAGTAACAACGTGTGCCCAGTTGGCGCCGTATCGATCACCACCACGTCACTGTCGTTTTGCGCCACAATATTAGCAAAAGCGCGGAAAACCGCAATTTCTTGCGTACATGGTGAACGGAGATCTTCGGCGACATAATCAACGTCAGCCGCTTTCATGGTTTGGCGAGCCGTTGCCAGTACTTCAGCTTGATAATCTTTCAATACCTGCTGCTCGTCAATATGGCTGATCGTAACTGCCGGATCAGCTGTTTTAAAGAAATCTAGATGATCGGCCGGATCAGTGGTGGCTAGATGAACGGTTTTATGTTGGGCCACTAATTTCTGCGTGATCTGCACCGCAACCGTTGTTTTACCGACGCCCCCTTTGCCCATGGTAAAAATAATCTTTTTATCCGTCTTGATCAGATCAGCAACGATCGTATCTAAGTTGGGATAGTTATTGGTCAGCGGCGGATAGGTAGCTAATGCGGGTTGTGTTGCCTGTAACACCAGGTGTAATTTATTTAAGCCGGTAACGTTGTAGGCGCGTAACGGCACTTCATACTGAGCAAATTTTTTTAATACAGCCGGCATTTGTTGTAGATCAGCCTGTTGTTGCGCAAAAATAGCCTGCGAAGCGTGATCCGTCGGTGTTTTAAGCGTGCCATTAATGATCAACTGCTGATTAGTCATGCCGATCGCGGCTAGTTCTTGTGCTGCTCGTGCTGCTTCAAGTAATGAGGCTTTTTGTGGCCGCGTCACCAACATTAATGTGGTCAAGTCCCCATTGCTTAACGTTGCTACCGCTTTTGCATAAATTGCTTTTTTATCACCCATACCGGCTAATTGGCCTAAGCAAGAAGCACCGCGATCATTTTCATCTAAATAATTATTCCACGCTGACGGTAGCTGTAGCATGCGCAAGGCATGACCAGTTGGCGCCGTGTCAAAAATAATATAATCAAAGCGCTGGTCAACCGCCGGATCAGTTAAAAAGTTGGCAAATTCATTGAATGCCGCGATCTCGACCGTACAGGAACCGGATAGCTGTTCTTCCATATTTTTAACAGCAGCATCCGGCAATACGCCGCGATAAGGGCCAACAACACTTTCCCGATACTCACCAGCTGCGGTCACAGGATCAAAATTGGCGGCAAACAACCCTGATACACCATTGATTGCTTGCGGTTTATTGGTTAATGCTGTATTGAAAACATCCTGTAAATTACTAGCTGGGTCAGTTGAAACGAGCATCACTTGATTACCAGCATCAGCCAAATTAATGGCGGTTGCACTGGCCGTCGTTGTTTTACCAACGCCACCTTTACCGGTAAAAAACAAATAATGAGTTAAATTAGCGTTTTGTGGTTGATAGTCCTGCATTGATATCCTCCTCAGTCACATAGATATTTATCTATATATAATTCAAAAGAAATGGCCGCGCCATCTCTTACCTTTAGTAAAATTTAGCAACAGCCACCATCACCGCCACAGCAACCGCCTGTTTGCTCAGCTGGCACGAAAACTAGCCCAGTATAGTCAGATAATTCATCGATCGTTGGGTACGCGCCCGTTTTAACGATCTGGCCGTCAACCACGGTGATCGGTAAAACAGCGTCAGCATCATCCTTGATGGCCGCTAAAATATCGGCTCGTTCACTAAAAACATCAGGATTATTACTTAAATTGTAACGGTCAGCTTCAATCGTTTTAACACCTTGTAAAGCATCAAAGGCAGACGTGATCATTAAGAGATTTTGATCAACGGACGGACCACAAACCCCAGTCGAGCAGCACATTGCTGGTTCAAATAATTCAATTTTTTTCATTTGTCATAACAACCTTTCCTGAAGCACATTCTTCACAATCAACACAGCCGTCATCGTGGCAAATACAGTGATCATCACTTGATAATAATTGCGCCGTATCCTGCTTAAAGGTCAGCATAAAATCGGGGCGTAACGTATAATGCTGCCACTTACCTTCCTTGCGTGCCGCAACAATACCAGCATTTTGCAAAACTTTCATATGGTGGGATAAAGTCGGCTGTGAAAAGTCGAAGTGCTCTAAAATATCACAAGCACACAAAGAACCACAGGAAAGCAGATCAATAATTTTTAAGCGATTTGGATCGGCCATTGCTTTCAGCATTTGAACATACTTTTGATAGTCCATTTGTAAGCTCCTATTCCATAATTAAGGTAATCTATTAGTTAAATACGCTAATAATAAACATTGATGTTACAGTGATACAGACTGAACTTGCTACTTTTGGTTTTGGCTTAATCAACAACAGAAAGCCAATCCTGTTTAGCAGAAAATATTCAACAAGCAGATACTTCTTGCTAATCAGTGTTGCCAAAATGAATGATTATGACCGCTTTCGTGGTGATTTTAGGGAACTTAGTTGCAAACTCCGCAACTGCATTTCCTCAACTCAACTTGCTTCGATCACCGCAAGAAACATCGTATTTTGTAAACATAGACGCGCATCTATATCTATAATATAGACCCATATCTATGTAAGCGTCAAGCTTTATTTTGAAATAAAATAGCAGCATCTATTTTAGATCATACTGAATAATCACATTCTTCCATGATTAGTTTTTTAAGCCGATAGATTAACCAACTTCAAACTTGGATCGATATTTCGTTTTGAAAATAACTTATTCAAATCCATAAAAGGAAGTCCATATGTCCAGGCGGCCTTTTTGCGGTACCAATTTTGGTACCATAATTTGATAATCATTGCTTATTATTGCTCAATCGGCCAAATTTCTATACAAAATTGGGAGAAAAAGATACCTAAACTTTCAAATCAACGGCAAACAAAAAAGCCCGTTTTATCAGGCTTTTGGCTACTTAAATCTCATATTATCCCGCTGCTTTTTTACAATATCTAGTCATTTTTTATAGTGAGCTTCCAGTCAACCATTGGATTTGTGCCATGAAAAAAATCTCCTCCACTTCTATGTAAATTCATTGTACAGGTAATTTCCCGAGCTTGCCAAACTGAGACAAACCCTACATGTAGATATATCACTGAGTACTGGTCACCTAAAGAGGAGCGCCTGAAACTTATTCAAACCAATATTACGATCTTGGCTGGTATCTATTTTCTGAATCAACCTCTTCTACTGCTTTCGGAACTCGATAATACAAATGATTGTCCTGAATCGGCAATTCCACCGGTTGGTGATATCCAGCCACCTCCGGAAGAACGGTACGCGAAGGAGCAGTTTCTGAAGTAATCTGTCCAACTAAATTCTGGGAAACCGGCTCATATGTAAAGTCTGATTTGGATTAAGTTCCAGGTTGGCTACCCCCCGTTATCACGGCTTTCCAGCGGTGAGCTTGTTGTCTATCAATATGAAAAGCAGACTCTTGCTTGGTGTGCCATTCTTTTAATGATCTCTGAGTGTTTTTGGCATTAGCACTAAGTTTCAAATATGTGGCTCCAGCTCTTTCTGGCGAAACCTCAGAATTGCTGAGTACACTAACTAACCGATTCGGTCCTGAAGTGTGTCGAGCAGAGCCTTTTGAGCTGAAACCAAAGGCAAAATTTCTTCCGTATGTTGTTGATACCCTTCGAACTTTTTCACTCCGCTCATCTCTGCCAAAATCAGTGAATCGATCTGGTCTAAAAGTTTAGCCACGTTTTCTTCAAGCCTACTCACTTGTACTCGAGCAATCTTTCGTTCATCATCACTGCTCATAATTTCATCGTTATATTTTGCAATTTGACTTGTCTCTCGGATGACCGAATGGATTTCAGAAAAAAGTGCTGTATTCTGGATATTTCGAATTTGGTCGTGTGATCGACTGATACTATCAAGTTTGTTATCAATTTCAGTCGTGTAACACTGACCGACCACCTTCGATGCCACAGCCACCACACTAGCTGCCGCACCCACTTAAGCAACTAGTGTCGACACAATCTCGGAATATTCTACTGTCCTCATAAGCTGAAGGAGAAATATAGCTTTTTCATGATTGCCGCCATTAAATTGCGGCGTTCGTTTAAGAATTCCTCATAGCTGTTGAAGTCCATTGTCTTCAAGGATTCCGGAACAGCATTCACTGCAAAGTTTTCTTTGGTCGCAAATTGCGTTACCTCAGGATCACTCAGATATTCATTTGGTGCTTTATCAGAAATCAAAAGATTACGAGGCTGTGATAGATATACATAGTTAGCAATTTGATTGTATCGTTCTCTCCCAAAGCCGTGTTTCTTCAAGTATGCTCGAGGAAATATATGATGAATATTTCCTTCCTCAACCACAGCATCAGAGACTTTCAGATTATCTTCTAGCCATAATGGGCTGTTAGCTTTTACTTGAGCCATCAAAAATATATGCCACAGATTGGATCCTGTGCTAGATGTACTTAGCTGCTGTGGCAGCGTAGTTGACCAGAATCCATCGTATAATTCGATCTGCTCATATTTTGCCAAAACTGCAAGGGGCGCATTATTTCTAAATTCTTTGATATCCAGTTCACTTTGGGTCTCTGAGGAGCCACTGTAACGTTGCGTCAGAACCGACATGAACAACCAGCGACGAACAAGATTTTCAAGCTGAGAATTGGACAAATCTTTTGAATGCTCGGTTTTAAGGAGCAGAAAAAGCGCATATGCGAAGTTGAGCGCACCCGTACCTTGTAGCCGCACTCGACTATGGTTCAGCATGCCCATGCCTCGCAAAATCAACATGAAACGCTGAAAATTACTCTTATCTGTAAACTGTTTTATCCCATCGGCAAGAAGTCCATAAGTGTAATCCATCGCCTCTTGTGTATATTGTTTTGTCGCAAAATCTCGACCCGAAACTAGACTAATCAAGTCCGCATGCTTGCCACGGCCGAAAACAAAGTTCAGAATCACATGAAAAATATCACCAAACTCGGGTCGGTACAGGTCTGTATGCTCATTTGCGACCCATGAGATCCAAGAATAATACTCCGACTTTGAAAATTTGGAGTCATTGTTGCAAATGTCTTCCAAAGCAGTGGGATCACGCATCAATCGGCTAAAGTACTCAACCACTTTTCTTAGCATATCGCCATGGTGCTCATCATCCGAAGATAGTTTAGACATAATTAAATCAGCTGAAGACAATACTGTTCCCTTCGAATTAATTCTGTTAAAGATTTCAGTCACGGCATCCATATCAAGCTGATCTGATAATTCAATATTCCCGATTTCGTTACTGGTTAGAGCACGCAAATGTTGAATTGCTGGAGCAACAGTATCAGGTTCAATACCATTTTTCTGTGCAAACTGGGTAATATAGCTAAAATCACTGTATCCATCAACAAAGAGTTCAGAAATGTCATCAATCCAGGTCGAGTCTTTGGCAATTGCAGGCGTTCGTGTTGCAAAAATCTCTTTTAACGGATTAAAAGCAATACGAATTCTACGCTTGACAAAGTGTTTATCCATTACTGATTCGCCAGCAATTGCTGCACCCAACGCAGTAAGGCGCTGCTGTCCATCAATCATCAGCGTTTTACCACGCGATGTTGAACCGTCTTTTAAACGAATGACCGGGTTTGTCCAAGTAATGATGTAACCAACTGGGTAGCCGCGATATAACGAATCGATCAAATCCCTGACTTTATATGATTGCCAAACAAATGGCCGCTGCATTTCTGGTAAGCCAATTTTACCTTCACCAATCCAATTGATCAAATCACCAATTTTATTGTTCTGAACCTGATATTTTAGCCTCTCAAATGATGCCATAAGTATTTCCTCTCCTGCCTATCAGCACTTTACTGTTGTACAAATATATTCCAACAAGCGATATAATTGAAAAACCATTGGAGTCTACAAACCCATTGAAGCGTTTTAGTGAGAGGACATGGGGTTGAAATTTTCTTTACCTAAAAAATAGGAATACAACACAATGGTGATCTCCTATTAGACACCCTCGCTATTCTCGCACTTGTATTCACTAAATGCATACGGACTTTGGGGTAGTATGAACTAAAGCATAATCTTGATTATACCCTATTATTTTGTGACGTCTGATTTTTAGACTTGTTTTAACTATCTTTTTTTCAACCGCTCGTATTCAGCACTTACCTCTTTGCCACCTAATGACACGTTTGCGACCACTTCTTGTTGCGGCAGATTATAACGAAATGGTGATGTGCGTTAATGGCATTATTGCCAGTTTTCCAAGGGCTTTGGGGAGCGTACTTTGATATTTTTAAAGGAGCCAGCTGACTTTGCCGAAAATACCCAAATTAAGCGCGAATTTGCGTTTCAATGATAGGGACTATTGTTAAATAGGCCTGGTGGCTCGTACCAGGCTTGGCAATATTGACTTTTGTCGAGATCAGCAAATAGGCGGCCTCGGCTAATATTTGCCGAGGCCGCCTAGAGACCGTTAGAATCAGATTTTGATCAGGGATCAGGCATATTTTTTCATATGTCCTGTAACGAAAACAAAAATCGAGGCAATTTTACTGACATCCTCAGTTTTCCGTATCACTGATGTCTAGAAGGTTCACTCCTGCTCAAAATAATAATCGCCTAAACTATAGGTCTGCACCGGTGTCACAAACAACTGATACTGGGCCACCAACTCCGCAATTCGCTGACCATCAATCATGGTCACGATCCGATTGCCTTGGACTGCTTTAGCTTTGGCTTGTTCTGTAAAGTAAGATGTCGTGATAAAGATTCCATATTCCGCATTGAACCCATCCATCACCCCTTTGAACTTATCAATTTCGGGTTCAGATACAGGGTGTTCAGCATAGCGTTTCGCTTGTATCGCCACACGTGCGGTGCGGAATTCGTCGGATTCAAAATAACCATAGCCATCAATGCCATGGTCTGCAGTGGCCACGATTCCCAGTGTCTTATCGATGGTGACCCCCATTTTTGAGATCAACAGCCGCGCAAAGCTTTCAAATTTTGTTGGTGAAAATTGTTTTAGCTGCGTCAAAAGCTGTGTCTGCCAGTCAGTGTCGTCTGCGGTATCATCGTCACCAGCAGTCGCGTCATCTGATGCATCTTCTGCTTCAGCTTTGCTTGCTTGTCTGGCCAGACGAATTTGTTTCTTCTTCTCCCAATAAGCCGCCATGGCTTGGGTTTGCGCTTGCGTGGGGAACTCCGCGAGATTAGCCGTGCGACCCAATTCTGTTAAGACGATATCCGCACCGCGCTTGAGCGGCTCAATATACCCAATGGCAACCAGCTCTTGCAGGCCAAAATTAAAATCGAAGTTGAACGGCCGATACTTCTTTTGCGTCTTTTTAGCGATAATTTGGCCGTAGACATCATTATAGCTGAAGCCGCTATGATCATCGTCAGCGATGACCGCTTTTAACTTTGAACGCGACGCCACCCCGCCAACACTTCGCAACGCCTGAATCACTGCCAGATTAGTACTTCTGCGATTATATCTCACGACTTCTTCCTCACTATTTCTATAAAAAATGGTGTACTGCCAAATCATATACTTGTCTTCAGTTTACACTTGGCAGATTGCTGCGCAAATCCCAATCATCTACTAGCGCGATTTCTTCTCAGTGAAGCGATCAACCCTTAAGCGGTCAAGCCAAAAAGCATCTACTGCTTCTAGCATCAGTGCTGCGGAGAAGATACTTCTAGTTGCTTTTTTTCTTGCCACCATCCTTATTCACAAAACCAACCTAGTCAACATTCAACGCACGATATAGGCTGAGATCGACTTCTCGCTCCAAACGCAGTGTGAACTTGATTAGTTTTGTCGCCTTGTTGTCGGCATTTTGCTCGATTGTGTCAACTGCTTGAATGACCTTGGCGGATCCAAGATAATAAAAATCATTGCCTTCACGCTTATCATCATCTGACTTCTTAACGAACAATTGGATCATGCCAAAATCAGGATAATCGATCACGGCTTTTTCTGTTTTGCTGGCCGTTGTCCGCCCGCTCTTTGAAAACCAGGTCATGGTTGAACGGTCGAGGAATTCATCTTCATACGCCATTTTATTTTGAAATTGGTCGGTTTTTTCTAAGGCAATAAAGATCGGGAAATATTGCCCATCAGGCCGCATGATATAGCCACCGACATTTTGCCCGTTTTGTTCATCTTGCCAATTCAAAAGTTTAATGACATCGGCACGGTAATACTTTTCGCCAACCGTAAAACGATTTTCATGCTGCACTGAACTTTGATGCAGCTCCCACAAATTTGCTGCCAAGGTGTCCGCCACAAAGTGTTTGAACACCGGCTCTTTTAAAGCGTCCTGAAAGACTTCAGCAAGGTGCCAAACACCATGTTCTTTATGGATCAACGGTTCGTTGCCATATTTTTCTTGATTCTTCTTCATGAAGTATGACAAGTTCAAGATTCTTTCCACACTAGTCAGCGATTCATGGTCGCAAAATATATGCTGCGCCTGCATCGCGCTGAGAATCTCCGAGTCTTTCAGTGCATGTTGGGCAATCAAAGTTTGGAGTACCCAAGCTTCAAGCGGACGCTTGGCGACGGCAACTTCTCTAGATAAGAACAATAAGAATGCATATTGTGTATGCGATAACGGGGTTAACTTGACGGTTTCAAATTTTTGCTGCATATCGTACAGTGTCTTGAATTTCGCCACAATATCCGGCACTGCAATACTGCTGAATTTGGCAAAATCCAATAACATCGGCGCGCGCAGGCCAATCTTGTCCCGAAGGTTGCAATAAGCCGACTTAAACCGTTTCATGTCATCAAGCCGAGCCTTCGAAACCGCTTCTAAGACGCGTTTGCGTGCGACTTCTTCAAAGTGGATGGTTGAGACCCCAGAAATACTAGGGCTAATGATTTGTTTGCGGATTTTTTCCTTGTTACTCGTATGCGATTGATCAAATGCCATCGGGATCATGTAATTTTGATCATAGTTGCCGATAAAATCCAGCACGGTCACAGATTCTTTACCTGGCAGCTTGCGCAAGCCACGCCCAAGCTGCTGTAAAAAGATAATACTCGACTTGGTCGGACGCATCATCACAATTTGGTTAAGAATCGGAATATCGACCCCTTCATTAAAAATATCAACGGTGAGTAAATACTGAAGCTGTCCCGCTTCCAGCAACTTAACGGCTTTTTCCCGCGCCTGCACGGTATCCATAGCAGAAACAAACTGCGCATGAATGCCTCTTGCATTCAACTTTTCAGCGAGTTCTCGACCTTCTTCGACGCGACTAACAAAAATCAGCCCATGAACACCACCTTCACGCGGCCCATAATAATAGGTCTTGGCGATCAAATAATTCACCCGTTCATCAGACACCAGATACCGTAAATTCGTCTTGTCGTCGATCACCTGACCATTTTGTTCATAATCAGTCACTCCAATATAGTGAAATGGCGCTAATAAGTCATGATCCAAAGCATCTAGCAGCGAAATTTCGTAGGCCAGATGATAATCGAAATATTGATAAACATTGGTCCCATCAGTGCGTTCCGGCGTTGCTGTCATACCAAGCATGAACTGCGGCTGATAAAAAGCCATCAACTGTTGATACATCGACTTTTTATCACCTGCGGGCTTTTGGCTGACACGATGGGCCTCGTCAATAATGATGTAATCAAAGGCATCGCGGCCAAGGGCTTCTCGTACCGACGGCTTAGAAATCATGTTCACGGTCGCAAACAAATACTTACAATGAATCTGATGTTCAGTACCACTCAAAATACCATAATCTGTATCAGGACCACCTAGGACTTGGCGAAAACTGGCTAGCGATTTTCTGAGGATCTGTTCTCGATGCACCACAAACAATAAGCGCTGAGGTTGAAACTGTTGCACGTCAAAAGCGGCTAAATAGGTTTTCCCAGTCCCTGTTGCCGCCACCACCAAACCTTTTTTAGCCTGTTCGACTTGTCTTAGCCGCTTCAAGGCCGCCAATGCCGGGCGTTGCATCTCGTTAGGGACAATCGGGCCTTGAGGCTTTTTAGGCGTGACTGCTGGCGGCTGCGCCAGACGATGCCAGTCTTTTCGATAAGTGGCGATCCATTGCGAAGTTAACGGTAAGGCTTGAGCCCATAAATCTTCCAGATTGGCTTTCACGTCGCAAACCACATCCCCACGTTCCGTGGAAGTGACCCGCAAATTCCATTCGAAATTCTTCTTTAGCGCATTTTGCGTCAAGTTGGCACTGCCGATCAAAATGCTTTCATATTCCCCATGATCAAAATAGTATGCCTTCGTATGAAACCCGTCTTGATCGAAAACGCGCACATCCAAATTCGGTATTTGCAGCAAATCCGCAAAAACATCGGGATTATTAAAGCCCAAATAAGTCGATGTGATCAACCGCCCTTTGACGCCGTGCGCCGCAATATCGGCTAAAGTGCTTTTAAGGTCTAATAAGCCGCCTAAGGTGACAAATGCCACGGCAATCGTGAAACTCTGGGCGCCTCTCAATTCTTCTTCCAACGAATCTAAAACAGTGCTGTTTTGATTCGTCACCAGTGCCGGCTGAAACCGTGCCAACGCTTGCGTTTGATTATCAATAAAGCCAAAATGGATGCCTTTTGCAATTTCATTATCAGTATTCATAATTAAACCCAGTCTTTGACAATGCTTCGATCACTGCAACATCACTTGGTGCCCATTGCAGTGCCAATGCTTCATCAGCATTGACCCAGCGTAATTCATCATGAGCCACCGTTTTGGTGATGCCACTGTCTAAACGTACATAATAACAATGAAGCATAATCTCCCCAATGGTTAACTCGGCTACCCCGTCGATGTCAAACTTTTGATAAGCCGTCGCTTGAGCCCCAAATTCTTCTTGCAACTCGCGCACGATAGCCGCTTCAGGGGCTTCACCAGGCTCAATTTTCCCACCTGGAAACTCCCAATAACCGCCAAGTGTCCGGTTGGCAGCGCGCTTTGCGGCTAACAATTGATGATCACGCAAAATGATGGCACCCACTACTTGTATCTTGCCCACGTCATTGCTCCTTTTGCTTCAGCTAAATTTGTCTGAAATTTCAAAATCTAAGGTTACCAAAAGGCAGGTAGCTATTTACACCAATTCTCCGGCCCGCCTTCAACAACCATCTCTACCCGACTCACTTGCGCATATAACCACCCGCCAACGCCGCAAGTCATCAAGCCGTTGAACAGGTCGATCACGTGCACAGTCCCATCTGGCGCCCACCTATTGGTCGTTATTGCTATTAGTATAGCATTGCCGAATATTCAATAAACGACCAAGTGTCATTTATTCTCCAAACAAAAAAGACTCCCTTCAGCAGTATCCCTGCCCATCAGGAGTCCCTCAATCGAATTTGTCAGCTGCCCATGTTAACTCTGCAGCGTCTTTTGCATTCAACGTCATAGCCATCATTCCTCCACCTGCTGCTCACTTGGCGTCTTTGTGATCGTCGCGTCGCGCATCCCTGTGCGCGCCCGCAGTGCATAGACGATCGTGACCGTATCAACCACTTCTTGCAACAAGGCACCAATGATCGTCGGGATCACCCCGAAGCTGGCGATCAGCATGAACAAGGTACAAATGGCAATGCCGATGCCCACCGCCTCCTTGGCGACGCGCATGGTGTCTTGGGCGATCACCACCGCACTGGCGACTTTGGTCAAGTCGTCGGCTAAGATCACCGCATCGGCTGAATCAGAAGCGGCAGTGCTGCCATGCGCACCCATGGCAATGCCGACATCCGCCGTGGCTAAACTAGGCGCATCGTTGACGCCATCGCCAACCATGATCAGCGGCCGGCGCGCTTGTGGCACGGTCGCCAGCACAGCCAGTTTGTCTGCTGGCAATTGCTTGGCAAACACATGATCAATGCCGACTTCTTGAGCTACCGCATCAGCGACGGCTTGGGCGTCGCCTGAGATCATCATGGCATCTTGGACACCGAGATCATGCAAGGCAGCGATCGTGCGCCGTGCTTCTGGCCGAGTCCGGTCGGTGAAGGTGATATAACCGGCATAAGCACCGTCCACATTGACATACACTGCCGTGGCCGGCTGCGCCTCTGGTGCTTGGGCAAAATCGGCTTTCCCCACCCGCACGAAGTGGCCAGCTACTGTGGCTTGCACCCCGGCACCGGTCACTTCCGCGACGCCTGTGGTAGCCAGCAAGTGCTGGTCGCCGCTGGCTTGCACCAGTGAACGGGCCAAAATATGCGCTGATTGCTGCTCAGCACTAGCCGCTAGATGAAGTAATTCTTGCTGGGAATAATCAGCCACGGTTTGGATCGCGGCTACTGCCAAGACCCCTTGCGTGAGCGTCCCAGTTTTATCAAAGGCCACAGTTTTAGCGGCGGCGAGTTTTTCGATCGTGGTGCCAGACTTGACGATCACCCCGTTGCGGCTGGTACGGCTCATGCCCGACACCATCGCCACTGGCGCCGCTAAAATCAACGGACACGGACTGGCTACCACTAACACTTGCGCGCAGCGGACGGGATCGCCGGACAATGCCCAGGCGATGCCGGCGATCACATAAGCGATCACCGTAAATGGCACCGCATAGCGATCAGCCATGCGCACAAAACGCGCCGGGTGCGCTTCAGATTCTTTGACCAAGCGCACGATACCTTGGTACTGACTGTCTTTAGCCGGCTTGGTCACCGTCATGGTCAACGCAACATCCCCATTCACAGTGCCGCTTAGCAAATCGTCGCCAGGCGCTTTTTCCACGGGACGGGATTCACCAGTCAAACTGGCTTCATCGACAAGACTCACCCCATCAGTGACTTGGCCGTCGACTGGCACTAATTCACCGGGCTTGACCACGACAATGTCACCGACTGCCACGGCATCGACGGCGACATCCACCAAGCGGTCATTTTCTAAGCGATGCGCAGTGGTTGGTGAATTGTCGAGCAGCTGCCGCAAGTCACGGTTGGCCACTTGACTGGCATAATCTTCTAAGGCGTCACCGCCTGTCAACATCAATAACACGATCAACGCTGCCCAATACTCCCCGACAGCCAGCGTCGCCACGACTGCCGTGATCGCCAGCAGATCCACCCCAAACGTCCCTGAACGCAGCGTCTGAACCATATCAACAAACATCAGCAAAGCCAAGATCCCACCGGCAACTGTGATCAACCCTTGCGCCCATTGCACCTGGTTGAGCCCGAATGCCAAGAACAACGCCGCCGCACCCACACCGGCAACTGCGATCAATCGTCGATATTCACGCATACGCTCGCCTCCTTTTGATAACTTTCTCACTAACTCTATCATATCAAGTTGGCGTAGCGTTTGCATCCATGCCTATAAAAAAGCAGTGGCCCTGATCCGCAGATCAAGCGCCACCGCTGCGTTTACTGAGATCGCACTCAGGCCCCAGTTTCTATTTTTTCCATCGCCGCCACGATTGCTTCTGGAGTCACTTGTGAATCGATCAAAGTGAAGGATTCATCAGGACTGGCCGCGGCTGCCGCGATCGTTTGCATTTTCGCTGGTACGTCTGTGGTGATATGCAGATCCGCCAGCTTGGTCGGCAAGCCGACTGTTTGGTAAAACGGCATGATCGCATGCAAATCGGCGGCGTCGCCGGTATAAGCCAGTTGCACCAAGACCCCATAAGCGACCTTGCTGCCATGTAAAATATCATGTGTTTCCGGAATATGGGTCAAGCCGTTGTGCACCGCATGCGCACCAGCTTGCCGGCCGTCGGCGACCCCAAAGCCGCCAGTCGTCCCTGCCACGCCAATGATCGTATCCGCGACGGCGGTAAATGCCGGGGTGGCATCATCGGCAGCCAACGCTTCTAACGCAGCCGGCGCATAGTCTTGCAAGGTGGTCAAGATCTCTTGGGCAATGGCTTTGGCCACCCGGGTGAACACCGGCAAAGTCGCATCGCGCCCGGCAGTCAAGCCGACCAGTTCATACCACTTGGCCAAGGTATCGCCGATACCGGCAACGAAATAATCATGCGGCGTCGTCAAGATCAGATCCCAATCAACGACTGTCGCATAAGGGGCTTGGGTGAAATACGCCACGCGCTTGAATTGATGATTCGGCTGATAAATCGCGCCGACTGGCGTATACGGCGCACAATTAGACGCTAACGTCGGCACCGTGATCACCGGCTTGGCGAGCAATTCTGCGGTCACCTTGGCCGTATCTAAGACCCGGCCGCCGCCGATGGCCAAAACGCAATCGGCATCTGGTGCAGCGTCAGCAATGCGCTGGGCATCTTCATCTGAGGCGGTGCCATCATAGCGATAAATTGGACAATCCAACTCCGGCGCAAATTGACGATATGCCGCAAACGACTTTTCCCCGGTGATAATGATCGGGTGTTTAAATGGCGCTAACAATTCTGGCAACTCAGCTAATGCCCCGGTATGGTTGAGATAGCGATTGGCGCCTGGACGGATCTCAGATGTGATACTCATAGACATGCTCCTTTTCTTTGCTGGTCGAAAGCGATTACAACTAATTTCATCATACGCAATTTTGGCGTCACTGTCACGGGAAAAGCGGGATCGATCTGCCAGTACAAAAAACCGGCGCGGAGGCATGATTTGGCCTCCGCGCCGGTTTAAGGATCATTTGGCTGCCGCTTTGACGGCCGCTTGTAATTGTGGGTCTTGGTCTTGATATTTTGCGACCAGCTTAGCCACTAACGCAGACAAGGTCTTTTCGTCTGCTGTCCCGTTAGCAGGCAAGTGATTGGCTTTTTGGAATGCCGTCACGGCCGCTTGGGTCGTCGGGCCATAAAACCCATTGATCGTGCCTGGATCTTGGCCAAGCGCCTTCAGCAGCTGTTGCAAGGACTTCACATTGCCGCTTTCATCGCCAAGCTTCAACGACTTAGCCGAAATCGACTTGATGCTCAAATAGTCTGGATAGGCGACTTTGGCCGTTGGCGTCAGGCCTTTCTTGTTGATCCAGTTGCCTTTAGGCGTCAGCCATTTGGCCACTGTCAGCTTGACTTCTGCCGTCTTGCTGATCGGCATGACATTTTGCACCGTGCCTTTGCCATAGCTTTGTTCCCCGACCAGCGGGCTGCCAAGATTTTCATTCAAGGCCGCTGATAAGATTTCACTAGCGGAAGCCGAGTTGCCGTCGATCAAGATCGCCAGCGGCTCGGTGACTTTGAACCCGTCATCATATTTCTTGTTGGCTTTATAATTTTGGGTATTGCCGTTGCGATCTTGGACCTTCACGATCGTTTGGCCGTTTTTCAAGCACATTGAAGCGATCTTCAAGGCTTGATCCAACATCCCGCCAGGATTACCGCGCAAGTCGAGCACAAAGCTGGTTGCCCCTTGCTTGCGCAGTTTCTTTACCGTTTGTTGGAATTGCTTAGCAGTTGGTTCAGAAAAAGTCGCCATGGTGATCACGCCAACGTGTTTGTCGGTTTTATCCAAGGCCCCGACGACCGTATCCGTCGTGATCTTCGCCCGCTTCATGGCAAACGTTTGTTGCGCCGAATTGCGTTTGATGGTGACTTTGACAGTGGTGCCGATCTTGCCGCGAATCTTATCGACGGCAGTGGTGACGTCGGCTTTTTCAACCGATTTGCCATCAACGGCGATCAGCTGGTCGCCAACTTTCAGCCCGGCTTTTTTAGACGGGGTGTTAGGCATGATGCTTTCGATCGTCAGCTTATTGCCTGATTGTTGCACCGTGGCCCCGATCCCGCCAAAAGAAGCACTGAGCGTTGAATCTAAAGAGCTCTTAGAATCATTGGCCAAGTATGTGGAATAAGGATCTTTCAAACTTTCCAGCATCCCATTGATGGCCCCAGCAGTCAATTGCTTGCTGGTGGTCTTTTTGTAATAGCCGCTTTGGATGGTGGCATATGTTTGCAGCACCTGGTTGAACCCGGCTGGCAAACTGGCCGTGCTTGGTGCCGCAGCACTCACGGCAGTATGAGTCAGATACCCGATCACCCCGCCGCCGACCAGCGTGACACTCATCCCCACTGCCAACAACCAAGCAGGCACTTGCAAGTGTGGTTTTTTAGCCAATCGTGTCACCTTCGATCCGTTCGCGGGTTTGATACTCACGGTAGGCATCATCAAATACGCTCATGCTTGGCAAGTAATTCCCATTGAGTTCCAAGTATTCGCTCAGCGCATCAAAGCCGCTTTCTTGTTTTGGAAAACTCTGATCCAAAAACGCATTCTGCGCAAAATCAGCGATTTCCGAGTGATCGTTGGGGTCTCGCAAAGTCATCAAATATTGATAAAACGTCTGGCGCATGCCATCGATCCTTTCTCACCAGTCGGCAAAGCCGCTGGCAGTCAACAGTATAGTGTTGCTGAGTCAAGCGCTACAAGCAGCGGCATTGCGCTTAAGTGACCTCGGTCCGCAGCGTGCCGTGCACACCCAGGCCGGATCAAGTACATGCCTAAAACCAGCTTGCTTTGCAATGTGTTTAGTCCAGCTGCGCAAGCTAACGGGGTCGCGGATAAGTCATCCCGATCACGCCGCGTGCCGCGACGCACTCAGGCTGCCTTACCCACACCCCTAAAAACAGCTTGCTTTGCTTTGTGTTATTGCCAGTTTTTATTGATAAACTCTTGCCGCTGGGCGTGTTCCATCGCGTAGCGGCGCGGATTGTGTTTGTAGAATTCTTGATGGGCTTCTTCAGCTGGGTAAAACGGCTTGGCCGGCTCGATCTTGGTCACGATTGGTTCTTTGAACCGCCCAGATGCTTCAAGTTGGGCTTTTGAGGCTATTGCAGCTTGTTTTTGGGCATCATCAGCGACAAAAATCACTGGCCGGTAATTATCACCGCGGTCTTGGAATTGCCCCATGGCATCGGTTGGATCTGTTTGCTGCCAATAAATGTCCAACAACTGATCATATGAGATCACACTGGGATCAAAGGTGATCTGAACAGCTTCAGTATGCCCAGTGGTGTGCGAACAAACTTGTTCATAAGTCGGGTTAGCCACATGGCCGCCGGTATAGCCAGACACGACGTTTAAAATGCCGGGCTGTTCTTCAAACGGTTGGACCATGCACCAAAAACACCCTCCGGCAAAAATTGCGGTTTCAGCCATCTTATCGCTCCTTATTTTTGCGGCAGATAAACGGAAAAGTCGATCGCATCATTGGGCAAATCGATCTTCGTCGCTTTGATCTGCATCTTGTTTTGTAATTTGAATTTGCTCAATTTTAACACAACTGTTTCTTTTGAGCTATTGAGCTTGACCCACTTAGGCAGTTTGTAAGAATGACCAACATAATTTAAAACATAGCTGATCGGCACCGGCAAACTGCCAATGTTAAGCTTTTTAGCTTTCAATTCGACGTCGCCGTTGCTGCGCACCAACGGGTCAAACAGCAACTGGAACTTGATCGTCGCCCCGAAAAACTTAAAATGGCCGCCTAAAACGGCTTGATCTCCGACCGTGAGACTGTACTTGATGTCACTATCTTTGAGATAATCATTCAAGTAGTAGTCAACGATCCGGTTGACCTGCCGCTTGGTCAAATGCACGGAAAATGCCGGCTGACCCGTTTCTGGCGCG
This sequence comes from Lacticaseibacillus baoqingensis, assembly GCF_003946165.1. Classification (GTDB taxonomy): domain Bacteria; phylum Bacillota; class Bacilli; order Lactobacillales; family Lactobacillaceae; genus Lacticaseibacillus; species Lacticaseibacillus baoqingensis. Next base: position 46,366 of record NZ_RHOI01000013.1, on the reverse strand, counting down.
CTGGTCGTAGTGGCGATCGTTGGATCATGATAGGGGGTGAGGACTTTCACGGTAAACCAAATTCCGGTCCCTAAACCTAACCCGATCAAGATCAGCGTCGCCCAGCGCCACAAGTTGATCGGGCGGCGCGGTTTTTTATCTGCTCGCTTCATTATTCATGCTCCCATGTGCTGCGTGTTTGCTGCATTTTAGTCCATAATTGCTTGGTCATCTGGGCATAGCCGGCGTTATTCGGGTGAAAATGGTCTTCACTAAAGATCAACGGGTTGGCCTCTTCATCGCCAGCCAAGGCTTGTTTCAAACTCGCCTTGGTGGCTTTAGACGCTGTCGTGCCGCCTTTGGTCAAAACGGCATCGATATCGACATAATACGCTTGTGAATGCTTGGCCAGCGTTTTTTGCGTGGCTTGATTCCACGCCCGCACGCTGGTGGTCATCGCTGTCAGTTTGGGGAAATACACGTAAAACGGATTGTAGATCCCAAAAACGTAAATCGGCGCATCTGGATTGGCTTGGCGCATCGTGGTCAATAACTTGTTCAACCGCTTTTGAAATTGCGCATTGCCGCGATCAACATCGCCAGCCGAAATATCAAAGAAATGTTTCTGCAACACCGCCATGAGATCATTGCCGCCGACGGTCAGCGTGATCACATCGGCTTGTTTGACCGCCTGTTGGAGCTTAGATTGGGTATCCAGCCGCCGTTGGACTTGCTTGGCGGTATTGCCGGTCACCCCAAAATTAGCCGTGGACACATCGTATTGGCCACTAGCTTCCAGGTCGGCTTTGATCAGCGGCACATAACCGCCGCTGCTGGTGGCATCCCCGACGCCATGGGTCAATGAATCCCCGATCCCTACCAACTTCAACGGCTGCACCTTGGTGGTGACGCCTTGTAAGTTAGTGGCGGCGACTTTAGGCCCAAACCACTGCCATCCGGCAAACGTCACCACCGCCACGGCAATGACGACCAGCAAGGCCCGAATCGTTTGTTTCACTTTTATCACCCTTTTAAGCACAAAAAGGCAGGGTCACCCCTGCCCTCACTGAATTTTCTAATCGGTGTAGCACATGATGGCAAATGCCCCGGCACCGGTATGCGTTGCGATCACCGGGTCCGTCGGCTGGATCAATAACGGCACTTGCGGCAAGGCCGCTTTGATCTTCGCGGCGATTTCTTGCGCATAAGCTTCCCCGCCGGCAAAAGAAACCCCGACGGCATGCAAGTGGTCAAATGACTGCATCTTTTCGATGAAGCTGTCCACGAACTTGTGCAAGGTCTTAGTCCCGCGGCCTTTTTGGATCACCTTCAACTCACCATCTGCGACTTGCAAGATCACCTTGATGTTGAGCAAGGTCGAAATGGCGCCGGCAGCGCGGCTTAAGCGGCCGCCTTTGACCAAGTTGTCTAAAGTCGAAACTCCCATCACTAAGGTAGTATTGGCTTTGACCTTGTCCATTTGGGCTAAGACGGCAGGCATATCCGCACCGGTGGCGATCAAGCGCGCCGCTTCTAAGACTTGAAAGCTCATCGCGCGATCGGTGAAATCAGAATCGATCACCGTCACGTCGCCATCACACATTTCAGCCGCTTGGCGTGCCGAGTTGACAGTGCCGCTGATGGCTTGCAACATATGCACGGAAAGCACTTGGCTGCCATCTGCCGTCAGTTCATTATAGACATCTAAAAACGTCCCTGGTGCCGGCTGCGATGTTTTTGGCAAAGCCGATGACGCCGCCATTTTATCCATAAATTCAGTTCTTGAGATCGTTTCACCATCGATATACACGGTGCTGTCGATCATGATGGTCAAAGGGACCACCCGAATATCATATTGAGCGATTTCCTCAGGTGTGAGTTGAATCGATGAATCTGTCACGAGTTTAATTTTTGGCATGTTTCGGCCACACTTTCTTATAGGTTACGTTAGCCACTAATTTAGTATAACAAAGACCCGCTACCTTGTCAGCAAAGGGTCATCTAGTTTCAGTGACTAGGTTAAGTTGTTTTTACCATCTTATCATGCTATGATAGATTCGTAAATGTCAAAGGCATAACCGGCAAATGCGGAGGTCATCTCGATGCAACTATCTAAATCCAATTTCTATACCTTTACTAACGAAAGCCTCAGCGCCACCACCCATGCCATGGGCTTAGGGATGGCGTTGATCGGCACGATCGCCTTAGCGTATAAAGGCCAAGGCAGCCCGACGCGCTTGGCCAGCTTCATCGGGTTTGGCGTCGCATTGATCTTGTTGTACTCGGCGTCAACGGCTTTTCACAGTTTTTATTTCACCAAGGCTCGCCATGTACTGCAAGTCCTCGACCATTCTGGCGTTTTCATCTTGATCGCCGGCTCTTACTTGCCATATTGTTTAGTCGCCATCGGCGGCAAACTCGGCTGGGGGTTGTTGATCGGGATCTGGGCCTTGTGTTTTGCCGGGATCGGCTATAAGTGCTTTTTCATCGGCAAATGGCGCTTGGTGGAAACCAGCATTTATGTCTTGCTTGGCTGGTTGTGCCTGATCGGGATCGAACCTTTGTGGCAGCACCTTGGCCCAGCCGGGTTTTGGCTGCTGGTCGGCGGCGGGATCGCGTATACGTTTGGTGCCGTCTTGTACTCGCAAAAACAGATCCCTTATATCCATGTGATCTGGCATCTGTTTGTAATGCTGGGCAGTGCTTTGATGTATGCCTCGATATACTTGTTCGTCTAAGCCACAAAAAAGCCGCCTCGATTGAGGCGGCTTTTTTGATTTGGTCTTGGTTATTGGCGCTGCCAAGTTTCAAATGTGTGGGTCAGCTGCGGATCTGCCATGGCAACTTTGCGGCTGGCGACGAGCTTAAAGGCTTGCCAAGGCAAGTCACTCATCACCACATCCCCATCAAATTCCCCGGCCAAGCGGGTGACCCATAAGGTATCAGGCAAGTCCTTCAAACTGGCAAAAACTTGCGCCCCGCCGGTGATCACCACATTTTGATCCGGATGTTTAGCGGCCAGTGCACAAAGTTCAGCTGCCGAATGCACCACGACCACCCCAGGGGCAGCAAACGTCACATCATGTGTCAACACCACGTTAGTGCGGCCAGGCAATGGCCGCTTGGGCAAGCCTAAATACGTCTTGCGGCCCATCACCGTCAGCTGACCTAACGTTTGTTGTTTAAAATATGCCAGATCATCTGGCAAATGCCACGGCAAGCGGCCATTTTTGCCGATCACGCCGTTGGCAGCTTGGGCCCATAAAAATGCGATCACCAGGTTTTCTCCTTTAAGTCTAAACGGCAACTGGGGCTTTGATCGTAGGATAAGGATCATAGTTGACGACTTTGATATCTTGCATCTCAAAATCAAACACGGAATGCTTATCCGGATTGAGCCACAACTGCGGGGCAGGTTTGGGGGTCCGAGTCAGTTGTTCTTTGACTTGGGTGACATGGTTGGTGTAAATGTGCGCATCACCGAAAGTATGAATGAATTCGCCGACTTGCAAGCCGACTTCATGCGCGATCAAATGCGTCAACAAGGCATAAGAAGCGATGTTAAACGGCACCCCTAAGAACATGTCAGCTGATCGTTGATACAGCTGCAGCGACAACTTCCCATCATTGACATAAAACTGGAACAAGGTGTGACATGGCGGCAACGCCATCGTCGGCACGTCTTCTGGATTCCAAGCACTGACGATCAACCGCCGGGAGTTCGGCGTGGTTTTGATTGCCTGGATCACATCCCCCAGCTGATCGATCGTGTCGCCTTGAGACGTCTTCCAAGCGCGCCACTGGCTGCCATAGACATTGCCTAAATTGCCATATCGCGCCGCAAAGGCATCATCATCCACGATGCGCTGGTCAAATGCCGCCATTTCGCGTTGATACACTTGGGCGAATTGCGGATCTGCCAAGCGCCGCCGGCCAAAATCATGCATATCCGGCCCGGTATATTCAGCTGAGTTGACCCAGCGCTCAAACGCCCATTCATCCCAAATATGGTTGTTATGCTGCAACAGGAATTGAATATTGGTATCCCCGTGCAAAAACCACAACAGTTCGCTTTTGATCAACCCAAACGGCACTTTCTTAGTGGTCAGCAAAGGAAAGCCTTGTTGCAGATCAAAGCGCAATTGTGCGCCAAAATGGCTATACGTCCCGGTACCGGTCCGATCGCCTTTGAAATCACCTTCGTCAAGGATCTGCTGCATCAGATCTAAATACGGTTGCTCTAACATCGCCTGACTCCTTTATTCATTGACATATTCGTCCAACTCAGCAAAGCGATCAAACATTTGATCAAGTTGGCCGTTGAGGGTGTCGATCTGGGCTTGCAAGTCGCCTAAGCGTACATAATCTTCGCCTGGCACTTGCGCCATTTCAGCTTTTAAGCCAGTGATCTGGTCATCGATAGCATCCATTTGTGTTTGTAGCTTATCATGTTCCATACTTTCTGCATAGGTCAATTTTGTCTTGACCTTCGCCGTTTGCGCCTTAGGGGCAGCTTTGGGCTTGGCGGCGGGTTTGGCGGCAGGAGCAGCCAGTTGTTTTTGCAAGTAGTCGCTAAACGCGCCGACATAACGGTCGATTACGCCGCGGCCTTGGAAGATCAATAACTGATCGGCCACTTTATCCAAAAAGTAGCGATCATGGCTCACGGTGATCACCGTACCAGGGAAATGCGCGAGATAATCTTCTAAGACGGTCAACGTCGCCACATCCAAGTCATTCGTCGGCTCATCCAGCAGCAAAACATTTGGTTGCTGCATCAACACTTGCAACAAGTACAACCGCCGCTTTTCCCCGCCGGATAACCGTCCAATCAACTCGCCATGCATGCTTCGCGGAAATAAAAATTGTTCCAATAATTGCGTCACGCTGATCCGCTCGCCAGTATTGGTCACTAACCCTTCGCCGATCGCTTGCAAATAAGCGATCACGCGCTTGGAATCATCGAGGTCTTGTGAAAGCTGGGTGTAATACCCTAACTTCACGGTTTCGCCGATTTCCAACACCCCGCTGTCAAGCGGCAAACGGCCGGCAATGACGTTAAGCAGCGTCGATTTACCTGCCCCATTTTCGCCAGTGATACCCACGCGCTGGCCAGGTTGCACCAACCAAGAAAAGTCTTTGAGGATCTGGTGGTCGCCGAGTTGTAAATTGGCGTCTTTAAATGTGATCACCTTTTTGCCTAAGCGCGTCGATGCCACTTGCATTTCCACTTGACCTTGAGCGCTGGGACGCGCTGCCATTTCGTCTTTCAGGTCATTAAAGCGATTGATCCGCGCTTGTTGTTTGGTCGTGCGGGCTTGAGCGCCGGCATGCATCCAGGTCAGCTCTTGTTGATAAAGCTGCTGCTGCTTATGCGCGGCGGCAGAATCACGGGCAACTTGGGCCGCTTTTTGTTGGACATACGCTTCATAGTTGCCTGTGTAGCGATACAGTTGGCCGTGATCCAACTCCCAAATATTGTTGGCAACGCGATCCAAGAAGTACCGATCATGGGTCACAACTAATAACGCGCCTTTATATTTGCTCAAGGTTTGTTCCAACCAGGCAATCGAGTCAAAATCCAAGTGGTTCGTCGGTTCGTCTAAGATCAACAGATCTGGTGATTCGATCAAGACTTGCGCCAAGCCGACCCGTTTTTGTTGGCCGCCAGACAAGCTGCCGATCGTGCGATCCAAGTCGCTTAAGTGCAATTGGGTCAAGATCGTCTTGATATCCGTATCCACCGACCAGCCATCCAGCTGCGTCATTTTGGCATCTGCTTTCGCATAAGCCGTCTGTGCCGCTTCATCCATCGGCGCTTTGGTGTAAGCCGCCAAAGCCTGTTGGTATTGGCGCAAGGCCGCAAATACCGGGCCATCGCCGCCATATACTGCATCCATGATGCGCTTGTGCACTGCTAACGCCGGTTTTTGGGCAAGATAGGCGATGCGGTAGTTTTTCGGCGTCGTCACGTCGCCTTGGTCGAATGGTTCCACCTCTGCCAACCCATTTAATAATGTTGACTTGCCGGTGCCATTGACCCCGATCAAGCCGATGCGATCACCAGCGTTGATCAAAAAGTCGATCCCCTTAAAGAGTTGCTTATCGCCGTAAGCCTTGCTTACGCCGCTTGCCATCAAAGTTTGCATGTTTATCCGATCCTTTTGTCAGTCTGGGTCTATCATAACAAAGAAAAGGGGTTGAGACAAAAACCGGCTCGGCCGAAAAAAAAAGAGCGGGCCAAAGCCCCGCTCCCAAATCGTGATCAAATTTGCGGATAATCATCGTCAACCGTATGGGTTTCATCGATGACGATATACAAATGCCCGTCTTTTTGGCTGACTTTGCTGGTTTGATAAGCATTGTCTAAGCCGCTGGGATCTTTTTGCTTGAATGGGAAGTAGATCTGGATCTGGTTATTGGCTGCAGCATCATAGATCAGATCCATCTTCTCGATGTCTTGATACTTCGTTGCGCGCCCAAACATCCCTAATTCCAAAGAACCGGTGTTGATGTCGGTAGACTTCACGTGATCCGCTTCTGGCAAAATCTCCACTTTGAAACTCTTGCATGGGTGAATTTCTTGGATCTTGCCGCCATTGATCCGGCCATAGCTGGTGGTGACGCGGCTGATCCAAATATCGGCTAATTCCTTATGTGAGATCGTCCACTCATCCCCATTACGGAAGTGGAAGACCAACTGTTCAAAAGCGTGTTCCGTCATATCACTCATCCTCTCTGAATGTGCTTACATGACTATTCTAACACACTTATTCATCCATCGCGGCGGCTAAAAGCGATTCCATCTGATTCGACAGTCTGCCGCAGACCACCGCTTGCTCGATGCGCTTCAACGTTTGCCCCAACTGCGGCCCTGGGCGCATGCCATGCGTCATCAGATCCCGCCCATTCAGCGCCAAATCGCGGCTGCTATGGATCGGCAAGGCCGCATAAGCCGCTTGCACTGGGGCCGGATCAAAGCCTGGCTGCAAATACGCTTGCGCAGCTGCGGCCACGTCCACTGCCGCTTTACCGGCCAAATACAAGTCCCAAGGCGTCGTTGCAGCAAGTTTTGGCAATAAGCCCACGGCATTTTGCACTAAGTGATTGAGATCGTTGGCTTGCTTCCAAGCTTTCATGGTCGCGGCCACCGGCAAGGCCAGGCAATGACACACTAACGTCCACGCCACTGCAGCCGATGCGATCGGTGTGTCCGGCAATTGTCCAAAAGCCGCCAACGCTTTTGCCTTGGTGGCCATTTGCGGCACATACCGGTACAACCCCGTGGCTAAAAATGTCGCCAAACCCGCATTGCGGTCTTGGCCCAACAACAAGCGGGTGAACTCACTGGCGATCCGCTCCACGGAGATATGCGCTAACAGCGGCGCATTTTCCGCGATCGCAGCTTGTGTGGCCGGCGCGACTGCAAAACCCAGCTGACTTTCAAACCGCACCGCCCGCATCATCCGCAAAGCATCTTCATGAAAACGCGCTTGCGGATCGCCCACGGCGCGCAGGCGCTTGGCTTTGAGATCAGCCAAGCCGGCAAACATATCGACGACACTGCCATCATGGCGCGCTGCCAACGCGTTCACGGTAAAATCGCGGCGTTTGAGATCTTCGGCCAGCGAGCGCACGAAGGTCACTTGATCCGGCCGGCGGAAATCTTGATACGTCGACTCGGTGCGAAAGGTCGTCACTTCATAGCCGACCCCATGGTCCAACACCATCACCGTGCCATGTTGGATGCCGGTATCCACCGTTTTCTTGAAGATCTGCTTGATTTCTTCTGGATAAGCAGAACTGGCAATATCCACATCATGGATCGGCAAGCCTAATAAGGCGTCACGGACACTGCCGCCGACAAAATACGCTTCATACCCAGCGGCTTCGATTTGCTTCAAGATTGGGATCGCCGCTTGAAAGTCTGGATGTGTTAAATCGATTTGCATGTTTTCCCCTCACAATCTCATCTATCATAGCAAATCCCAGCACCCAGCACAAAAGCCGGCGACTAGAAGCGCCGGCTTTTAAATGGGGCGCAACGCCCGCTTAGGCTTCCGCGTTAAGTTCATCCAGGCGCGCTTGCATCGCTGCATCATCCGGCACCAAGGCCAAATAACGGGTCATTGCCGCTTTGAGTTCAGGAATGGCCGCGGTGGACTGGAAGAAGTCGATGATATCCAATAAGAAATCCCGCGAGTCCTGAAAGCGGCCAAAAGCCAGGAGATAATTCTCCCGCGCCTGTTGTGGCTGGTCTAAGCGATCATAGCTTTTCGCCAGGTTCCAATAAATCTGCGGATCCACCTCGCCAGATTTGTCGATTGCTTCCAAAAAGGCCACATTATCCTGATCAGCCCCTTCTGCCAACAATAAGTTGGACCAAGCCAGCATTACAGTTTGATTTTCCGGATCAAGCTTGCGAGCCTTTTGCAAATACGTGCGCGCTAAAGGCTGATCATCGGCTTTCAGCGCCAATTGTGCGCCTAACGCGAATAATTCCGGATTGGTATCATCGACTTGCAAGCCGGCTTGCACCGTCGTCAACGCCGCGTCGCCTTGATGATCTGCCGCTTGGGCTTGGGCCAGCGGCAAATACGCATTGGCATAACTGGCATCTTCAGTGATCACCCGCTGAAGGGCATCAATGGCGCGCGGATAGTCTTTGAGTTGCGCATATAAGCTGCCTAAGGTAAACGCATCATTAACATCCAGCGCATCTTTGAGGTCTTCATAAACGGCCACCGCGTCTTCATATTGTCCCATATTGGCTAACGTGGCAGCATACCGAGACTTCACTGAAACCCCGGCCATTTCAGCCACACCAGCTTGGATCAAATCAGAATAAGCCAGCGCCGCTTGGTCGTCTTTGCCCCAAGCAAAATATAACTCACCTAACGCAAAGGTGATCACCAGCTCATCTGGCGCCAACTGCCGCGCTTCTAAAAGTTTTTGCTCGCTCACTTCATAAAGACCTTGGGTTTGGTAGACATCAGCAGCAGTCATTAACGCTTGCACATACGCATCACTGTCAGGGCCGACTTGAGCAAGATAATTCAATGCTTGATCGCTATCACCGTTAGAAACAGCAATATCTGCCAGCATGGTTTTGATATCATCTTGATCCGGATATTTGCCTAACAACTCTTGGTACAAGCGCTGGGCTTGGCCGATGAAGCCCAGTGCATAAAGCTCTTCGGCAAGGTTGTATTTGGTTTCATCATCATCGTGCGCTAAGACATCTTTGAAAAAGGCCTTGGCATCTGCCATATCGCCACGTTCTAAGGCATCTAGCATCTCTTTGGAATAACTCATCTCATCCTCCGCTTTCAACGCGCACAGGGCCATTTTAGCCCCACCGGCAAAAAGAAAGGCCGAGTCCCGAGGGGCTCAGCCGATTCTGTGTATCATTGCCTCAGGAGACTACTTAACAGCGTCCTTGAGTGCCTTACCAGGCTTGAATGCTGGTACCTTAGATGCAGGGATTTCGATCTCTGCACCAGTTTGTGGGTTGCGGCCCTTACGAGCGGCGCGTTCGCGCACTTCGAAGTTACCGAAACCGATCAGTTGAACCTTAGCACCTTGGGCCAAGGAATCTTGGATCGAACCGAAGACAGCGTCAACGGCTGCGGTTGCGTCTTTCTTGGTCAAGCCAGTCTTTTCCACAACGCTTTCGATCAATTCAGCTTTGTTTGCCATGAGCAATTTCACCTCCATATAGATTTAGATGTATCACATCTAAACAGTCCCAACTGTGAGCAAGCTCACAGGATGAGGAAACAATGATAAAACCGTATCACTATTTCATGCTTAAAGATAGCACACCAACGCCGGTGTAGCAAGGTTTTTTCCACTTTCGGCGGCATTTTACGCAACTGGTGAAAAACCAACTTTGAAAAAATGATTTTCAAGCGGTAAAAGGCGTCGATCCCTTATTTGCGGCTGCGCGCGATCAAGTGGATCGGAGTGCCGTCAAAGTCAAACGTTTGCCGCAACTGGTTAATGAGAAAACGCTGATAAGAGAAGTGCAACAAGTCCGGATCATTGACAAAAACCACGAAAGTAGGCGGTTTTACGGCCACTTGGGTCATGTAGTAGATGCGCAGACGCTTGCCATTGATCGTCGGCGTGGGGGTCACCGCCAAGGCATCCATCAAGACATCGTTCAACACCGCACTTTGGATCCGGCGGTTTTGATTTTCTGAAACCGTCATGATCATGGCCGGCAAGTTCTTTAAGCGCTGCTTGGTTTTCGCAGAAACAAACACGATCGGGGCGTAATCAAGATATTGAAATTCATCGCGAATATGCTGTTGGAACTCTTGCATCGTGTGATTATCCTTGTTGGTCAAAGTATCCCACTTGTTTACGACGATGATGATCCCGCGCCCGGCTTCATGCGCATAGCCGGCGACTTTCTTATCTTGTTCGCGAATGCCTTCTTCGGCGTTGAGCACTACCAAGACCACATCAGAGCGATCGATCGCCCGCAACGCCCGCATCACCGCGTATTTTTCGGTGTTTTCATAGACTTTGCCGCGCTTGCGGATCCCGGCAGTATCGATCATGGTAAACTCTTGCCCAGCGCTTTGAAACTTGGTATCGATCGCATCACGCGTCGTGCCTTCGATCTCAGACACGATCACCCGTTCTTCACCTAAGATTGCATTGACCAAACTGGACTTGCCGACATTCGGCCGGCCGATGAAGGAAAACTTGATACTGTCGTCTTCAGGGGCCTGGCCTTCTTGAGGAAACGCCGCAAACACAGCATCTAACGCGTCGCCTAAGCCAATGCCATGCGTCCCAGACAATGGGTATGGTTCGCCAAAGCCCAGGGAATAAAAATCATAGATCTCATTGCGCCGCTCTGGGTTATCGACTTTGTTGACCGCCAAAACCACCGGCTTGTCGGCACGATATAAAATCTGCGCCACTTTTTCGTCGGCATCGGTGATCCCTGCTTCGACGCTGGTCAAAAACATGATCACATCTGCTTCTTCGATGGCGATTTCAGCTTGCTGGGTGATCTGCGACAAAAACGGTTCATCGCCCATGTCGATCCCGCCTGTATCGATCAAAGCAAATTCTTTGCCGAGCCATTCGCCTTTACCGTAGATCCGATCCCGCGTGACGCCGGGCGTATCTTCGACAATGGAGATCCGTTCGCCAATGATCCGGTTGAAGATCGTGGACTTGCCGACATTCGGCCGACCGACGATCGCTAACGTTGGGAGTACCATTTGTTCACATCCTTATCTGTATTACCGGACCGCTTCACAAGCTGCGGTCCTCAAATTGTCAATGGCATCAAAAACGGGACAAAACGATGTTTTGTCCCGCAATCAACGACTGATTTACTTGTCGTCTTTACCGAAATCCTTCAAAGCATCACCAAGCATATCGCCTAAGGAGAAGCCGGAATCATCCTGTTGATATTCAGCAGGGATCGACGTGCGTTCTTCACGACGGTTGTTGCGCTTTGGACGATCGCCACCACGGTTGTTGTTGCGTGGTTGGCTGTTGTTTTCTTGTTGTGCGCCTTCAGGAGCTTCTTCAAGCGCCTTGATGGACAACGCCAAGCGATGTGCATCTGGGTCAACAGACAAGACCTTGACCTTGATTTCTTGACCTTCCTTCAACACATCTTGAGGCGTCGCAATGTGTTCGTGGGAGATCTGAGAAATGTGGACCAAACCTTCAACACCTGGGAAGACTTCGACGAAAGCACCGAAGCTCGTCAAGCGGCGTACGGTCCCATCAAGCACGGCACCAGCTGGTGCTTCGCTTTCAATGTTGTCCCATGGTTGTGGCAAGGTCGCCTTGATGGACAAGGAGATCCGGTCACGGTCTTCGTCAACAGCCAATACTTTGACCTTGACGTCTTGGCCAACTTTAAGCACGTCAGACGGCTTGTCAACGTGATCAAACGCGATTTCGGAAACATGGACCAAACCATCCACGCCGCCAAGATCAACGAAAGCACCAAAATTGGTCAAACGAGCAACCTTGCCTTCAACGATATCGCCAGCTTGTAACTTGCTGAAGATTTCCTTGCGCGCTTCAGCTTTGGAAGCTTCAACGATCGCACGGTGAGAAAGGATCAAGCGGTTGTCGCTTGGTTCGATTTCAATGATCTTAAATTCGAGTTCTTGACCCTTATATTGGTTCAAGTCTTCGACAAAGTGGTCTTCAACCATGGATGCTGGAACGAATCCACGCACGCCGGCATTAACGACCAAGCCGCCTTTGACCACAGAGGTCACTGGCGCGGTGATAGTTTCACCAGCATCGAACTTCGCTTGGATCTCTTTCCAGACCTTTTGTGCTTCTAAGCGGCGCTTAGAAAGCAGGTACTGGCCGTTTTCCTTATCTTTACCAATCGTGGAGATGACCACCAGGTCGATCTCGTCGCCGACTTTAGCAACCGAACGAATATCATCGATTGGCTGAGTAGATAATTCTTTCAGAGGAACGACACCTTCAACCCCGGTGCCTTCGATACCGACGATCAGTTGCTTATCCTCAACGGCTAAAACTTCACCCTTTACGGTGTCACCGATATGAACGGTTTCGACGCTGTTTAAGGCGTCCGCCATCGTTTGGGCGTTTTCGTTTACGTTGTTTTCACTCATGCCAAAAAATCCTCCTATACGACTGTCATACAGCCTCTATTGTACCTAATCTTGATTAAAAATACCAACACTTTGTTGAAAATCATTGAATTTTCGTCGCGACTAGTTGCAAGATCTCGTCAACTTCTTGCGCAATGGTCATATTCGTGCTGTCGATCTCAATGGCGTCAGGCGCTTTTTGCAGCGGGGATACCGCGCGGGTCGCGTCTTTGTGATCGCGAGTGGCGATTTCTTGTTCCAGCGTTGCCACTGAAGTCATGATCCCTTTGGCAACATTTTCTTCATGGCGGCGTTGCGCCCGCGCTTTTACAGAAGCGACCATGAAGATCTTCACCTCAGCATCCGGCAACACGGTGGTGCCAATATCGCGTCCGTCCATGACGATATCATGAGTCGCGGCAATGTCGCGTTGGCGTTGAACCATTTCTGCGCGCACCGCCGGCAAAGCCGCCACTTGAGACACATTATTCGTCGTTTCAGGCTCGCGGATCGCCAAAGTCACCTCTTCGCCATCCATAAACACTTGCTGGCCTTCTGGGGTCGGCTTAAAGGTGATCGCCAGCGGCTTGAGATGCGCCATGATCGCCGCTTCATCATCCAACTTTAACCCCAAACGCAACGCCATCACAGTCGCCGTGCGATACATGGCGCCGGTATCACAATAAATAAAGCCTAACCGATTCGCAACGATTTTGGCGATGGTACTTTTCCCCGACCCTGCTGGGCCATCGATTGCAATTTGCATCTTGCAGAAGCACTCCTCTTTTTTGACATACCAATAACTCGGCCAGCAACTGTCCGAGCTTTGGTCAACACCCTTTAAGCTTTGACGCTCGCGGCATACTAAACGCGGCGCACTGCGATCACTTGACTTTCAAAGTCTGTCCGGCAGCAATGCTGGCCCCAGACGACATGCCATTGAGCTGCAACAGCTCACTTAACGTCATGCCGTGGTTGACCGCGATACGATACAAGTTATCGCCGGCCTTGACGGTGTAAGTGCCGCCTGCCGTACTGCTTGAACTAGCCGCTGCCTTACTGGCACTGGCCGCTTGGCTTTGGGCCGCTGCGGAACTGGCCGCCGCAGAACTCGCCGCTGCGCGACTGGCAGCGGCTGAGCTGGCCAATGCGGCACTAGCTGATGCACTGCTTGCGGCTGCTTTTTGGCTGGCTGCGACACGTTGACTGGCGGCTTTATGTTTGCTCGACTTGGCATGGTTGCTGGCAACCTTTTTTTTGCTGGTCGCACTTTTTTGACTAGCAGCTTTTTTCTTGCTCGAAGTGGTGACTGTGATCTTATCGTTTGAGTAGCCGCCACCGGCATTTGAATTGCTATGGATCGCTTCATAAGCCACTGGCACGATGATCACCAGTGCCAATGCGATCCACACGACCCAAGACAAAATCGACGTGCCGCGCTTTTTTTTGCGCGTGGCCACGCGCGACAAATTACCCGCATCGTCACGATCGTCTTCGAATTGTTTATTCCAAGGTTTGGTTTGGTCGGAAGCGTCGTTGCCGACAGATTCCTCTTTCTTGGTGGTTTTCTTACGCAAACCGATCCCCCCTCACATACTGCAATTATTGTATCATACCTATGCTTGAAAAGCCTTTAGACTTGGTTAAATAACTGGGCAAAGACTTGCCGCCAATCTTGCGCTTTGGCACTGTTGATCGGCTTATGCGGGATCTGCGCCAAGATTTCCGGCGTCACCACCCCACAGCAATAAGCCGTGTGCGGTTTGATCGGACTATCAAAATATTGCAGCCACACTTGGCGGCGACAGCCTTTTGCGGTTAAAAACTGCGCCATCGCCTGTTGATGCGCTTGTTTATCCTGCCGCCTGGCGGCCAGTTGGGCCACGACTGTCGCTTGCGCAAAGCCGGCATGGTGATAAGCGACTAACAGCTGCACCTGCGGATCATCAAAATCTTGATAAGCTTCAGGATCGGCATACACCGTTTGGATCAAGTCGTTATCCGGCAGGGCTTGGGCAAATTGCGCCGCGCGCTGCATATCCCCAGGCGCCACCAGCACCACCGAGATGCTCGGCTGCCCGTCGCGCCCGGCGCGGCCGATTCCTTGCGAATAAGCTGCTAACGACTCTGGGACATACGTATACACCACTAAGCGGATGTCGGGTTTATCGATCCCCATCCCAAATGCGCTGGTGGCACAGATCACTTGCAGCTGATCATGCATAAACTGGCGCTGGATCAATTCGCGCGCTTGCGGCAATAAGCCGGCATGATAATAAGCTGCAGCGATCCCCGCTTGGGTAAACATCTCGGCATAAGCTTCCGCTTGGGCTTTGGAGTCAAAATACACGATCGTCGCGGCCTGCACCGCTTGCACTAAGGCTTTGGCACGGGCTTGTTTGGCGGCTGGATCGGCGATTTGCTCCACGCCTAAATACACATTGGGCCGATCCACATCACTGACCACCTGCTGCGGGTCTTGTAACCCCAATTGAGCGATGATGTCTGCCCGCACGCGCTTAGGCGCCGTGGCGGTCAGCGCTAAGGTACACCGCGGCTTTAAAGCAGCGCGCGCTTGCCCCAGCTGCAAGTACGCTGGGCGAAAATCCGGACCCCATTGCGAGATGCAATGGGCCTCGTCGATCACCAAACAACTGATCGTCACTTGTTGCAGCTGGTGTAACACATCTTGGCGCATCAAGGTTTCTGGGGCAACAAATAAGAAGCGATAGCGCGCCAAGCTGGCCAAAACCTGATGAAATGCTGGCGGCGTCAAGCGGCTGGATAAGGCCACCGCCCGTTTTTGGCCGCGGGCTTGCAAGCGTGCCACTTGATCATCCATTAGAGCCAATAGCGGTTCTACGATCACCATCAACCCGCTTAACTGCGTCGCAGGCAGCTGATAACATAAGGTTTTACCGCTGCCTGTTGGCAAGATTCCCAAGGCGTCTTCTCCAGCCAATACCGCCGCTGCCAGCTGTTTTTGCCCAGGGCGGAAGGTGATGAATCCAAAGTGTTCTTGTAATAATGCTTCAAGCGCCGCCATCAGGCCACCTCCCGGTTAAACAAAGGATCTGAAATAAGCGGATCTGGAAAAAATCACTGTCTGCGACTTGCACCAAGAGTTCTTGATACGGGTGCTGCGCTTGCGGCACTAAGGTCGTCAGCTGCTGAAATTGTGCCGGTGAATAAAAGCTTGCCACCGGCAATTCCGCGCCAAACAACGCTGCCGTCAACAAATGTTCATTGACCGTGCTGGACTTGAGGCGCAGTCTTTGGGCGATTTGCTCCTTGGACAACCCAGCTTGGCTCAACGCCAACGCTTGGGCCATCGTTTGACTGCCTAATCGCTGCTTGCCGCCCCATAAGCGATTCAAAGCCGGCCATTTTGGATGCGCGGCAATCGTCGAGATCAGCGCTGACAGGGCATCCAACTGCGCCATTTGGGCTTGCAATGAGTCTAATTGGCCTGGGCCCACAAAATCATGGCCAACCATGGCCTGTGTCAACAACGTGGCTTGCGCCGGCGGCAGCTGCGCAAACGCCGCCGTCAACTCCTTGATCGCGGCTTGAGGCGTGATGCTGGCCCACCAAGTACGTACCGCTTGTTGGGTGGCCCAATCATTGGTTAACGGCCGATACGCTTTTTGCCCGAAACTGGCTTCTGATAAGACTTGAACGGCCAAATAAAAGCGCGCGGCAAAACTTGCGACCCCAAACTCTGGCCGATAAGCAGTCGGCAAAGGCAGGCGCTTTTTGGCCGCGGCTTGCAGTGCGGCATCTTCCAGCACCAACCCTGGTCCTTGTTCCTGCAACGCCTGTGCCGCTTGCAGGCGCGCGATCGCGGCTTGAAAATCTGCGCGCGCCAGCGTAGGGTAAAGTTGCAGCCATTGCAGTTGATGATGCTGCATCGCCGCAAATAAAATCGACAATGTTTTTTTGCCCGTCAACAGCAAATAAACCGCTGTTGGGCGGCGCGGTTGCAGATCAAAAAACTGGATGAGCAAATCGTCAAGCATTGCTGATCACCTTTCTAGGGGGACTTCTCATGCCATTATACGCTCACGTCGACCAAGACGCTTGCATCGCTTGCGGGTTGTGCCAAATGCTGGCACCGGCCTTGTTTGATTACGACGAAAACGGGATCGCCAGCTATCGCCCAGACCACAACACGGGCAGCTTGGCGCTGTCTGCCCAACAGCTGCAAGCCTTCAAGCTGGCCTATCAACGCTGCCCCACCGGTGCGATCACCCGCGGACAGCAGCCGTTTGCCCCAACACGCCCCCACGCTTAAAAAACGGCTGGCCGCGGCTATCTCATTGCGCATCTGCATCAGATGCGCTTTTTTGGCGCTTTAGCGGCAAAAAAACGCCTTGAAATCGCGATTCAACAATCGAATCACAGTTTCAAGGCGCCGGTGACTACCGCTTCATCAGCCTGTTGATCACAGGCTTAATGCTGCAAGCGCTGGGCTTGGATCGCATGTTGGCGATCCAGCCAAGGCATCAAGGCCTTGGCAAAAGCAAAGAATACCACTGAGACGACTGCCCCTTTGATCAAGTTGAACGGCACCACGCCGATCAACACATACTTGATCGTGGACATCCCCAACTGAAAGTTCATGACCGCCAGATACATTGGCATGATTGCGACCCAATTCAACAAACTCATGACCACCGTCAAGCTGATCGTCCCGCCGATCAACCCGCCGATTTGCCGCCCTACTGAATTTTTAGTCTTCATCACCGTGACCACCGGCCACATGAACCCGACGCTGGCAATGAACGCCGCCACATCGCCAACCAAATTGACCACACCGCCGCCAGTCATCACGTAATGCACTAAGGACCGGACAAAAGCGATCGCGACCCCGCCAGCCGGGCCATATAACAACCCGCCTAACAGCACCGTCAGATCAGAGAGATCCAACTTCAAAAAGGGAAACATGGGTAATATCGGAAATGCCAGATACATTTGCAAGATAAACCCAACGGCTGACAGCAGTGCGATCCCGACCAAACGGTGTACTTTAGAACCAGACATAGAACATTCCTCCATGTGGTTGCTTCAGAAGAGCCTAAAAAGGCCTGCTTGCCAAGGGCAAACAGGCCTTAATTTGAATTTAGGATTCAAAATAAGCCCCATCTTCTTTTATCTAGACTATCACTATCGGTCAAGGGATCACACCTTGTCGGCCAAGCCAAAGCTTGGGTCGCGGACTATCACCGCCGGTCGGGAATTACACCCTGCCCCTGAAGACGAACCATTTATTTAATTACAGGCTTAGTCTACCAGCTGGGAACAGTACTTGTCAACAGTAAGTATGCTCAGTATTTCATCAATTGCAACTGGCCCTATTTTTCCCCGCGGGCTAATTTCCGCAAGGCATCCACTTCTCGCGGCTTGAGCGGGCGATACTCCCCTGGCTGCAAGCCGTCTAACGTCAACGGCCCATATTGCGGCCGTGACAGCTTCATCACCGGAAAGCCTAGGGTCTTGAACATATTTTTGACTTGATGATTGACCCCTTGATGGATCGTGAGCTCCACGATCGCGGTCCGCTTGGCTTTATCGGTAGAAATGATGTTGTAGCGCGCCGGTGCCAGCTTTTTGCCTTCGACCACCAGCCCTTTGCGCAAAGGCGCCAAGCCCAAGCGCGTCGGGATGCCTTGCACCTTGGCGACGTAATGCTTTTCGATCTTGAAACGCGGATGCATCAGCTGGTTGGCAAATTCCCCATCATTGGTCATCAATAATAACCCAGACGTGTCATAATCCAAGCGGCCCACCGGATATAAGCGTTCAGGGACATCGGTGAAAAAGTCAGTGACCACTTTGCGTTTTTTATCATCTGTCACCGCAGTGATCACCCCGCGCGGCTTATAAAACAGATAATGGCGCGCGATCGGTTTGCTTAACGGTACCCCGTCAACTTGCACCTCATCTTTGGCGGTGACTTTCACCCCCATTGCCGTCACGACGGTGCCATTGACGGTCACATGGCCGGTGGCGATCAAGTCTTCAGCATGCCGTCTCGACGCCACACCGGCATTAGCGATCGCCTTTTGGAGGCGCTCTTCTGATTCATTCATGGTTAGGTTCTCCTTTTAAAGTCGCGTTAAAATCAGCAAACAGATCCACCTCACTCGGCGTCGTTGCCGCTGCTAATGGCGGCAAGTCGCTCAAGCGCTTCAAGCCAAAATAATCCAAGAAAAATGGGGTCGTCGCATACAAGATCGGCCGCCCAGGCGCCTCTTTGCGCCCGGCTTCTTTGATCAATTGGCGGCTGGCCAAAGTCGTCAGTGCGCCGCTGGATTGCACGCCGCGGACCTCATCGATTTCGATCCTGGTAATGGGTTGTTGATAAGCAATGATCGCCAACACTTCCAAAGCTGCTTGCGATAAGCCAGTCGCCGGCGGGCCGGCAAAATATTTTCGCAAACTCTCCGCAAAATCCGGCTTGGTCAACAAATAATACCGCTGCGCACTTTGTTGCACCATCAAGCCGCGCTGGCCATCTTCAGCCAAGGCGGCTTGATACGCTTCTAATTGTTGGCGCATCGCCGCAGGGCTGATGTTCAAGATCGCGGCTAAGTCGTTCAAGTCAACGCCGGCATCGCCTGCCGTATATAAAATCGCTTCGATTTGCGGTTGCATCAAGCCGCCTCCTTTAAGGTGACCATGATCGGGGCAAATGGGGCTGATTGCTGACAATCGATCTGGTCGGTTTTCATCAGTTCTAAAATCGCCAAGAACGTCGTCACGACCCCATCAACCGTTGGCGCCGCCACCAATTCGGCAAAGGTGCATTGTTTGCAGTCGGCTAAATGCTGCATCACCGCGCCGATGCGCTGGCTCAACGAAATCGGTTCCGCTTCGATATGGGCGATGGTTTGCGCCATGGCCGCTTGTTGCGCCGCCACAGATGCCATAGCTTGCACCAAATCGCGCAGCTTGACGGCCCCAGGCGCCATGGGCACGGCCAAGCTGGCATCGGGCAAGGTCTCGGCTTTAGCATAAGACAATGCCCGCTTTTGCTCGCGCGTTTTCAGCTCTTTAGCCGCTTCTTGATACACTTGATACGTCAACAACTGCGCTACCAGATCCGCACGCGGGTCAACATACTCGTCGGCATCAACTGCCGGCGGCTCCGGTTGCGGCAGCAGCAGCTGGCTTTTTAGCGCCATCAAGCTGGCGGCCATAACAAAATAATCACCAGCCACATCCAAGCGCAACTCCTGCATTTGATGCAGGTAGTCAAGATATTGGCTAGTGATCTCAGCGATCGGAATGTCATAAATATCGACTTCATTGGTGCGGATCAAATGCCACAAGAGATCCAACGGTCCAGAGAAGTCATCAAGCACCAGTGTCAG
Organism: Lacticaseibacillus baoqingensis; assembly: GCF_003946165.1. Classification (GTDB taxonomy): domain Bacteria; phylum Bacillota; class Bacilli; order Lactobacillales; family Lactobacillaceae; genus Lacticaseibacillus; species Lacticaseibacillus baoqingensis. The sequence goes on along the minus strand of NZ_RHOI01000013.1, from coordinate 26,397 downwards.
TGCCATCGATTGCCTCTTTTCTATGCTGGTTAAATTTTGCGACCAAAGGGGCAGTTTCCAGCGACCCCATGATCTTCTTGTCCGGGTATACCGCATGCAAATCAGCCAGCGCCGCGAACTCGGTATCCAAGTCGCGTACGCTAGGCGATAAACTTAAATGGCGCAGCATGACAAAGTCGCTACCAGATTCGACACCGACGATCCCCTCAAAGTCGGTATCACGCGCCTCGCGATAAAGATACAAAACATGGTTTGGTTCCTCAGTGTAGAGCTTCAGCTCAGTTTTGAGGTGATCCATGTCCTTAAGATCCGGGATGAACGATAAAAAGCCCATCGCGATCTTCGCATAGTCGTGCTTATATTTCGTCAGCATAATAGCCTCCAGATTAACTACTCTCACAGGCTACTCTACCATATCCGCAAAAGAAGGACAAACGTCACCCGCGCGGATGGGCCCGATGATATACCGCGACTAACTGGGAATTATCCAGATGCGTATAGATCTGGGTGGTGCTGATATCACTGTGGCCCAGCAATTCTTGCACCACCCGCAAGTCGGCCCCGTTGGCTAACAAGTTCGTGGCAAAGCTGTGCCGCAAAGTGTGCGGGGTCACATTTTTTTCGATCCCTAACGCGTCGATATAAGCTTTGAGGTTCTTCCAAATGCCTTGGCGGGTCAGCTGATGCCCATGAAAATTGACAAATACCGTGACTGGCGGATCTTGGCGCACCAAAGTTGGCCGAGCCGTTTGCAAGTATTGCTGGACCCAATCAACGGCTTGTGGTGAAATCGGCACGATCCGTTCCTTGTCGCCTTTACCGGTGACTTGCAACAAGTTCAGCGTCAAGTGCAATTGATCCAAGCGCAAATTGACCACTTCAGACACGCGCAGCCCGGTGGCGTACATCAGCTCAAAAATCGCCCGATCACGCAAACCCAACGGTTTGGTGGTGTTAGGTGCCGCCATCAGCCGGTCGATCTCATTGCTTGACAACGTTGCCGGCAGCCGCTGAGCGGCTTTTGGCGATGCGACTAAGGTCATGGGATCTTGGACGATCAGCTCTTCGCGCAGCAAATAGCGATAAAATTTGCGCATGGCTGAGATCATTCGACTCATTGAACTTGGCGCTTTAAGACTGGTTTGCACCTGCAAGAAATCTTGGATCACCGTTAACTCACTGGGAAATTCAGCCAGCTGCTGCGTCTTTAGCCAGGCGGCAAATTCCTTGAGATCTTGTTGATAGCTGCTTTGGGTAGTTTTAGCCAAGCCGCGTTCAACATCCAAATAATGCACAAAATCTGCGATCAATCGATCCATTTACCGCTGCCTCCTTTCACAGGTTATGTTAACACGTTTACAGCAATTCGGTGACCCCATCATGTTCTTTGATCAATTTTGCTTTAAGCAAGTGGCCCAATGCCCGCTTAAACGCGGCTTTGCTGATCCCAAATGCTTGCTTGATCGCTTCCGGATCGCTTTTATCCGTAAAGGGGATCGTCTTGTCTGCACTGTGTTCCAATACCGCCAGCACCATCGCCGCATCATCAGAAATAGCTTCAAACGCGCGCGGCTTCAAGCTCAAGTTCAATTCCCCATTCGGCCGCACCCCGATCACCCGGGCATGCACCACTTCGCCTAAGCGCGGTTCGATTTCACGTTCGCTGGGATGAATGAAGCCTAAGAAGAAATCATCTGTCAACACATGCGTGCCGGCCATTTTTAACCGGTAAGCGGTGGCGGTTACATCTTGGTTCATTTGCGCTGGCTTGCCCAGATTGGCTACAGCTTGGATGATACTTTCATCGGCTAGCTTACCCCATAAGCGGTGCTTTTTATCAATGATCAAAGCGATCATCAACTTATCCCCGCGCGCTGGCCATAGCCGGCTGAGCTCCGGCAATTGGTCCAAAGACACCACGATGTCTTTATCCGGTAAGCCGATGTCGACAAAGACCCCAAGATCATGGCGCACTTCCACTACGGTGGCCCAAGCATAATGATCATGGCCCACCGTAGGGATCTTGGTCGTCATTCGCGCGTCACCGTGTTGATTTTCATACACAAAGCCATGCACGGCGGTGCCCACTGCCGGCAACTGTTCAAATTCCGTTTGGTCGATGGCAAAAGTTTCCCCTTCGTTTTGCGCAAAAACCTGCGTGTCGTTATGATCAGTAACGGTAGCCGTTAAAATCTGTCCATTTCGTTTCATAAGTTCTCCTTTTAATGTTGCGGTAATAAATTTAAGACGGTCAAAATCACATACGTCATCCCAGAAGCGATCACCGGACCAGCTGCGATCCCGCGCAGCAACACGACTCCCATGATCGTCCCAAACACCAGCGCCACCGTCATTTCCGGGCTTTGGGCCAATAATCCCACGCCTTTAGCCGATAACACTGCCACTAATACGCCCATGGCAATGGCGATCCAGCCGGCAGGGCTGCGAAAGACTTTCAGCAACTCGCGCACCCCGATTTCACCCGTGGCGATCGGGACCATGATCGCCGCAGAGATCACCGTGACGCCCCAGTTGATCCCTTGAGCTTGCAGCGTCTTTAAAAACGGCTGCAAAGGCGGCAAGGCTTTGACGACCAACACGAACCCGACGCCGATCATCAGTGAGCGATTCTTTGCCAAAGCGGCGATCACAAACACCGCGATCAAAAATAGCCAACTTTCCATTTGCTGCCTCCTAATCATCTCATCCCACTTTACCCGAAATCCGGCCAAAATAACAGACCTATGCACCGACTGCAAGCATTCGGGCATCAAAAAAGTGCCAGGCCATGAGCCTGACACTTCTTTGCGTTTCATTTTGGCTTACAAGGTGTTGGTAGCACCCTTGTAAACGATCCCACGACGGGAATCAACGGTGATCACTTGACCATCGGTGATCGCGTCGGTAGCGCCGGTAGCGCCAACGACAACTGGGATCCCCATTGCAATGCCGACAACGGCAGCATGCGAGGTCAACCCGCCGTTTTCAACGACTAAAGCAGCCGCCTTTTCGATGGCTGGCAAGTAATCTTTGTCAGTGGTCTTAACGACTAAGATATCACCTTTGGTCATCTTAGCAGCAGCTTCGCGAGAATCGCTAGCTAAGACGGCTTTACCAACAGTGGATTCGTCGCCAACACCGGAGCCTTCAACCAGCTTGGAGCCGATCAATTGCGCCTTCATGACGTTGGTCGTGCCGGTTTCGCCAACTGGCACACCAGCAGTGATCAAAATCAAGTCGCCTTCTTCAGCAAAGCCGAGTTCTTGCGCCTTCTTGGTGGCAAGTTCGAACATCGCATCTGTAGATTCTGGCTTTTCGGTCACGATCGGGTATACGCCCCAGTTGACCGTCAACCCACGACGGGTCTCATCATCAAAGGTGATCGCCAAAATGTCAGCCTTTGGCCGATACTTGGAGATCATCCGGGCCGTGAAGCCGGATTGCGTCGCTGCGACGATGGTCTTAACGCCAAGGTTGCGCGCGGTATGCGCCACAGATTGGCCGACAGCTTCGGTGACGTTTTCCTTGTTGCCAAAGGACTTCAGCGCGTAAGTATCGCTGTTTTCCATGGCATTTTCGGTATATTCGTCGATCCGTGCCATAGCAGCAACGGATTCAACTGGGTAATCCCCATTAGCAGATTCGCCAGAAAGCATCGTGGCATCCGTGCCATCATAAACGGCGTTGGCCACGTCAGAAACTTCCGCACGCGTTGGGCGTGGGTTTTCTTGCATGGAATCCAGCATTTGGGTCGCGGTGATCACTGGCTTACCAGCGGCGTTAGCCTTTTTGATCATGGTCTTTTGCACCAGCGGCACTTGTTCGAAAGGAATTTCGACACCCATGTCACCACGCGGTACCATCAAGCCGTCAGAAACCTTCAGGATGGAATCGAAGTTGTCGATCCCTTCTTGGGATTCGATCTTCGGGAAGATCTGCACGTTCAAGGAATCCTTTTCTTCGAGCAATTCGCGGATGTCTAAGACATCTTGCGGCTTGCGGACGAAGGAAGCGGCGATAAAGTTGATCCCATTGTCCAAACCAAAGCGGATGTCAGAAGCATCCTTTTCGGTGATCCCAGGGAGGTTGATGCCGACGCCAGGAGCGTTGACCCCTTTACGGGAACCCAGCATCCCACCGTTTTCAACGCGGACAACCAATTCGCGGTTGGCTTCGTCTTTTTCGGTGATCAAGGTATCGATCAGCCCATCATCAAACAGCACATGGCCGCCAACATGGGTATCGTCGAATAAGCCAGGATAGGTAACGGCGATTTTTTCAGGGGTCCCTTCGATAGAATCATCCATCGAGATCCGCATGACATCACCAGTGTGTAATTCGAACTTCTTGCCCTTTTGGACAGTGGTCCGGATTTCAGCACCTTTCGTGTCGAGCATGATGCCGACAGTCTTACCTGTGATCTTTTCAGCTTCGTGAACCATCTTCATCCGAGCAAGATGCTCTTCGTGGTCCCCGTGTGAGAAGTTAAACCGGAAAACGTTAGCCCCCGCTTCGATCAATTTGACAATAATGTCAGTGGTGTTACTTGCAGGTCCAAGCGTACTAACGATCTTGGTTTTTTTCATAAATGAAATCGCTCCTTTGACAATTTTTTTAAACGACTGGACGTCAGTTTAAACAAAGTTAGAAAGACAAGTCATGGGCTAAATCGTACAAGGACAATTCCGCCTCATGCTTTGAATTGAATAAGTCAAGCATTGAATGCGTGCTCAACTGGTTGTTTTGAATGCCGACCGCTAAACCGCCCTTGCCTTGCAGCAAGAGTTCAACGGCATACGCACCCATTTGCGAAGCCAACACCCGATCACGGGCAGTTGGCGCCCCGCCACGCACCACGTGGCCTAAGACGGTCGCGCGCAATTGGAAGTCGCCATAAGCAGAAAGCTCTTTGGCAAATTCGTCAGCGTGCATGACCCCTTCGGCTAACACGATGATCGCGTGCTTTTGGCCAAGTTCACGAGACTTGCGCAATTTATCCGCCACGCGCTTCACATCGAAGTTGTGTTCCGGGATGATGACATCTTGTGCCCCACCGGCAACACCAGACCACAAGGCGATATCGCCAGCGCCGCGACCCATCACTTCCACGACAAAAGTGCGTTCGTGAGAAGCTGCGGTGTCACGCAGCCGGTCGATGGCTTCCACCACGGTGTTGACAGAAGTGTCAAAGCCGATGGTGAAGTCGGTATAAGGGATATCGTTGTCGATGGTCCCTGGCAAGCCAATCGCGTTGTAACCATGTTCGGTCAAACGCAAAGCCCCATGATAAGACCCGTCGCCACCGATGACGACTAAAGCCTCGATCCCAAACTTGTTCAGTTGTTCGATCCCCTTGAGTTGGCCTTCTTCTTTGGCAAATTCAGGGTAACGGGCGGAATAAAGCATGGTCCCACCGCGTTGGATCACATCACCAACAGAGTGCAAGTCCATCTTGAAGATGTCCCCTGCCACTAAGCCGGCATAGCCGTAGTTGATCCCATAAACTTCCAAACCTTCATGCATCGCCTTACGGGCAACCGCACGAACGGCGGCGTTCATACCAGGGGCGTCGCCACCGCTGGTCAAAATCCCAATGCGTTTCATCATTTCACCTCATGCGTAATCTTATTAAGACCAACGTCTTGATCTCAAATACTCGTTAAGTCTAACACTTTTCTGAAAAAAAGTCGCGTCAATTTAGGAGAATTTCACCATTTTCCAGAATTAGTGGGCCTGCTGTAATACAGTGTTGTCATCCCCCACCTGAGCCTTCACCGCTGCTAGCAACTCCGGGGTTGGCGCGACCCAGTATTGCTTGGCTAAAAGCACCGATTCATGCGTGTCGGCTGCCACAGTGATCACTGGTACAGTTCCCCGTGCAGATAAAAACGTTTTCAGTAAGGCCGTTTGCTGTTTGGGGGTAAATTCTGCCGGCAAGCGCACAAACAGCTTTTGCGCCGGCAATTGGGCCAAGGCGTCATCCCCTAATTGAAGCTGATTGGCGATCATTTGCACACCGTTTTTGTTTTCGACGCGGCCGCTCACCACGATCACCTGGCCTTCGGTATAGCTGCGCATTTGCGGATACAGATTGGGAAAAACCGTCACACTGGTGGTACCGGTGGCATCTTGGCCGTCGATAAAGGCCATTTCCTGCCCTTTTTTGGTGCGGATGCGCTTGATCCGCCGAATCACCAAAACGACCGTCACCGTTGCATCGACTGCCAGCTCAGCCACTGGCGTCACCGCTTGATAAGGGTTCAAGGCGGTGACATACCGGTCAACCGGATGGCCGGATAAATACACCCCTAACACCGCTGCTTCTTGATCTAAGCGCTCCGTGGCAGGCATTTCCGGCACCTGCACCGGCTTGGGCTGCAACACGGCAAACAACCCAACATCATTGCCGGCCAGCTTGATACTGGCGATCAGTTCATCCAAATTCGCCAACGTGGCGGCCCGGTTAGGATCAAAGCTGTCAAACACCCCGGCATAGATCAAAGGCTTTAAGGTATCGGCCTTTAACCATTTGGCGTCCAAGCGCTGCAGGCAGTCTCTCAAGTCTTTGAAACGGCCATTTTTGCGGGCTTGCAAAAGCGCATCGATAAAATCGCGCCGCACGCCTTTGATCGTGGCCAAGCCAAAGCGCAGCCCGCCGTTTTGCACCGTAAAATAGCGGGCACTGGCATTGATATCCGGCCCATAAAGCGGCAAATGCCGCTGGCGCAGCTCTTGAACATAAACGCGCAGCTTGGCGGTATTGGCTAACGCCGTATTCATCAACGCCGCAAAAAACGCCGCCGGCTGATGACACTTCAGATAGGCCAGCCAAAAAGCGATCATGCTATAAGCCACCGCATGACTGCGGTTGAACCCGTAATTGGCAAAGCGGTCGATATACGCATACACCGTTTCGGCCACAGTTTGCGAATACCCTTTGGCTTTTGCCCCATCGATAAAGCGTTCACGCTCTTTTGCGATCACCGCAGCTTTCTTTTTGCTCATTGCCCGCCGCAGCAGATCCGCTTCACCTAAGCTAAAACCGCCCATGGTGCTGGCCACTTGCATGACTTGCTCTTGATACACCAAGACCCCATAAGTCGGCGCTAAAATCGGCGCTAAGGCTTCAGCAGGATAAGTGATCGGCTCTTGGCCGTGTTTTCTAGCGATAAACGTATCGATATTTTCCATCGGTCCTGGCCGATACAACGCATTGGTCGCCACCACGTCTTCAAAGCTCGTCGGCTTGAGTTTGCGCAAGACCCGCCGGATCCCGCTGGATTCAAACTGAAACACCCCATTGGTATCACCGCGGGCAAATAATGCCAGCGTTTGCGGATCGTCTAAGGGAATGGTTTTGGGATCAAACGGCTGCTTGGTGGCTTGTTCGACCCAATAGCTGGCAGTGGCTAAAATACTCAAATTACGCAAGCCTAAAAAGTCCATTTTCAACAAGCCCAGCGCTTCAACATCCCCCATCGGCACTTGCGTTTGGGCGATGCCGTCTCCGCCGGTTTGCAAAGCCACCGTATCGGTCAAATTTTCTTGGGCCAAAACGATCCCTGCCGCATGCGTCGAATCATGCCGCGGCAACCCTTCTAATTGCAGTGCTGCGGCAAATAACGCTTGGTTTTGCTCCGAGTCGCCGACCAAGTTTTTCAACGGTTGGGATTGTTGATAGGCCGTTTGCAAATCGATATGAAATTGATTGGGGATCGCTTGGCTCCACTTGTTGCTGTCAAATTGACTCAGCCCAAACACCCGGCACACATCGCGCAAGGCTTGCTTGGCACCAAACGTCCCAAAGGTAATGATCTGCGCCATATGGGCATCCCCATAGCGATCATGCACATATTGGATCAATTCACCGCGGCGATTGTCTGGAATGTCCAAATCGATATCCGGCATGTTCGCCCGGTTAGGGTTCAAAAACCGTTCAAACAATAAGTGATACTGGATCGGGTCCACTTCTGTGATCGCCAAGGCATACGCCACCAGCGCCCCCGCCGCCGAACCGCGGCCAGGGCCGGTCATGATGCCAACTTCATGGGCATGGTTCATCACATCCCACACCACCAAGAAATAATCCGCAAATCCCATTTTGGTGATCACGCCTAATTCATAGGCCAGCCGCTGTTGGTAATTTTGCGGCACTGCTTGGTCAGCAAAGCGGCGTTTTAACCCGGCAACGGCGAGCTCCTGCAAATATTCTGGCGCCGGTTGGGCGTTAGGCGTGGGATAATGCGGCAAGCGCGGCTGCCGAAATTCGATCGTCACTTGGGCTTTTTCGGCTAATGCTTGGGTATTGGCCACCGCTTGGGCTAAACCGGCTTGGATAAATGGTGCCGCCGCTTGTTCTGGCGGCGTCAGCCAATGCGTCCCGGCATCAAGCAAGGTCGGATCACGCCAATTCAGCTGCGTGCCCGCCCCAATGGCTTGCAACACCTTGCGGCTAAAGGCATCATTAGGATCACGATAACTGACCGCGCCTAAGGCTAACAACGGCAAGTCGCGTTTTTGGGCGAAATCAGCTAACTCCAAGCTGAGATTCGCCGCCGATAAGCCCAGCTGCAAACTCGCCGGGTGCTTGGCCGCCACCGCTGCCAAAAACGCATCGGCACTGGCCCAATGGTCGCTAAAAGCAGCCGACACCAAATAATCCCCTAACACGATCGCCGCGATCCCGTCAAAATCAGGCAGTTCAGCAAACTGAAGGGGTTGCGGGGCCAATTTGATGGCTGAAGAAAGCTTCAATAATTGATGATACCCGGCGGTCGTTTCTGCGATTGTCAACACTGTGGCATCGGCAACGGCAATGGTCAACCCGATCAGCGGCTTGATGCCGGCTTTTTGCGCCTGGCGATAAAAATCCACCACGCCATACATCACATTGGTATCTGTCAAGGCGATCGCCGAATACCCGCGCGCTTTGGCCGTGTCCACCAAAGCGCTGATCGTTAATGGACTTTGCAACAGCGTGTAGCTGCTTTGTACTTGTAAATGCGTGAACGTCATTTTGCCACCTCAATTTGATTATACCCGATTTTAGTTGCAATCTTCGAACACGGTGTTAAGATGAATTTTGAAAAGAGGGATCATATGCGTTATATTGCAACTATTTTCTGGGGAGCCATCCTCGGTCAAGTCGTTGGCTTCTTGATTGGTGCGCTGAACAGCGCCACATACGACCCGAAGCTGAGCTTGATCATCAGCGTGATCTTCGCTGTGGTTTTATGCGTGTTACCACTGATCATGGATGCCAACACCCCGGCTGAAAAACCAACTCAACATCAAGCCTGATGTTTACCGCCGCGATGGCGGTATTTTTTTGCCCCAAAATAAGCCGCAAAAGCGCGTCACCGCAAGATTATTTGCAAATCAGACGATGACGCGCTGGTGGTTTTTATTTCGTGATGTAAAGATACAAATGATCTGCCGATAACCCCAAATTGAACTTGACCCCGTGACTGGTGATCGTGTCCGTGTTGGTTTCACCACTGGCCGCATTTTTGATCGTTTTGGTCAACGCCTTGCCGACAGTTTTGGCATCTGCGCCTACCGCATGGGCTAACAGCCCAAACTGAGTGGCAAATGCGGCTGATGATTTTTTATCCTTCATGGCTTTGGTGCTGACCACATCGGTGATACTGATCAGCTGGCCGTCTTGGACATTAGCGCGGACTTGCCCGCCATCCGTGTTTAAGACTTGTTTTAAGCCGCTGGCCGTCAAAGGCAGCTGTTGGGCTTTGGTCGCTTGTTGCGCTTTGACGAGCGCTTGTTGCATGGCTTGTTGCTGCTGGGCCATGGCGGCTTTTTGCGCCGGGGTCATTTTGGCGATCGCACTGGGATCAGGAGTGGTCGCGGTTTGCATTTGCTTTTGGATCGCCGGCGGCAAGGCTGTGGCGATCACCGCTTGATTGAAGCTTTTGGCGACGGTTTGATAAGTGCCGATCGCTTTGGCTGACGCCACAGTCACTTTGGTTTGCTGGCTGCCGGCTTTGATCGTCACAGTTTGCGCCGTGGTTTTTGGCGGGATTGAAAGGACGAAACTGCCAGAGTTGACTTTTGCCGTGCCTTTGGCAGTCGCTGCTTGATAGCGCACCTGCGAATGGCCCTTGGCTGTGCCTTTGATGACGGCCACCATTTCATCGGGATGATACGTTTTTTTCGTTGTCGTCAATTGCTGCCCACAAGCAGACAAGCTCACGACTGCCGCTAAGCTCAACGCCAGCAGTACAATTTTTTTCATTGATCATTCACCCTTTACTTCGAAGTCTGTTCACCAGAATACGCCGCCTTTTACCGAAACACAACCACAATATGACTGTGTGTCACATTACGGCGGCCGCTTACGCCTTCTTCTTAGCCGGTGGTGGTGTGACTGCGGCAGTCATGGTTTCGACGAGCAGTTTTTCCAACACCGCATTGATCGCCAAGCCCACCATGGCGCTTTGGATATTGGTGGTGTCGGCTTTGTTGACTTTGTTGATGGTGACTTCGCCGGTGAAATCCGAGTTGGCTTGTTGCACCGCCCCGATAAATGCCAAAATAAACGCATCAAACGCCTGCGCCGGCTGGCGGTCGATCAATTGATAGCGGATCCCATTAGCGATCGTGTCCAAGTTGAACACCGGTTTTAAAATGGCTAACACCAAAATGTTGGCCAACTGGGCCCGATGATACTTCTTCTTCGTCGGGGCGGCAATGACCCCTTTTTTGACATAGTTATTGACCATGGTGGCGGTCAATGGATCCAGCCCTAATGGGGCGATGATCTCGTTGACGAACTGCACCACTTGATCCATATAAAGATCAAACTGCGGCAAATCGGTCCACCGTGGTAAGTTTGCGCGCTGCAAGCGCGCCAGATATGCTGCAAATGCTTCTTCTTCTGCCATGAGTTTTCCTCCGTATCTCTAGTATACCATGTAAACTAGACAACGATACCAGATAAAATAGGGCCAAAAAAAATACCAACCACAGGCTGGTATTTTTGCTTAAGCGTTGGTGCTCTTCTTGACCACTTGGGCACCTTTGTAGTAACCCTTTGGAGAAACGTGGTGAGAAACACGATATTCGCCGGTCGTTGCATCAAATTGTAAGTTAGGAACGTTCAACTTGATGTGGCCACGGCGCATACGCTTTTTGGTCTTTGAAGTTCTGCGTGCTGGAACTGCCATGAGCGGAAAACCCCTTTGTATTAGATTTCTTTTCTACTATACCGGACATTCAGAAAAATGCAAGGCAAAATCCCGGTCCAGTGCCTTGGGTAGTCCAATGAACTACCACAGCAACACTTATCTTACTAGAAAAGCGCCGTCAAGGCAATACCTTAACACAACATTTCCACCAAACCAGGCGTATGCGCCTATTTTGCGGCGACTGGCTGGCTGGTAAAGGTCAATTGGCCAGCGGCAACCCCTAACGTGACTTGGCTTTGCGGCAAGATCTCCCCGGCGATCAATTTCTTCGCCAACGGGGTTTCCACCGCATTCGTCAACAAGCGCTGCAGCGGCCGTGCCCCATAAGCCGGCTCGTAGCCTTTGTCAGCCAGCCATTCTTGGGCGGCTGGGGTGACGTTAAGCGTGATTTCTTGGGTTTGCAGGCGCTGATTCAAGCGCTCAAGATCTTTCATGACGATTTTTTCAATATCTGCCAGGCGCAATGGATTGAACATGATGATGTCATCGATCCGGTTGAGGAATTCTGGCTTGAAGTGGCTGCGCACCAGTTTCAACACCTGCTGCTGGCGTGCAGGGGTGATCTTGCCATCCGCTTGCATCCCGTCAAGCAGTGCCTCCGAGCCTAAATTAGACGTCATAATGATGATCGTGTTTTTAAAATTGACCGTGCGCCCTTGGCTGTCGGTCAAACGGCCGTCATCTAACACTTGCAACAAGATGTTAAAGACATCTGGGTGGGCTTTTTCGATTTCATCCAACAAGACGATCGTGTATGGGTTGCGCCGCACGGCTTCCGTCAATTGCCCGCCTTCTTCATACCCAACATACCCAGGCGCGGCACCGACTAGCCGCGAAACGCTGATCTTGTCCATATACTCGGACATATCGATACGCACCATATGTTTTTCAGAATCAAACAGCGTATCGGCTAAAGTCTTGGCCAACTCAGTTTTACCGACCCCAGTCGGGCCAAGAAACAAGAAACTCCCTAAAGGCCGACTCGGGTCTTGCAACCCGGCACGCGAGCGCAAAACTGCATCTGCCACCGCAGCCACCGCCGGATCTTGGCCGATCACCCGCGCATGCAGGTTATCGGCTAAATGCAGGAGTTTTTCGCGATCGCCTTGGACCAGCTTGGCCACCGGGATCCCGGTTTGTCGAGAGATCACCGCGGCGATTTCGTTTTCAGTAACGGATTCTTGCACCAGCCATTCATCAGGCCGATCAGCTTGTTCTAAGTCGGCTAACTCTTTTTCCAAAGCCGGGATCGTACCGTGTTGCAAACGAGCGGCTTTTTCCAGATCATAGCGGGCTTGGGCATCTTCAAGTTCGTGTTTGGCGTGGTCGATTTCGGACTTTTTGTCATTGACCGCATTGATGTCGCGCTTTTCAGCATCCCATTGTGCCTTGAGTTGGTTGGTTTCTTCTTTCAAATCTGCCAACTCGGCTTGCAGCTGCGTCAGGCGCTTTTGCGACGCCGGGTCAGTTTCTTTGCTCAACGCTTGTGCTTCGATTTCCAGCTGCATTTGGCGCCGTTCGGCCACATCTAATTCTGTTGGCCGCGAATTCATTTCCACATTGATGTTGGCACTGGCTTCGTCGACCAAGTCGATCGCTTTATCCGGTAAGAAGCGATCGGTGATGTAGCGATCTGCCAATGTCGCCGCCGCCACCAGTGCGGCATCATGGATACGCACGCCATGAAAGATCTCAAAGCGCTCTTTTAACCCGCGCAAAATGCTGATCGTGTCTTCAACGCTGGGCTCTTGGACCAACACCCGCTGGAAGCGCCGCTCCAAGGCCTTGTCTTTTTCGATATTTTCCCGGTATTCATCCAAAGTCGTCGCGCCGATCAAATGCAGCTCCCCGCGGGCTAACATCGGCTTGAGCAAGTTGCCGGCATCCATTGCCCCTTCAGCCTTGCCAGCGCCAACGATGGTATGGATCTCATCGATGAACAAGATGATCTGGCCTTGTGATTGTTGGACCTCTTTCAGCACGGCTTTAAAGCGCTCTTCAAACTCACCGCGATACTTGGCCCCCGCTAACAAGCTGCCCATGTCCAAGGAAATGATCGTCTTGTCTTTCAGGTTATCTGGGACATCTTGGCGCACGATTCGCTGCGCTAAGCCTTCGACGATCGCCGTTTTCCCCACCCCGGGTTCGCCGATCAGCACCGGGTTGTTTTTCGTTTTGCGCGATAAGATCCGGATCACGTTGCGGATTTCTTCATCACGGCCAATGATCGGGTCCATTTTGCCGGAACGCGCTTCTTGCACCAGATCGGTGCCGTATTTTTTCAAGCTTTGATAATTGTTTTCAGCCGTTTTTGAAGTCACTTTGGCCCCGCCGCGCAATTGATTCACCACTTGGCGCAATTTTTTTTGCGTCAACCCCTGCTCGGTCAAGTATTCCGTGATGCTCAGGTATTTTTGATCAAACAGTGCTAAGATCAGCGCTTCTGTGGCAATGTACTCGTCGCCGAGTTGATCGCGGACCTTGTCGGCATTTTGCATCAGCTGATAGAGATTTTGGCTCATGTTTTGCCCATATTGCGTCGTGCCTTCCACCACCGGCTCATCGTCTAAGGCTTTATCGATCACGGCATTGAGCCCGTCAAGCTTGATCCCTGCAGTTTTAAACACTTGGGTGGCAAACAATTCAGGCTGCAGCAAGGCTTTAAACAATTCCGGGATATCGATTTCTTGATGGTGCCGGACTTGGGCGATTTGCTGGGCACTGGCGATGGCTTCTGTGACTGCTTGCGTCAACTTATCTGGATTCATGAGCTAGACCCCTTTCACTTTACGTTTAATTGTAACAAGTCTGTAATAGTCAGTAAAGGTCAAAACACCAAAAAACGACCGGTCTCCCGGTCGATTTTTGGCTCATGCTTTAGTCTTAAGCTGGGCTTTTAAAGCCTCATTTTCGGCGGTCAAAGTCTTGGTCGCCGCTTTTATCTGGGCTTGCACATCTTGTTGCAGCGCCTGATGGTCCTTTTTTAACGCCGCCATCGCTTTGCGCTGTTGCGCGGCATTGGCGGTGGTGGTCAAAATCGCGATCAACGCCCCGATCAATACACTGACAACGATCACGACGATCAATGGCCAGTGGAAAGTCGCGCCAAAGAAATTAACGGTCACCGCTTGACCGTTCAACAAGGCAAAAATGATCAAGACCAGCGCCAAGATCAACCCCACAAGCAATCGTTGTTGATTTTTCATCTGCTGCCTACTTTCGATTGAATATCCCGCCAGCCAACCAATCACCAAGCTGCGGCGCCAGCGTATAACCGGCTGCAGCCAGCGCCATGAGCTTCGGCGCATTGAGCTCCCGCACCGGTTTGCCAAAGGCATTGACGATGCGCTTGGCTAACTTTTGCGGGTCTAATACGAGCTTTTCGACTGACTTGAGGTAATCTAACGCCCCTGCTGCGGCGAAAAAGTCTGTGTCGATCGGCCCCGGGTTAACCGTCATCACCTTAACGCCTAAAGGTTTCAACTCTAAGCGCAAAGCGTTAGAATACCCGATCACCGCAAATTTAGACGCCGAATAAATCGCCGACTTCGGCGTCGCCATTTTCCCTGCCATAGAAGCGATATTGATGATCTGCCCGCGGCCGGCTTGCACCATTGGCCGCCCCAGCAGTTGGGTCAAATACATCACCCCTAAAACGTTGACCCGCAGCATTTTTTCGGCAACCGCCATCGGCGTGTCTAAGGCATTGGCAAAATAGCCAAACCCGGCGGCATTGACCAACACGTCAGGCGTGTGCTCAGCCAAAAGCTGGTTAACGACCGCTTGGATCATCACCGGATCGGCGACATCCAGCACATACGAATACGCCGGCTTGCCAGAAAGCGCGCTGGCTTGGGCTTGCGCCAAGGCCAATTGCGGTTTGCGGCGGGCTAAAAAAATCACTGTCGCACCGCGGCTGGCGGCTTCTAAGCCGATCGCTTTGCCTAAGCCGGCAGAACCGCCGGTGACGACCACCGTTTTGTCGTTTAGTTCACGCATGCTGTTTTCTCCTTTGCAAAGGGGATGTCAATGGTTTCCAGGTCGTGGACCACATGGGTCGGCGCAAAGATCTTTTGGGCTGATTTTTCCAACATTGCGGCGCCTTTGCCAATATAGCGGGCCGAAATATGGTTCAGCAACAGGCGCTTGGCGCCGGCTGCTTTGGCCATTTTCGCCGCTTGCAAGTTGGTGGTATGGAAATATTGGCGCGCCAGTTTAGCTTCTTCTGGGCCAAAGGTGCTTTCATGGACCAAGACATCGGCGTCTTGGGCCAATTGCAGCGTGTGCTCGGTTTTGCGGGTATCGCCTAAAATCGCCACCGTCCGCCCAAGTTGGGCCGGGCCGATGAAATCATGCCCATCCAAGCGCCGGCCATCGGCCAAAGTGACGGTTTTCCCGGCTTTTAACTGGCCGTATACCGGTCCCATCGGCACCTTGGCAGCTTTGACCTTTTCGATCAACAACTCGCCTGGATGCGGCTTTTCCTCCACGCGAAACCCAAAACTGGTAATGCGATGATCGAGGGTATCAAAGCTGACTTTGAACGTCTCATCTTCAAACGCGACCCCAGGGTTGGCTAACAACTTGAAGGTCAGCTTATACGGCAAGCGCGTTTGGGTCACTTGCAAACTCGTGCGCACAAAGCGCTCGATGCCTTCTGGCCCATAGATCGTCAGCCCCGCTTCACCGCCTTGATTGGCGCGGCTGGCTAAAAAACCGGGCAACCCAAAGATGTGATCGCCATGCAAGTGGGTAATGAAGATCTTGGTCACCTTCCGTGGCCGGATCGAAGTTTTGAGGATCTGGTGTTGCGTGCCTTCGCCGCAATCAAATAACCACACCTCGTTGCGCTCATCAAGCAGCTTTAACGCTAAGCTTGACACGTTGCGCGTCTTGGACGGCGAACCCGCCCCAGTGCCTAAGAATTCGATTTCCATGTTGTTCTTCCCATCTTTTCAGTCTCGATTCAAGTGTAACACGCGCCTTGGGCCCAAACCAAACCCTGCTTTGCCCCAAAAAAAGAGGGTGCGCCGCGCATGGGCACCCCCTTTGTGATCATTGCGCTAACAGCGACTTGGCGATCAGCGTCGCGTAATATGGATTGCCAGTGGGATTCATATGCACTTGGTCGTCATAAAACCATTCGCCATGCTCGACACTGGTGTGATACCAGTCAATGATATGCAGATTCGGATAGTGGGCTTGTTCCTGCGTCAACAAGCCATTGACCTGGTTTTGCCATGCACGCGTCGGCACATGCACATTGACCCAGTAGACTTGCCGCTTGGTGCCGATCACCCGCATCATTTTGGCCAGATCATGCGCAGAAAACGGGCCATTCGTGCCTAACCCGATCACCACGGTATCGGCTAACGCGCCGCTGTGCGCATAGCGGTCCACGATTGCGATCGTGGACGCCATTTGCCGCGACACCGCCGCATCGATGAAGGCTTGTGGGAACAGTTTTTGCAGCATCGGTTTGCCATCAAGCATCACCGAATCGCCGATCGCCGTCACATTCATGGTCTGCGCTTTTTGCAGCTGCACTTGCGTCAGCCCATAAGGCTCAAACTCTCGATTGACGGGATGGGTTTTGGCCTTAGAAGCGGCTTCAGCACTGATCGATTGCGACAAGCTCAGGCTGGCTGAGCGGTTTTTAGCCGCTTGCGATGCTTTGGCGTTCGCTTTTTGCGCCGCTTTTAAAGCCGCTTCTTTTTGCTTTTTATCGGCTTTATTTTGCTTGAGCTGCTTGGCTAAAGGCGAACTGTCTGCCGTCGATTTTGCGCCTGGCGCCATGCCGATGCCGACGGCGCCGATCGCAAAAATCACCGTGGCGATCAGCGGCACCCACCGCTTGGATCCATGCGTTTGCCCGTGGCAAAAGGCCTTGATAAAAGGCCATGTCTGCCGGTAATTGAAATGGGCCAAAGGCTGTTCGATGAAGCGATACGATAACTCCGTCAACAAGACGATCAAAACCACTTCGATCACCGGATACAACAGCGGGTGCGCCGCAATATTGCGAAAGCGGTCTTCCCAAAAAATCATCACGGGAAATTGATATAAGTACAAGCCATAACTGCGGCTGCCCACCCAGCTAAACACAGGGTTGGTCAGCAAGCGGTTAAAATGCGCCCCAGGATGCGCCACGACAGCCACTAACAACATGGTCAGCAGCGAAAATAAGAACATCCCGCCTTGATATAGCCAAGGACTTTGCGCATCAAGGCGCAAGACCATCGCCAGCATCCCCAACAGCGCCACGGTCCCGATGCCATCCAGCATGCGCGCTTGGCGGGTGCCGATATGTTGCGATAAATGGGCACTCGGCCAAATAAACGCCAATGCTGCCCCTAACAAAATCGAAAACGCCCGCGTATCGGTGCCATAATACAGCCGGCTGGGGTCGCTGGCGGCGCCATGCATGGTCAAATGATATAAGATAAACATCCACCCGGCACTGGCGACCGCCGCCAAAAAGGTGACATTGAACAACTTGCCGCGATTTTTGACTAACCACCACAACCCCAACACCACAAACGGCCATACCAAGTAATACTGTCCTTCAATGGATAGCGTCCACAAGTGGGTAAACGGCGACTCATTATTGGCAAAGCGCGCAAAATACGACTGTCCATGTAAGATCTGCCACCAATTATAGACATACGCCAAATTGGTCAGCACCATCCAGTGCAAATTATGCAACAAGTCACGGGCAAACAGCGCAATATAAGCACTGGTGGCAAACAATACCGCGATCAAGCCGGGATACAAGCGCTTGATCCGCTTGATGAAAAACGGTTTAAACGCGATCGTGCCAGTGCGATCCAGCTGCATCAACAACCCATCGGTGATCAAATAACCAGACACGACCATAAAAATCGGCACGCCCAGATACCCGCCGGCAAACAGATCCGGCCGCAAGTGATACAAAATCACCCCCAGCACTCCAAGCGTTCGCAAGCCATCAAAACCGGTAATATAGCGACGCGGTTTGACGTTATTTTTCCCCATGCTTAAAACCCACCATTTCAGATCGACTTAAGCCGCACTTAAGTCGGATTATTCTACGAATTCGAAGGTGAAATCATCGATTGCGACCAAATCACCTTGCTTGGCCCCAGCGGCTCGCAACGCATCATCGACACCTAAGCGGCGCAGCTGCCGCGCGAAGCGCACGACCCCATCATCATGATCAAGATTAGCCATCTTAAAGGTCTTTTCAAGCTTTTCGCCGCTTAAAATGAACACCCCATCGGCATCGCGCTCAACATGCACAGCATCGGTTGGTGCTTCATAGGTATACTCAGCACGATCAGATTGTGATTTAGGCGCAAAGACCGGCGCGGTTTTCAACGCTTGCGCGGTGGCGCGCATCAACTGCTGCACCCCGGTATGGGTGATACTGGAGATCTCAAAAATATCCGCCGCTTGCACCCCTTCAGCCAACAAGGCTTGTTTGAATGCCGCAAAACGCTCTTTTGCACCTGGCAGATCCAGCTTGGTGGCGACGACCAGCTGCGGCCGCTGCAAAATGGTGTCATCATAAGTGGCTAATTCCTGCCGGATCTGATGATAATCTGCCAGCGGCTCGCGCCCGGAATCAGGATCCATTTCGACTAGGTGTAAAATCACCCGCGTGCGCTCAACATGGCGCAAAAACTGAATCCCTAAGCCCACCCCAGTAGAGGCGCCTTCGATCAAGCCAGGCAGATCCGCCATCACAAAGTCGCTGCCATCATCAAGCTGCACCATGCCCAAGTTAGGCACCAAAGTGGTGAACTGATACGCCGCGATTTTGGGTTTGGCTTGCGTGACCACTGACAGCAAGGTGGATTTGCCTACTGAAGGAAAGCCCACTAAGCCGACATCAGCCAAGACCTTCAATTCCAGCTGCACATACCGATGCACCCCAGGTTCGCCATTTTCGGCAATTTCCGGGGCGGTATTTTTAGGCGAGACAAAATGGATGTTGCCGCGCCCGCCGCGCCCGCCGCGAGCCACGACCAGCTCTTGGCCAGGTTCAGTCAAATCGCCGATCAACTCATGGGTATCCGCATCTGTCACGGTCGTTCCGGCAGGTACTGCCACGCGCATGTCTTCTGCTTTGCGGCCATACATGGACTTGCCTTGGCCATTGCCGCCGGCTTTGGCTTTAAAATGCCGCTGATAGCGAAAATCCATCAACGTCCGCAACCCTTCATCCACATAGAAGACGATGCTGCCGCCACGACCGCCATCGCCGCCAGCAGGGCCGCCAAAAGGCACGAACTTTTCATGCCGGAATGCGACCATTCCGTCGCCGCCTTTTCCGGCTTGTACTTCTACTGTCACCTGATCGACAAACATGGTGTCCTCCTAATTGTGAACCGGTCTAAACAATCTATCTATCATAAAGTAATCATAGCCGCAATGCAATCGCGGCTCAGCCTTAAATATTATAACAGTCCCACCTAGCCCTTGTCGCGTCAATCCCAAACCGCGCTTGTTTAAAAATAAAAAAATAGCTCCGCCAAGTCATTGACGGAACCATAAGGGATATTGTGCCAAGCGCTTGGCGCTATTTTGCCGGCGTCATCAAAAAGCCGCTCCATGGCTTTAACTCATCTAATAGGAACAACTCATCCGGATGCACATGGCCGACCACATTGACGCGGCCATCGTTAGGCATGGCTTGCAAGGCGATTTGGGTTTCGCCTTTGTATTGCCCATACCCGTTGTTGTCGATCAAGACATCCCCGCGCTTGATCGCCACGGTGTGATGCGCCGGAAAATCGCGCGACGCATAAGTCACCCGCGTTTGGGTGGAGCGCAAGAGATACTCAGAAGCATCGCCGCGATAATGATGCTGATTGGCAAACAGCAATTCTTTTTCCAACGGCGAAGCCTCTTTTGCCGCCACCACGGTAAGCGTCGGGTAAGCGGCGGTAAAAGCGGCACTGGCAGCGGCCAATTCAGCCGCACTGGCATACGCATTGCCAATGATCACATCATTGATCGTGCCCAACAGGCGATAGTGTTTGACTTGCGTAGCGATCGGCAAGTCGCGATGCCGCTCTAATGTCGGCAGCCCGTCTTGGGTCGGCCAAGGCCCAAACGTTGCTGCTTGGGCATTGACAAACGCAGCGGTATTCAGATTATAGCGGGTGTACAGCGCCGTGGCCCGGTCAAAAAACGCTTGGCCTAACCCGGAAAACCGGTGGGGATAAAAATTATGCGACCCGAGCAAATTATCGGTATTGGGACTATAGCTCATGATGTTATCAATATAGTGGGTCCCTTGCGACATATTGACTTCGATCTTGAGCCCGTATGGATTGCGGGTCATCTGCGCCTCTTCTGCGCCGGTGAACCCCAGATCCAAGCGGATTCCCCAAGCCCCTAACGCATGAAAGAAGCGCAGATCATCATAAGCCACCCCCAGCTGTGCAAATAACGCCGGGTTGATATCGACCATCACCTGCATCCCTAAGTCATTGGCTTTGGCGATGACTGCTTTGAAATTAGCCAAGACTTGCTCGGCGTCGCCTTTGATCTCCAGCAATGAGGTAAAAACGCGTTGGTAGCCATTTTGGGCGGCAATGGTTAAATAAGCCGCATCCTGCTCATAAGTCGACCGTTCTGGGTAGACCGAAACGCCTAATTTGCCCATGTGTGATTCCCCCTTTTGGTTTAGATTACCATATTGGTTCCTACAAATGAAAGGGCTTACGATAATTGGTAGGAACAAAAAAGGCGAATGACGGCTTTTTGACCGTTTTATGACTGATATTGAAAGTTTTAGGTTGATTATGACCGTTATTTGAGTATAATCTTTTTTGTGAGGTGAGTGCAAATGCTTACAGAAGAACGACAACGCTATATCCTAGACCAGCTCCAACAACAACCCATCGTCAAACTCAAAGCGCTGATGCAAGCCTTAGGTGCTTCTGAGTCGACGATCCGGCGGGACTTATGCGAGCTGGAAGACGCTGGCAAATTGCGCCGCATCCATGGTGGTGCTGAACGGCTGGAATCCGCGCCGATCGAACCCAGTGTGCATGAAAAAGCCGCCCGGTATTTGATCGAAAAACAGCGCATCGCCCAAGCCGCGGTCCAACTGGTCCCTGAGCATGCCACCATTTTTTTAGATGCCGGCACCACCACCGCTCAGCTGATCCCGTTATTAAAAGCCAAAAACGTCACCGTGGTCACGACTGGGGTCGATAACGCCTCGGCTTTAGCCGATGCCGATATCACGGCGATGATCCTTGGCGGCAAAATCAAATCAGCCACCAAAGCCACAGTCGGTGCTGAAACCGTCGCGGCACTGCAGCAGCGCCATTTTGACGTAGCTTTCATCGGCGCCAATGGCATCCATCCTAAGTTTGGACTGACCACGCCTGATGCTGAAGAAGCCGTCGTCAAACAAACCGCGCTGACGCAAGCCCACACCGCAGTGGTCTTGGCGGATCCAAGCAAGTTTGGCGAAGTGAGTTTTGCCAAGATCGCCCCGTTGTCTGCGGCAACGATCTTAACCACCAGCTTGGCGCAGCTCAGCCCGGTATTTGCCGATTATCCCAATATCCAGGAGGTTCAATCTTGATTTATTCTATTACCCTCAACCCTTCTTTAGACTATGTGGTCGGGTTGCCTAAACTCGCGCTTGGCCGCGTCAACCGCCTGGAATCCGCCCATAAACTCCCCGGCGGCAAAGGCATCAACGTCAGCCGGATCCTCGAACAACTCGGGATCTCATCGACCGCTTTAGGATTTGCCGGCGGGTTCACCGGTCAATTCCTAAAGCAGCGCTTGACGGCTTTGCATCTGCAAACCGCATTTACGCCGATCGCCGATGACACCCGGATCAACGTCAAGTTAAAAGCAGCTGAAGAAACGGAATTAAACGCAGCCGGTCCCACGATTTCGCCGGCAGAAATCACCGCTTTCAAACACACGCTGACCAAAGCCCTCAAGCCCGGTGACGTCGTGGTGATGGCCGGCAGTCTTCCCAATGGCTTGCCGACAACGTTTTATCATGACTTGATTCCCTTGATTCATGCCGCCCATGCCGAGTTTGTGATCGATACCACTGGCCAAGCGCTGCTGGATACCTTGCCTGAGCATCCTTATGTGGTCAAACCGAATCACCATGAGCTTGCAGAACTCTTCGGCGATGCCGAATATCCCAGTTTAGCCGCCACCGCCGCTGCCGGCCGCCGACTGTTAGGCTTAGGCGCGCAACACGTGCTGGTGTCGATGGCCGGCAAAGGTGCCTTATTGATCACCCCAGATGCGGCTTATCACGGCTTTGTGCAGCCTGGCAGCGTCCAAAACTCAGTCGGTGCCGGCGATTCGATGTTGGCCGGGTTCACGGGGACTTATCAGCAAACGCATGATGCCTTAGCTGCCTTTAAAGTAGCCTTAGCTTGTGGCAGCGCCACCGCATTTTCACTCGACTTGGCAGATAAGGCCATGATCGATCAAGTCTTCGCAACGATCACCATCACGCAACTTTAGGAGGGCATTATGGATATTCGCGAACTATTACTAAAAGATGTCATGATCATGGATCTCAAAGCCACCACCAAGGAAGCAGCGATCGATGAAATGACAGCCAAGTACCATGAAGCTGGGATCATCACCGATTTGGCCCTTTATCGCCAAGATATCTTAAAGCGTGAAAGTGAATCCACGACCGGCATTGGCGACGGCATCGCCATGCCGCATGCTAAAGACGCGGCTGTGTCGCGGGCGACGGTGTTATTTGCCAAGTCGCGTGCCGGCATTGATTTCAATTCCTTAGACGGCCAACCGGTGTATCTCTTCTTCATGATCGCCGCGCCTGAAGGGGCCAACAACACCCACTTGCAAGCCTTAGCGGCCTTATCGTCACTGTTGATCAATCCCGACTTAGTGGCGGCTTTAAAACAAGCCCAAACCCCTGATGAGGTGCAAAAGCTTTTTGGTGACGCGCAAGCGGCCAAGGAGCAAAAAGACGCTGAAGAAGCGGCTGAAGAAGCTAAACAAGCCAACACGCCACAACCAGCCGCAACGCCTGCCGCAGCGCCTTACATCGTCGCCGTGACCGCCTGCCCTACCGGCATTGCGCATACCTACATGGCCGAAGCGGCGTTGAAAGAAACCGCCGAGAAAATGGGCGTCGCCATTAAAGTTGAAACCAATGGCTCTGAAGGCGTCAAGCATCAGCTGACCGCCGCAGAAATCGACCGCGCTGTTGGCGTCATCGTCGCCGCCGATAAGAAAGTGGACATGGCCCGTTTTGATGGCAAACACCTCTTAAATCGCCCGGTCATCGACGGCATCAAGAAACCAGCAGAATTGATCCAAGAGACCTTGGATCAAAAAGGCGGCATTTTCCATGCAGAAGGCGGCGCCACAACCGCCACCGCTGCCAGCGATCAAAAAGGCCTTTGGAACCGGGTCTACCAAGACTTGATGAATGGGGTTTCCAACATGCTCCCCTTCGTGGTTGGCGGTGGGATCATCATGGCCTTGTCGTTCTTGTTTGAAAATTGGTTTGGCGCGCATTCAATGGCGTTCACGTTTACCAACAACTTAGGCAACTATGCCTTTAGCTTCTTAGTACCGGTGTTAGCAGCTTATATCGCGGTATCTATCGGTGATCGCCCAGCATTGATGCCAGGGTTTGTCGGCGGGTATATGGCCACGTTAGCCGCCGCTTCTGTGGTCAAAGCCCAAAATCCGGCTGGGTTTATCGGCGGCTTGGCCGCTGGGTTTATCGCAGGTTGGCTGATCATTGGCTTGAAGAAGTGCTTTGCAAAGCTGCCGCATTCCCTTGATGGGCTGAAAACCATCTTGATCTATCCGGTGATCGGCTTGGCCTTAATGGGCTTGATCATGTTCTTCATCGTCAATCCCATTTTTGCCGCCATCAACGGCGCGCTGATCGGTTTTCTTGAAGGGATGGGTACCGGCAACGCGATCATCGTAGGGGTGATCTTAGCGGCGATGATGTCCATTGATATGGGCGGTCCTTTCAATAAAGCGGCTTATACGTTCGCCATCGGGATCTACCAAGCCTCCAACTTCAAAGACGGCCGCTGGATGGCTGCAGTCATGATCGGTGGGATGATTCCGCCTTTGGCCATTGCCATTGCTTCAACATTTTTCCCGAAGAAATTCACCCAAACTGAACGCAACTCCGGCTTGACCAATTATGTCTTAGGCTTGACCTTCATCACCGAAGGCGCGATCCCCTTTGCTGCCACTGATCCGGTGCACGTCATCGGCAGTTCCGTGGTCGGCTCTGCGATTGCCGGGGGCCTCACGCAATTATGGCATGTCAACGTCCCTGCCCCGCATGGCGGGATCGTGGCCTTGGCCTTGACGAATCAAAAATTCGGCTTCATCATGTCCCTTTTGATCGGGGCCGTGATCGCCGGCTTGCTCTTAGGGATTTGGCGGCCAGTGGCCAAAGAAAACGCCTAACCGCAAAAAACTGCTGCCTTCAAGGCAGCAGTTTTTTTAGTGTGGCAACGCCAAACGATAAGTCGGCGAGCGTTTGGCTGTGGGGGCATATAACACCTCATGGTCATAAACAAATCCCAGCTTTTGAATGATATGTTTTGACGCCTGGTTATCCGGATGATGCCCGGCAGTCAAAGCCTTGGCCTGCAACACTTGGATGGCGAAGGTGATCACCGCATGCGCGGCTTCTTCCGCCAACCCTTGATGCCAAAACTCCGGACGCAAATGGTACCCCAGCTCATACACCCCAGGCGCTTTTTTATGCAAGCCGCAAGCGCCAACGAGTTCGCCAGCTGCCGTAAACATCGGCCAATACTGTACGCCGGTGGCGGCTAGCGCAGCCACTTCTTGTGCCAGCCGCTTGGCCACCATGTCTGGGGTGAAGCCATGCGCCGAGATCAGCGCCGTCACGCGCGGATCGCCCCATAATTGCTGAGCCGCCAAGCTCATGCCGGCTTGCCAGTGGCCAAAATGCAACCGCGGCGTATCTTGCGGCTTTGTCAATGGCAGCCGATAACTGGGCGTCACCAATCCAGTCGGCGCATAGACTTCATGATGCGTGTATTGGAAGCCTAATTTGTCGACAAGAATATGCCGTGATGGCAGGTTGTCTGGATGGTGGCGGGCATACAAGGCCTGCGCATCAGGAAACTGCAAGGCAAAAGCGACCACCGCATGAGCCAGTTCAGTGGCATACCCGCGGCCCCAGTATTGCGGCCGCAAATGATACCCCAGCTCATACAGATGCGCGCCTCGCAGCTGCAAGCCGCAACAGCCGATCAACTCTTGCGCCGGGGTAAACACTGGCCAATATTGCACCCCATCGGCTGCTTGTGACGTGACTTCTAGCGCCAGCCGATTTTGGATCGCTTCAGGCGAATAGCCATGCATCGAAATGTAACGGGTCACTTGTAGATCTCCCCAAAGCGTCGTGGCCAGTTGCAAGTCATGAGCGTGCCATTCACCAAAGTGAGCGCGTTTAGTGGGATTTGGATGAGACATTTTTTCACCGCCTTTTCATAATAGGTTCTACAGTAGCACCATTAAACTCTGATGACAAATCTACGCCCACTGACAACCTGTGCTATACTATGGCCAACATGGCATGGGGGGAACACTATGAACATCCGTTATGAGAAAATGGACGCTTGGGCTGATCAAGCGCGAGCGTTTTTCAAAGACCACTGGCAATCTGAAACCACGATCGTCAATTCTGGTGAGTACCACTTGGCTGATCTCAATGGGATTGTTGCCGTCACTGCCGACGACCAGGTGGTGGGTTTAGTCACTTACACCGTCCATGGCAATGCCATGGAGATCGTTTCTTTGAATTCGAATCAACCCCAACAAGGCATCGGCAGCAAATTGATGGCAGCCGCCGAAGCGCGGGCTCAAGCGACCAGACTCACGCAAATGGTGGTGACCATCACCAATGACAATCTGGATGCGATGCGTTTTTACCAAAAAAGAGGCTATCGCTTCGCGAAGGTGATCCGCGGTTCTGTGGATACGGCCCGCACCATTAAGCCCACCGTTCCAGAAACCGGCAATGACGGGATCGCGATCCACGATGAATTGTTGATGAATAAGAACCTGCCGCGTTGATCAACCACAACAAAAGGCGGATGTGATGTGAACCCCCAGGTTTGGACAACAATCCAAATCTGGGGGTTTTACTATGGTCAAGTTTGATCTAGATTTTCGC
>NZ_RHOI01000012.1 GCF_003946165.1 Lacticaseibacillus baoqingensis | reverse complement strand
AATGTCATCAGTTTTTACCGGTCCGCCATTGATGTTCACCACTTGATCATGGGGTTCTTCATTATAGTATTGGTACAGCCACCCAATGATCTCGACCTGCCCCTCCTTCTCCACGTCAAAATCATCCCGCGGCACCTCGGTCACGAGTTCCTTAATCACCCCATTCTGATAGCTGGGAGTGAACGATAAGATTAGCGAAGTATGGCATTGGCAGAGCCCCTTCGTTATACTTAACACAGGTTGAGAACACGGATAAGCGGACACTGAAACGGAGAATGAAAAACATGGCGGAGCTAGACACCAAGAAGATCGTGGCGGGTATTGAGAAACTGTTTGCGGACAATAATCACTTTGTCTTTTGGTATGACGCGCAGGGCGAGTTTGCGGACAACATTGCGGATATTACAGAGCAGTTGCGGGAACCGGTCGTTATCATGGGGAAAAACGAGCAGTTTAAGACCAAGCTGACGCTGGTGGCGATGGAGCAGCAGGGGCAGTCGGCCTTGGTTTATTCGCCGGCGCCGAAGCCAGATTTGACGGAGAATTTCATGACGGACATGCTTTACTATTCGCGGGAATACACCGCTAATGCGCTGGTCATGCTGCGGCAGGAGTTGCGAGTGCCGGACGAGGATGCCGCGACCTTCCAGGAGCAGAAACGGTTTTTTGCCAGCAAAGACCGCCAGACCAGATTTCAGAGACTCTATCAGCCGGGCAAGGATTTGCAGATGGCCATCATGGCTGCGCTGGCCGGGGCCAGTGATCACACCATGACGATGGTCTTGCGGGCCGTGCTGCAGGCCGGCATTGGTGATACCAATCCAGTTCTAGCAGAGTTTGAAAAATATGGTCTGCTCACCCAGTTCTGGGAGAACGTGCGGAACGCCTATGGCTTCAATGGTGCCACCAATTCGCTGCTGGATTTCACGACGGCCCTGTATTTGAACTTTGCCTATTACCAAATGGAGAAGGATCTGCCGCGGAGTATCGATAATTACAAGCTGACCAGCGCCAACAATGCCGTCACCTTTCTGTCCTTAGCGAGAAATGACCAGACATTTGCGGATACATATCGTCAGTTGGCCGAAGCAGTGTGGCAGCATCTTGAAAGCTTCAGTGGTGTTTCCCGGCAGCTCCAGCAACTGGATATTGTGGACTTGCTCAAGACGGATGTGTTTGCCAACTTTGACCGGCAAATCCTGGCGTGGGTTGTCGAGCGATTGCAGGCTGATGATTTCCATGCTGTGGCGGGGACGACGCCGTTGGCGGATGTCTTGACGCAACGAGAAAAGATGTACTTCGGTAAAACGTATCATGATGCGTATGCCTTACTGCAGGCTGCCTTGGTGATTCTCACGTACCGCCGGCGTGAGGTGAAAAACTTAGCGGCCGCCAAAGAACAATACATCACCACCGATTATGCGGTGGATACAGCGTACCGGCATTTCGTTCAGCGCTACGACCGGATTGCCATTGACCTTACGGATCTTCTGGAAGGTATCGCTGACAAAGTGGACAACACTTACGTCAATGAATTTCTCACCCCGACGGTGACAGCTTGGACCACAGTGTTTGATCCGCGAGACGTTGAACCGCGTAGCTGGCAGCGCAGTTTTTATCGGACATTTATCAGTTCTCCTAAGGAACGGATTGTCGTGATTATTTCTGATGCCTTTCGGTTTGAAGCTGCAGCGGAGCTGAAACGCAAGCTGGATGATCAGGATGTCTACAGTACAGAACTCGATACGGTATACTCTGGCTTGCCCTCTGTGACGTATTTTGGAATGCCAGCATTGCTGCCGCATCAGACATTAACCTATCAGCCGGACAAGACAGTCTTAGTGGATGGACTCAAAGCAGACACGCTGGAGAAGCGCCGTCAGATCCTGCAAAATCGGGATCCGCAGAGCAACGCCGACCATGTGATGACTTTTCTCAAAGACTGGGATACGCCGCAAAGAAAACAACTCTTGGCGGGGCAAAAGGTGGTTTACTTGTACCACAACGAAGTGGATGCCACTGGTGATGACGCGAAGACCGAGAAGCAGGTCTTTAACGCCACCGAGGAAGCCATCAACACAATTGCGCGGACAATCGGTTTTTTGCGTAATTTAAGTGTAGCGCACATCATCGTGACCGCCGATCATGGCTATCTGTACAAACGGTCTGGTCTGGATTCGGCGGACAAGATCGACATCAGCGGCCACGATCTGGACGTGTTGGGGCAGCGCTATGCAATCAGCAGTGAGACCATCGAGCAGCCCGGGGTGCGGTCACAGCGTCTGGGGGCACTGCTGAATAATGTTGATCAGCGGCGTGTCTATTATCCGGCCACGGATAGTATCTTCAAGTCCGCCGGAGCTGGACAAAACTACGTGCATGGCGGCGCGTCACCGGAAGAGATGATTGTGCCGGTGCTGCACGTGCGGACACAGAGTGGTCGATCCAAGGCCACACCGGTGTCGATTAAGGTCACTGAAGGCGCCCATCGCATCACCAGCCGCAGCGTGATGGTGCCCATTTCTCAGGAAGAACCGGTAACCGATAAGACCACCGCCGCCACCTATGTACTCTACTTTGTCGATAGCCAGGATCGCCCCATTTCTAACGAACAACGCTATGTAGCCGATAGCCGGGAGGATGATCCTCAGAGCCCGAGCCGGCGCCAGAGCTTCTACCTGACCTTGCAGGATCGGGACTTCGACAACAGCGGCGCATACTACCTGATTATTCAGAATGCGGAAACCAAGGAAGAGATTCAGCGGATTCAATATCAAATGGACTTGACGATTAAAGGGGATTTCGGCTTTGACATCTGATAACAAGCAAGAGAAAGAAAAGTTACGAGCGAAGAGTGACGGGGATGTGGCAGTGCCAGCGGAAGCCATTGCTCAGGAGCAAGCGGCAGAGAACGTGCAGACAGACTTGCTGGACAAGCTGGAGGCCTTTTTCCCCGGGCGCTTCGTGCGCAAGGATCTGACGCAAAAGATCAAGGAGGGGGCGAACGTCCCTACCTACGTGCTGGAGTTCCTGCTGGGGCAGTATGCCAACAGCTCGGATCCGGTGATCATTGAACGGGGCGTGGAAAACGTCAAGAAGACGCTGGCTAATAACTACGTGCGGCCAGACGAGGCGGAAAAGGTGAAGTCTCGGATTCGGGAAGAGGGAGCGTATACGGTCATCGACAAGATCACCGTGACTTTGAACTCGGATAAGGACCGATACGAGGCGGCGTTTGGCAACTTGGGGATCACCGGTGTACCGGTGGATGAACGCTACGTCCAGGACTATGAGCGGCTGTTGGTGGGCGGCATTTGGTCCATCGTACGGGTGCAGTACGACCATACCAGCGATGACCATTTTCTCATTGATCAGCTGACCCCGGTTCAGGTGCCGTCTGTGAACATGCAGGAAGTTTATGATGCCCGGGAGAAATTCACGACCGACGAGTGGATTGACTTGTTACTGCGGACAATTGGCATGGAGCCGACACAATTTGACGATCGGGTGAAATGGCTCATGGTATCGCGGCTGATCCCGTTTGTCGAGAATAACTATAACTTCGTGGAGCTCGGGCCCCGGGGTACTGGGAAGTCCCACGTCTACAAAGAATTATCGCCCAATTCGATTCTGGTTTCTGGCGGTCAGACGACAGTGGCCAACCTGTTCTTCAATATGGCGCGGCATGAAGTGGGGCTAGTCGGCATGTGGGACGTCGTGGCCTTTGACGAAGTGGCCGGCATCAAGTTCAAGGACAACGATGGCGTGCAGATCATGAAGGACTACATGGCCTCTGGCTCCTTTGCTCGGGGCCGGGACGAAATCCAGGCGTCGGCCGGGATGGTCTTTGTTGGGAATATCAATCAGCCGGTGGACGTGGTGATGCGGACGTCCAATCTGTTTGATCCGTTTCCCGCTGTCATGGCTAACGACACGGCCTTTTTGGACCGGATTCACAACTACTTGCCTGGCTGGGAGATTCCGAAGTATCGGCCGAATTTCTTTACGAACGGCTATGGCCTGATCACGGACTATTTCGCGGAGGTCATGCGGGCCCTACGGAAGATTTCTTACGGCGATGCTTTCGACAAGTACTTCACCCTGGGTAATCAGCTGAACCAGCGGGATACGATTGCGGTACGCAAGACAGTGTCTGGGATGGTGAAGCTGCTGTATCCAGATGGTAAGTTCACGAAGGACGACATTGCCCAGATTTTGGCGTTTGCGCTGGAGATGCGCCGGCGGGTGAAAGAACAATTGAAGAAAATTGGCGGCATGGAGTTTTACGATGTTAACTTTTCTTACATCGACAAGGAAACGTTTGACGAACATTTCGTTTCGGTGCCAGAGCAGGGTTCGACAGACTTGATTCCTGAGAATGAGGGCAAGCCTGGCCAAGTTTACACCGTTGCTTATGATGCGGATGAACGGTTGAGTTTGATAAAATTGGAGTCGCAGATGACGGCCGGCAACGGGAAGACGAGTTGGACCGGGATTCAGTCCAATCGGTTGGCGAAGGAAGAAATGGATACGGCGTTTAATTACCTCAAGGCCAATTTTTCCCAGGTTAGTCAGAATATTGCGCCGGCGCAGCATGACTACATTGTG
Source organism: Lacticaseibacillus baoqingensis (assembly GCF_003946165.1). Classification (GTDB taxonomy): domain Bacteria; phylum Bacillota; class Bacilli; order Lactobacillales; family Lactobacillaceae; genus Lacticaseibacillus; species Lacticaseibacillus baoqingensis. The sequence goes on along the minus strand of NZ_RHOI01000012.1, from coordinate 65,582 downwards.
AATGCGACCAACATGAATAATGGCGCCATGGCGGCGGAATTGTCGTTGGCGACCTATGTTGCGCTGGTATCCATTTCAGTGGGCAAGCCGGTCATTGGCGGGTTAGCCATTTTGGGAGACTTCTCCATTGGCAGCACCATTAAGAAAATGGACAGTTTGGCGGATCGGCTACAGGTGGCTCTGGATAGCGGGGCGAAGGCAGTCTTGATTCCATCCAGTGCCACGAGTGAATTGGGTACGGTGCCGGGAGATTTGATTGCGGCTTTCTCGCTGAAGTTCTACAACACGATTGAGGATGCGGTGATGAAGGCATTGGGTGTGCAGCAGTAGCGTAGACGTATAAGGGAGGCAATCAGCCGTGGCAGATTCGAAATACGACGTACAGAATAGTCAGATTGGTACATTATTGGGGTGGATTAACTCTGGGGAGATTGGGCTGCCGGAACTGCAACGGCCATTTGTGTGGCCCTCGACCAAAGTTCGGGATCTAATCGATTCGTTGTTTAATGGTTTTCCGATTGGCTACATTATCACTTGGAATAACCCCATGGCCCACGCCTGTACGGTCGTTCACGGCCGCACAGGCGTGGAACATTGGGAGGGTGACTTGGTCAAAGGCATTCGCTCAGCTGATAAGCCAGCATTAATGACCCTCACAGAACGGTACAGCCGGACTGAAATCATCGTCAAGATTGAGAGTGTCAAGAATGTTGTGTAAAAAAGGAAACTTCGCCCGCGTGAATTGGCAATTCTAAAACATCGAATCAAGCGTGTCGTGACAGTCCTTGAATCCCCGATGTGCTCGATTCTCAAATTTATCGTTGTACTCCATCACTTGCGTCATGACAAAGCGATCGAGGGCTCCTTCGTTTGGAAACTGCTCTTTACGTCGGACCATCTTCTTCAGGCTCTTATTGAACGACTCAATTAGGTTCGTCGAGTAGATGGTCTGACGGATCGCAGTTGGAAAACTTAAGAACGTGAATAGCTCCTCCATTTGGACTAGATTCTTGATTCGACGCTTATAACTGGACTCCCACTTAGCACTGAAAGCCGCCAATCGTTCTTTGGCGGCTTGTAGGTTCTCTGCTTGCCGAATAGCCTTAAAGTCGGTGATAATCTCCCTGCGATCGTTTTTGCGAACGTACCCTAAAAGGTTGCGCTCTGCGTGGACCCAGCACCGTTGAAACTTCGCCCGCGGGTAGTTAGCCTCAATCGCAGATTGAAGTCCAACTAAACCGTCGGCGATGAACAACTGAATATCTTTAATCCCCCGTGCGCGTAATCCCTGGAGTAGTTCAGACCAAGCGGCTCCGTTCTCGGTCGGTGCGATACTGTAGTCAAGAACTTCCTTACCGCCGTCACTTCGAATTCCGATCGCTACGTTAACGGCTTCTCGTTCAACGGTACCACGGCGTAACGGAATGTAAGTAGCATCGAGGAACACACAGACGTACTGTGAGTACTTGAATTTGCGCTCGTGGAACTCTTCAACCAGGTGTTCCGTCCGCTTAGTGATGTTTGAAACCGTGGTTGGTGAGTAGTAGTGGCCGTACATTCTCTCAACCATATCAGCGATTTCACGAGTTGTGACGCCCTTGGAGTACATCTTGATGACCATTTCCTCCAGTCCATCAGTCCGACGCACGTAAGGAGGGAAGAGGGCGTTTTGAAACTTGTTTAACCGGTCCCGTGGGATCGTCAGATTAATTGAGGGATTAATTTCACCGTACTCAGTGTCGATCGTGCGGGTGTACGCCCCGTTCCGGTAGTTCACGTCGTCTTTTGATCGGTCGATCCGGGTATGTGGTTCGTAGCCTAGCACCGCAGTCAGTTCATTTTGAAGGAACTGATTAGCGGCCACTTCAATTTGACGACGTAAGACTTCATTCAGGGTAATATCTTTGTCGGAAGATAGCGCTGCGATAATATCTTTGTTAAACTGGGGTATTCCAGGAATCTCAAACACAACCGCTGTCTTACTCTTAGGCACCTTAGGTGACATTCGACGCTTTCGGAACCCGAATGCCTTAAATGCTTTTGTTGGAGTGGATTTGCGTCATTATGAATCCGGACAATTTATTACGGCTGACCATATTAGTAAACGCGGTAATACAATGGCTCGTAAAATCTTATACCGAACCATTGGCCAAATGGCTTCAGCTAGTCACTACCATCAGTGCCACATCGCAGACTACTACTTGCAAAAGAAAAAATCTTCCCAGAGCCGGAACTCCAAGAAGATTGCGATCGCAGCTGTCCATAAACTGATTAGAACCATCTACCACCTAATAATCTATGGTCAGAAGTATGATTATCAACTTGCCAAACACTGCTAATTGACAAGGATAACCTTTTGATCAATCTCTATTATAGCCAGTTTAACGATAATTTTAAAATGATTTTTGAACTGGCTGGTTTTAGTGTACACAAAATCAGCGTCCAAAACTGTTATTGGTAATAATAAACTCAAAAAGTCAGGCCAAAACAGTAATTAAGCACTGATATAACTTGGCTTTGAGTAGAAAAGATGTACTCAGCCATTTTAGTTGAGTGTCGCTTTCTAGTTATTCAGCTTATTGATGCTTACGCTTTAACCCGGCTAAGCCTAACATACCCAGCATCGTTGCTAAACCTAATGCCACAGCACCAGTTTCACTTTGGTTACCTGTCTGAGGCAATCGATTAGCCTGCTGTTTATTACTAGTTAGGCTATTCTTAGTCAAATTAGCGGTCTCTTGGCTAGTAGTATTAGTTTTTGTATGCTGGTTTCCCTTAGTTCCCTGACTATCATCAGGAGTAGCAACTTGATCCTTGATGTAAGTAACGGTCTGTTCGATGTCCGTACTATTACCATCAACGGTTTCAGCATCAATCTGGGCATAGTCTGGAGTGTAGCCAGCAATCGTTGGGCTAGTAACAGCATCAAAACTACCCGTCGACCAAGCACCCCAGGTAATTTCGCCTGTAACTGCATCCTTAGAACCCGCCCGGGTTAAGGTAATCGTTTGTACCTTATCTGGTTGGGCTTGACTACCATCACTGTACTTATAATGGATGGTTCTCGTAATGGTCTTTTGACCATTCTCAGTTGATTGTGGATGGCTGAGGACAATCGTAAAGGACTGTAACTGATTATCTTGCCACTGATTAGGATCGGAGCTGCTATAGTAATCGTTGTTAGTACTATCGTAATGGAAGCCATTTTGAAAATCAGACGAAGTAACTTCAAATCCTAAAGATTTCAATTTAGCTAATAAACCATCAACCTTAAATTGACTTTGGATCCCACTGTATCCCCACAAAACAACTTTTCCTAAGGAGCTATTAGTGGTTTGATCCAAAAAGTTAATCTCTACTCGTTGCCGATCAGGATGAAGCGTTATATAAGTATTTACAGCCGCTCCTGGTGCCATACTACTCCAATGACTTTCACCCGGATAGGCACCAATTAAATGGCCATCTTTATCTAAGGCAATCCCTTCGCCACCTAAAATGTCGGCTTCAAAATCCGGAACTTGATAACCCTTGGAACGATCATTGGCATCCACTGGTGTCAAAGCATGGTAACCAGCCGTATGTTGTTTGTTTTGGTGATAGTAATAAACACCGGAAGACCAACCATTAGCCCCCTTAATGAAGTCATAAACCCGATCGCCTGGCTTATGAACATTATCAAATATATGATCATTCACATAGACTGATGGGTTCCCCTGAGCATCATTCGCAGGATAGATACTTACGGCATCATAGTTAACATACGTTATCGGCTTATAGTCTGGCAATGGATTAGCAGGCTTCTCATTTTCTACCACAGTAGTCTGATTATTAATCAGTTGTTTAGCCTGATCAATATTGCTTTTGCTTGTACTTTTATTTTGAGTATCAGCAGTCGTCGTAGCGATAACTGGGTTCTCTTGATTAGCATCAGTAACCGTGTCCGCCTGGACATTAGCTTCACCCATCAAGAAAATAGTTCCCAACAGGACAGAAGCTACCCCAATACTCAGCTTCCGTAAAGCAAATTTAGGGTTTTGGTGTGTACATTGACGATCAGTTAGCAAATGATTATTTTTTGAAAACATCGTTTCCTTCCCCTTCCAAAAATTAATTTCCTTTTCATTATAGCACTAATGTAAACTGGGGGTCTTTGTTAAACTGGTTCATGGGGAAAGCCTCCGTATTCTGATTGGTTTTTTAGCGATTTCAATCATACGGGGAAGGCTTTCCCTTTTTCAATACCCTCAAGGTATCAATTTACACAAAATATTTTACACTCCCTCAAGATTCCTGACTATCATGCGGGCACCTGTCTTAGAACCTGTCTAGTATCTGCTGAATCTGGTAGAATTGTGGAAAACCGACTGAGGAGTTTGTCATGCCAGATTATCCAAGCAATATTTCTCGAGCGCAATTTGCGTTAATACAACCTGATTTAGAAAACTTCCGCAAGCATACAAGACCGCGTCGTTATGATCTTTATGACGTATTCAATGCCATCCTTTACTCGCTTACTACAGGGTGTCAATGGCGTGAATTACCACACGATTTCCCAGAATGGCACACTGTCTACCGCTATTACGATATGTGGCGAGATAAACCAGACCCGACAGCTGATTCGCTATTAGAAAGGCTTTTAAAAAAACTGTTGCTTCCTATCGCTTTGCATAGGGCCGATCGGCCCGAACATGGTTCGCAGCTTTAAACATCATTGAAGGAATTGCGACCCCATTTTTTACAACGCTTTTAATGGCAATGATTCAACAAAGTTATCCAGCAGAAGAGTTAGGGCGGATTCTAGGCGTTTTGAATTCTTTGTTGAATCTAGCTGGACCAATTGGCTTAATTTTTGCCGGTCCCCTAGCTGATGTGATTGGCATTGAACGCCTATTTGTGATTGCAGGAATCGGTGCTGCCATTTGCGGGGTGGTCGCGGTGTTAATGCCAATTACCAGGCAATATGACATTAGGCTGCATCAAAAATTGGCGAAATTAACTGAGCAACCAGATAAGTAATTAACATGATGATCATAAAGAGGAGAAAGACCAGACTACCAGCTGATCTTTCTCCTCTTTTTGTCATCACTTAATTACACGTTTTTAATCTTTTCACCAGTCAATCCCATCGCATTAATTGCCACGATAATTGTCGACATCGCCATGACCGCAGCACCAACGGCTGGGTCTAGAATGATTCCAATAAATGACAACACACCGGCAGCGAGTGGAATTGCGACAATATTGTAGCCTGCTCCCCACCAGAGATTTTGAACCATTTTCCGATTTGTGATTTTAGCCAAATCAAGAAAATGTAAAATATCGCTGGGTTCTGATTTAACCAACACAACATCAGCGGAATCAATGGCAACATCGGTTCCGGCGCCAATTGCAATTCCAATATCGGCCGCGGCAAGACTTGGTGCGTCATTTACGCCGTCACCAACCATGATGACGTGATTGCCCTTTGCTTGATAATCAGCAATAATCTTTTGCTTATCATCTGGTAATAGGCCTGCATGGAATTCCGTCAATCCTAGTAAGTTAGCAACGTGTTCCGCGGCTTTTGGATTATCGCCAGTGAGCATTACGGGGGTAATTCCTCGCCTCTGAAGACCACTAATTAATTCCTTAGCACCCGCTTTGATGGTGTCGCCTTCAGCAACCATTCCTTGAACTTGGGTGCCCTGCAATAGGAAGCTGACGGAATTACCCTTAGCAGCCCATTTATCAGCAGCGGCCTCGTCAAACCTGATCCCTTGCTTCGTTAAATAGTTACCATTAACAATCGTATAGTCAGTGCCATCAACATTACCGGAAATACCAACGCCCGGAATATTTTGAGACTTTTCAGCCGCAACGACTTCAATGTCCTTCGCTTGGGCTTCAGTAATGATTGCTTGTGCCAGCGGATGAGTCGAATTATTTTCAAGGGCGGCCAGTCGGCTTAATAACGTTGTTTCGTCAATCCCATCATTTGGAATCAATGCATTCACCGTAAATTTACCTTCTGTTAACGTGCCAGTTTTATCCAAGAGAACGTGGCTAACATGTTGACTTGCTTCAATGGCTTGGCGATTTCGAACTAATAGCCCATTTTGAGCGCCAATCGTAGTAGAACGAGAAACCACTAATGGAATCGCTAATCCTAATGCATGCGGGCAAGCAATCACGAAGACGGTCACCATGATCGTCATTGCAGTCGCCAATCCCTGGGGTAACCAGGCAAAGAAAGCAATAATCCCAACACCAAGTGCCGCGTAAAATAGATACTTGGCAACTAAATCAGCTTTATCTTCTGCTTTAGATTTAGCTTGCTGGGCATTTTGAACCATTTTCATTACTTGAGAAAGATAGCCGGAGTCACCAGTACCACTAATTTTAACCGTTAGCGTCCCGTTATTGTTGGTTGCACCACCAATGACCTTATCGCCAACGTTCTTGGTAACGGCAGCAGATTCACCGGTTACCAGTGCTTCATTCACGGTCGACTCCCCAGCCGTAATAACACCATCGGCTGGAATACTCTCACCTGAACGCACTTGGAAAGCTTGACCAACTTTTAAATCAGATACTGGCACTTCTTTTGTTTCACCATTATCTGTAACTAGATGGGCCGTCTTAGGCAACAGGGCCGCCATCTTTTGTAAGGCTTCCCCAGCCCCCATCAATGCATTCATTTCAATCCAGTGTCCTAGAAGCATAATTAAAATCAGGGTTGCAAGTTCGAACGAAAAATCCATTACATGATTTGCCGGGTTCAAGAAGTTGTTGGCAATAAATGCGTACAAACTGTAGAAATACGAAACGGAAATTCCAAGGGTTACTAGCGTCATCATTTCAGGAGATTTATCCTGAATTTCCGCTTTAGCCCCCTTTAAAAATGGCATTCCGCCATAAAAGTAAAGTGCTGTATCAAACAAAACGATGATAATGCCAACAATTAGCGGTGAACTGAAACTAAGGATGGAAACGTTTAAACCCATGATTGGTGCTAACAGTAAAACTGGAATCGCTAAGACAACGGAGACCCAAAATTTAACTTTCAAATTTCCCATATGCATCATTGAGCCACCGTGCATCATCATGTCGGTCCCAGCCATATCCATATCACCGTGATTCATCCCACTCATATTCATAGTTTCGTGATTCATGTTCATTTGGCTGTGATCCATGTTCATTTGACCATGATCCATTTCGGCCATATCGTGGTCCATGTTCATTTGATTATGATCCGTTTCGGTCATATCGTGATCCATTTTCATGTCATCATGATCCATATGACTCATATTTGATTCATTATTTTCCATATTCTTAGCACTCATGTTTTTCATGTTCATATGGTCCTCTTTATTTGCCATGATTATCGACCCCCTAAAAATAAGTGTGCGTAGCAAAGCGGTTAGAAGCCGGAATATAAGTTCCTTGTGTGGAAATCCCCGGGCTCGGGATTTTTCCACCAGGTTCTTATATTTAGGCTTCTGCTTTGCGGAGCACCATGCCACTATATGAATGAGAATTACGACAAAAATTCATAAGTTTCCGCCATCAGAAATCCCAGATTCTGGATTTTTGTGCAGCAATCCTAAAAGTAAACAGAACACCACAGTCTTAACACGTTTGATCACCCGGCAAGCAGTTACACTGAACTTCCTCGGGCGCTGTTTTGGCCTTTTCAGCTAGAATCGCCTGTAAGTTCGCAATATCCGCCCGTGAGAGTTCCCTTGACTGAATAACGCCGGCAATTGTTGAACCAGCCCGCATCGCACACATATGGTCAAACAAATCATCTGCCGCTGCCGCCATTGATTCCTTCTCGCCAACAACCGGCTTATACGTGAATGGTCGACTGCCGCCATGCTGCGCAACCGCCTGTTTTTGAATCAACCTGTGAAGTAGCGTTTTGGTTGTTGAAGCTGACCAGCCTTCTAATTCGTTCATAGCATCGATTAGTTCACGACTAGTCGCATGTCCCATTGTCCAAATTGCTCTCATAACCATCCATTCAGAATCGGTGATGGTTACATTCTTTGCATCCTTCAATTGGCCTCCTCCATTAATTGAATTCTAAGTTTACGTTTGTAGTCTCTTAACGCTTATTAGTTTACAACTGTAGTCACAATAATGCAACCTTTCTGCCAGAAAATACCATGACACTAAAAAAACGCCTAGATAATATTCCAGGCGTGGTTTGATACGATATGTTAAATTAATGATCTGGGAATTTTTGGTTTTCTTGTTAGTATGGTGAAATGCCTCTTAGAACCTGTCTAGTATCTGCTGAATCTGGTAGAATTGTGGAAAACCGACTGAGGAGTTTGTCATGCCAGATTATCCAAGCAATATTTCTCGAGCGCAATTTGCGTTAATACAACCTGATTTAGAAAACTTCCGCAAGCATACAAGACCGCGTCGTTATGATCTTTATGACGTATTCAATGCCATCCTTTACTCGCTTACTACAGGGTGTCAATGGCGTGAATTACCGCACGATTTCCCGGAATGGCACACTGTCTACCGCTATTACGATATGTGGCGAGATAAACCAGACCCGACAGCTGATTCGCTATTAGAAAGGCTTTTAAAAAAACTGTTGCTTCCTATCGCTTTGCACAGGGCCGATCGGCCCGAACGTCGTTTGTGATTGTTGATGCTCAAAGTGTTAAAACCACTGATTTAACGAAAAATAGTGGCTACGATGGCGGCAAAAAGATTTCAGGGATTAAGCGTCATATGGCGGTTGATATTAATGGTTTACCACAAGCCATTCTCGTGACACGAGCTAATGTATCAGATCGTTCAGGTGCATTGGCTATGTTTAGTTTGGCTAGCCAAAATTTAGAGCTGGTTCAGCATGTCATGGTTGATGGTGGCTACACTGGCAATGACTTTGCGGATCAGGTGAAGCTCATTTTGAATGCTAAGACGACGGTAGCTAAACGCAACGAGTTGCATACGTTCACGGTGTTACCGCAACGATGGATCATTGAACGTTCATGGAGTTGGCTAGACAAATGTCGGCGACTTTGGAAAAACTGTGAACGTGCCCTTAACAGCAGTCTTCAAATGGTTGTATTGGCCTTCCTGAAGATAGCTCTTAAAAGATACTAGACAGGTTCTTAAAGCTTTGCAGGACACGATTGACGACTACGGTGTCAAGGAGTTTGAGAGTATCACGTTTGACAAAGGTTCCGAGTTTGCCAAGTTATCAGAGATTGTTGGAACCCAGATCTATTTTGCTCATCCACACTCGCCTTGGGAGCGCGGCACTAACGAGAACACCAACGGACTACTCAGGGAGTACTTCCCGAAGGGAAAGTCTCTTAGGGACGTTACGCTGGTCGAAATTCAGGCAGTCCAGTCCGCTCTGAATAATCGTCCCAGACGTATTCTGTACTATCTTAGACCATGCAATTACTACCGACGCATGGTCTAACAACTTGACCACTATCAAGGATTCATTATCATCCGTTGCACTTGGCTTGAAAATTGAGGAGACCAAAAAGGCCATGATGACCTATTCTTATAAGCAACCAAGCACATAAGAAAGGCACATCATGACCAACATCAAGCGTACCATCTCTAAGGCTTACCAACAACTATCAAATTTTGATCGCGTTCGCATTGAAACTCTGCTCAATCAGGGATTCTCCCAAGCACGGATTGCCCGCGAACTCAACCGCTCTCGTAGTACTATTTCGCGTGAGATCACTCGTGGCTCCGTTCTACAGCGAATTCCCGGGCATAAGTTAGCGTTGATTTACTTTGCTGATACGGCAGCTTATCTGCACGCTCAGCGGCGGGAGCGGTGTCGCCCCAAGACGATACTTGAGAAGAACCCCGAGTTCTACGCCGCCTGTGCCGCTGCCATCAAGCAACGTCCACGCGTACACAGTGTGGACAGCTTCGTGCACACCTTCAAACGGGAACACGCAGACGAGGTTGTTCCTTCAACACCAACGGTTTACCGGGATATTGAGGCCGGTAGATTCGAACTACGGACCCACGACTTACCGCGCAAACCCAGCTTGCGAATTAAACGAAGCCATTCCCATACCCGCACCAATAAGACGAAGCTTGGTACCTCGATTGATGAAAGACCCATTGAAGTTCAAGACCGTCGGCAAGGGGGCCATTGGGAAGGAGATTTAGTGAAAGGTAAGCGCGTTGATAGCGAACCTGCGTTGCTGGTTTTGACAGAGCGGACGAGTCGCTTCGAAATCATCATCAAGCTCGCTAACTACAAAGCAAGTACCTGTAAGGTGGGACTTCAGTCCATCATTGATGATTACGGTGCGGAATACTTCACCACCATCACCTTTGATAACGGCAGTGAGTTCGCACAACTAGATTCAGTAGAAGGAACATTCAGTAGAAGGAACATTCAGTAGAAGGAACTGATGTCTACTTTGCTCATCCGTACTCACCATGGGAGCGCGGAACAAATGAGAACCAGAACGGCCTTCTACGAGAGTTTATTCCGAAAGGTCGCTCACTCCACCATTACGACATCATTGATATTCAGAGCTTCCAGGACGCACTCAACAGCCGGCCTCGTCGTATCTTGGGCTACCGGAGTGCGGCGGAACTGATGCCGGAACTCTAAGCTGTGTACCACTTATAGGATTGGACTAGAAACTGTTGCACTTAGATTGACAATACGGGAATCTTTTTTCTTAGTGTTCCACTTCAATTGTAAATTCAAGTACTAAAAAGGGTCTAGCATCTCCAGTGTTGATTACTACCAACACCAAAAATTCTAGACCCCGTAAAGTCCGCGCCCGTGACACTGCTACGCAAGCAGAATAACGACAAGACCCGGCACGACCCATGCGCATGCTTGCGTGGAGGCCGTGTCGGGTCTTTTGTCAGATACCGTCAGTGATAAACCAATTGTAGCTTTGCTTGGATAGGGTCAGGGTGTATTGCGAGACTTGGCTCATATCATTGTCAGTGTCGAGATACTTCACTGATAAGGTGACGGTCAGGCTGTTCTTAGTCTTCTTAAAGACCGGATCTAGAAGTTCCACGAACTTAAGGTTGCGTTCGATTGGTCGCGTGCCGTCCTTGACGTAATACTTGAGTTCGTTGCGATCGCTTTGCGGGTACAAGGTGAAGAACGTCTTAAGAAACTTGGTTACGTCGTCTGCGGTGGCACTGTCTACCGAGTTATCAGATTGCGTATCTGGCAGCTTGATCCGTGCCGTCGCGGGTTCCGCAGCGAGGGTGGGATTCTTGGTGATGACCATATCACCGTTGTTATTTTTCATGATGTTGATGGTGTAAGAGCTGGCCACAGACTTCTTATCTTTACCCTTAGTGAGGTCTTGCTTCACCGTGAACAGCACGCGGAAGGTGTCTTTGGTCGTCTTGCTCACGTCCCAAACCTTGACCTCACTGACCGCGGCAGTTGTGGGAATGTCGCTCCGCACGGTGTCGGCGTTCAGCGATTGCAGTTGCTCCACAAGATACGGCTGCAAAGCTTTCTGCCGCTGATCTAGTGCTTCGTGGCTGGGTTGCCACGAATAGTAGAGCTTGGCAAAGTCGGTGGTGAAGGTCGCCAAGGCGTGCGTGTCAATCACCTTAGTCTTGATCACTTGAACTTCATGCACCGTGTGGGTGTCGATGGCGGTCATGTTCTTGTAGACACCGAAACTGGTGCTGCTGATTAACACTGCCCAGCAAAGCAGTGTGACCGGGCGGCGCAGACCATGGTGCTTAATTTTAGGCGGTTTTGGGGCGGCTGGCTTCTTCTTGAACCAGCCTTTCTTTTGGGCTTTATCTTTACTCAAGGTTCATTCACCTTGTCCTTTCTAATTTCATAGCAGCGGTAAAAGTCATCGTAAATATCGAGAAAGCGCACGAATAGGCGTTGAAGCGAGATCCGCTTGTAGCCCTCATAGTCAGTTTCGATATACTGACCGAGTTCACGGTCGTTGTTGAAGTATTCTTCGGCCAAGTAGCGTTCGCGGTCGAGGATATACTTACGGTCTTCTGGTGCAAACACCTTGCCTTTGAGCCATCGATCAACGGCCACTTCATGCGCGACGGCAAGGCGATACTCACGCCGGTGCCCGTATTCCATTTCCGGCATTCGGTCAACGAAGCGGTCAAGGACGTGGCACAGGTCGTCGGTATTGGGCAAGCGTTGTTTGAAGAATTTGATGCGTTCCCACTCGCCTGACGCAAAGTCGAGTTCCTTGTTGCGTAGTGCGCGATTATCACCAAATTTTAGATCGACATGTGCCTTTTGCAGCGCGTCGTCGTAGGTGTTGGTGATGAGATCCATCCAGTCAAAGTAGCTGATACCGTTTTGATTCATTATCGTCACCTACTTCTTCACGCGCCCAGCGCCGATCAGATGAGCGTGCCAGTAACTTGAGTTCAAATCGGCATAGCCCAGCGGGTCGCCGGCGTTGTACATTTTCATGCCGCCGACGTAGATGCCAACGTGGGTCACGTAATCTGCGGTGTCATAGGTTGAGTGGAAGAACACTAAGTCGCCGGGTTTTGCGTCTTTGATGTTCAGGTGTGCCGTGGTGTCGTATTGTGCTTGTGCGGTGCGGGGGAGTTTGATCCCAGCTTTGCCGTAGCACCAACTCGTCAGCCCGGAACAGTCAAAGCCCGTTGTTGGCGTTGAGCCACCGAAGACATAGCGAGTGCCTTGATATTTGAGTGCTTCATCCATAATGGCTTGCACCGTTTTGTCGTCGAATTTCGCACCACCAGTGACAAGGTATTGCGAGATGACCGACACGTAGTACATGTTCCCATAGGCATAGCGCCAACCGTCCTTGGCAACCGCGTTGGTGTAGGTGACTTTCTTGCCACCAGACTTTTCTTTAGCAAAAGATGTTGCCAGCTCAAGCGTGTACTTTTTGCCGTGCCTAGCAACGTAGTCAATAAAGCCGCCACCGTAGTTGTAGCTTTGAATCGCAGTGTTGAGATCCACGCCCGCAGCTTTCATGCTTTTCAGCAGCGACGCGAAATATTTCACGCCTTGCTTGATGGACGCTTCGGTATCTAGCGTATTGACCGGTAGTCCCAGCGATTCACTAGCTTGCATCACGTCGCCACCTTTGCCGCCAGATTCGACCTGCATGATGGCGAGTATCACCATTACCTGGTCTGAAATGCCGAACTCTTTACAATACTTTTCGACCGTCAGCTTATGCTTGTAGACTTCAGCGGATAAGTTCATCGCGTCGGCTGTGATCGCAGAGGCCGGCTGATCTTCGTCATCATCAGAGGCGATGACTGCAAAGAACAGACCGCCAATCAACAGTATCGGGAGTGCGGCAAGAGCTAACCAGCGCCAGAGTTTCATCGCTTCTTATGCCCCTTAGCCTTTTTGATCCGCTGTGGCTTTGGGTTGCGTGACTTAGCTGGTTTTTCGGAAACGAGGGTCAGTGGTTTCTTGGTTTTATCCGTTGGCGGAGTGGGTTCTAGGTGTGGTGTGATTGTGGGTTCTGCTTGCGGCTTCGTGACTGGACGTGGAGGCCGAGTTGAAGTTGGCTTCGTGGCAGTACGCTTAGGTTGCCCACTGGTATCAGTTTGTTCGGGCTTTGGCTTGGTAGGTGTGGCAGTTGTCGGCTTACGAGTTGGCTCAACCGGTGGCTTGGTAGCCGTTGGTTTTGGCTTTTCAGGATCAGCTTTCGGCTTGATTGCGAGCTTGCGTTCTTGCATTTGCTTACGCCGTTGCTCAAGCTGCTTGTCACGTTCTTGCTGATTGGCCTCACGCCGCCCCTTGAAGCTGTCCTTCGCAGTTTCGGCGGCCTCCTTAGTCAGTTGCTTACCACGATGTAGACCATATAAAACGTTGGTTGGTGCGTCCTTCACCTGGTCAAGGCCACGTTTAGTCTTGTTCTTGAGCTTGTTGCCGACATCAGATACATCGGCAAGTTTCTCACCCAGACGTTGGCTGCGTGGCTTCTTGGGTTGTTGCGGTTTGGTAGCGTCCGCAGTTTGTTCGCGTTGCGTACCAGCGGGGAGCTGTGGTGTTTGCGGCATTCCGCGACCTTTACCATATCCCCGTGACAGGAAACGTCCTGCCATCGCGCCACCCATGGCACTACCGACGAACTGCCGAAGCATTCGGTTACCATGACGCGAGAAGCGTTGTGCGCCTTGCTGGGCGTCAGAGCTGTGGAGCTGCATCATGCCCATCAAGTCGCCGAGCTTCATCCAAATACCGGCGAAGATAGTGACTTGCAGGAAGGCCACGAGGAAGAACGGTGAGGTGGCCGATAATCCGTAGACCATTGCCGATAGCGAGAACGCCATCGTGATCACCAGCGTCACGCCAACTCGTGTCATGATGGTGTTAAAAAGCTTCATAATGTTCTGCTTCATCAATCCGTTAAAGGACGGCAGCATAGCGAGTAAGAACGACACCGGTAAGAACGTCGCGTAGATGATAAAGAGTATCTGGCTGAACAGCATCATTGCCGTCAGGAAGAAGACAAACAAGGTGATCGCAATGTTGAACAGGACAACAAAGGTCGTGGTACCAAGGCGATTGATCGTCATAGTTGGCGAGAGATTCTCGTTATCGTTGTCTTCAATTTCAGCCTTGACCACGTCGGTACGGGTTTTGCCTTTGTCGCCAAACGGGTCGGTTTTCATTAACGTGTTTACGCGATCCTTGCCAACGGTATCAGCGTCGCTGTCGCCAAACTGCAAAAGTGTCCACGGCTGCTTCACCTGAATTTCAAACAGAGTGTCACGGATCGCGTCGACGCCTGATTTATCGGTGGCTGTATCAGTGCCCATAATCATCTTGGAGCCAGTGTTGAGCGCGCTGGCGCTGATGTCTGAACTGAACTCATTGATTTTGCTGACGTAATCTGGTGCGTAGGCGATAAAGCTGGCTGACGTGATGAAGATCACCACGAAGTTGACGATCGCCGAAATGGCTTTCGAGGTTTCGCGCTTGATGATGCCGGTGTAGGCCACGTAGATACCGACCACCAGCGTAATCATCAGGAGCATTCCGGGATAAAAGCCGTCGGTGGTGAAGCCCTCTTTTGACACGCCGGCCAAGAGCTGCATGTTCTTCCCAATCGCGTCAGACGTATCTTTGATGAAGTCTAGCGAGTAGGCTTGCTGAATTAGGTAGCCCGCAGCGTTTGAGAGGTAGACCGAGAGTGTCCACAAGAAGTTGGTGATCGCATACAGGCCATAGCTCACGGACTTACCAATGCCGTCGCCCCAGTTCCACGGGAGCCAGTCCCAACTCGTATCTACAAAGTAGTCGAGCTGGTAGTGCGATAACGGATACTTGGAATACTCGTTAGAGCCACCAGACTGATCGTCTACCAGCCCCGCAGCGTGTACCGGTTGACCGCCAGCGATAATCAGTACCAACATGAATGCCGCGATAATACCGAGGAACAGCAGTAGCCGCCGACGGTTAGCTCTCGTCATCAGCGATCACCTCCACGAGTTTCGGTGGCCGAGTATCAAAGGCGTGGTGCAGGTGTTCAAAGATATAGTCGAAGTGCAGTACGCCGACGTGCCCCCAGATGTCTTGGAACAAACACTCCCCGTTGTCTAGTGAACGGAGCCGGTTCTGATTACCTTCGTCTTCGGCATCAAGGCCAAAGAAGTTCAGCGTGTTCTTGATTTCCGTGATGTCGGTACTACGGAAGGCGAATTTCTGGGCAATGTTGTTCTTCATCTTTTCGTCGAGCAAGTCGTCCGCATTTTGAGTGACGAGGTAGACACCGGCGTTCATTGAGCGACCTTCACGAATCAGCTTCATCGACAGAGCTTTGCCTTGCGCAACGTTGAGGAACGCCCATGCTTCGTCCAAGTCTACAATCTTGAACTGGGCGCGGTCTTGGTGAATGAAGTCGATCGCGAATGTGCTAATTATCATGAGCATGGCGACGGATAACATTTCCGCAGTGATGTACTCCTCCTGCGTCTTGTCGGCGTCCGGCAGCACCAAGTCTGCAATCTGCACGATGTTGATCTTGCGGTCAAGCGCGATTGTCCGCCGCGCCGTCCCGTCAGAGAACAGCAACGCCGCAAAGTCGTAGTCCGTGAAGGATTCGATATGATCGGCAATGTTGCGTGCGATTGGCGTGTCTTCGCAGCGGAGTTCATCAATGACTTTCAACAGTCCCGGTTCGGGCGCTTGTGTCACTGCGCGAATCGCTTTGCGCAGCGTTGGGAAGCGGTCAGCGTCACGGCTTGAGATCCCCGTGAGGAAGGTTAGGGTGTCAACGGCCAACGATTCCGAATCTTTCAAGTTTGACAAGATGATATAGGGATCAAGTAGCCCACGGTTTTGTTCCTCACTGGTCAAGTTGACGATATTGATCTCGTTTTCCATAAAGTCGAGGTTCTCTGCCCAGCCGGTACGTTCCGACTTCGGGTCAAGAATCAGCGCCTGTGCCCCGTAGAGCACCGCATAGTAGACAAGCAAGTTATTGGAGAAGGATTTCCCACCACCCAGAGAGCCGAGGAAAGCAGCAGATAAAGCGTTGGTGACAGTGCCCTTGATACCTTGCGCAGCAATATCTGGTTGCAAGTAGACGTTGTGTCCGGTGTCCACGTTGTAGCCGATGTAGATACCTTCTTTTTCACCCAAGGACTGGGTCGCACCGAAACCAAGACTGGCGATGAAGTCGCTGGTCACATATTGGATATAGTCGTTGATGTAACGCTTGGAAGCGGGGATAAACTCACTGTGTAGTCCCAGCATATCGCCAAACGGTCGCACGAGCTTGATGTTGAGGCTGTCGTAGAAGTCGAGTAGCTGATCAGCGCGGCGTTTCATTTCGTCTTCGGATCGCCCGGCCACGCGAATGACGTAGCTGATCTTGTACATGGCGTTCTTAGTCTGATCAAGGTTGCTTTCAAGCTCATCGACTGAATCTAACGCGTCGCTGACGCCACGTGTAGTTTCGTTGCCGGACTGATAAGCGTGTTCGTCGAGGTCTTTCAATTCTTTCTTCTTGTTGCGTACCTTGGTCAGCGCCTTCTTGTTCGTCACGATCTCAACGTTCAAGCTGGTGTCGATTGGAAAATCGAACTGGCTTTGTTGGAAATAAAAGATTTCACTGCCAGGAAACTCCAATTCACCAACAATGTCGGAAAGCGTCAGGTACGTCACGTAACTGCTATCCAGCCCGTGGGTGATCTTGATCGAGCGTTGGTGCTGCTCAATCAGTGAGCGGGTTGGCTTGATCAGGTCATAGCGCTTGATAATCGTGTCGCGCTTGGACTTCTTGCGGGGCAAGTGATAGTCATAGTCATCGTAGACTTGCCCCGCCATGCCGTATAAGTGCTCCAACAAGTAGCCGAAGTCGTTCTTGTCGAGCGGACGGACTTTGAACCGGCGGCCAATTTTTTCGGCAAGAAACTTAGCGGACTTGGCGTAGCGTTCCACCTCTGCGTTGTTCATGGTGAAGAAGTCACCAGCAAACGTTGTGTTGAACTCGGCGAAGAAGTCCCGAATGCCCAAGGACATATCCTTGAAGATAGACTTGGCGGTAACCTCTGCGTCGTTCAGCAACAGCTTAAAGCCGATGAAGAAGCGGTAGTCCACTTGGTTGTCCCCGACGTTTTCAGTCAATGCTTCGGCTTGGCCGTCGATATGCTGGAAGGCGATGTCTTTCAGCGACCCCTTGACCAACTTCTTCGAGCGGTCGAGAGTGTCTCGGACACTAGCTTCGGTGGCGAGCTGCAATAAATGGAGCTTGCCGTCGCGATTCTGCGAGATTAACTGCCGGAAGTTCTCGTGGACTTGTTGTTTCTGTTCAGGGCTTAGAAACGAGTAGTTGTACGGGATTAATTCAAAATAGGCAAAGCACTCGCCGTCAGTGTTCCAGACGAGATTGTCTTCGATATACTTAATTGGAAATTTCATTGTGGTACCTCCAAACGTAGGTCACAGCAGCGGTTTGTTTCTCTTTCTGCGACTTCACGGGTTTACCAGCATAGATGAGCTTCGGGGTAATGGCGTAGTTGATCACCGACCGCA
Organism: Lacticaseibacillus baoqingensis; assembly: GCF_003946165.1. Classification (GTDB taxonomy): domain Bacteria; phylum Bacillota; class Bacilli; order Lactobacillales; family Lactobacillaceae; genus Lacticaseibacillus; species Lacticaseibacillus baoqingensis. The sequence goes on along the minus strand of NZ_RHOI01000012.1, from coordinate 47,593 downwards.
AGAATCCCATTGGCTTCTTGTTGTCGAAGGTCTTCTGGCTCATGAACCACGTTAGCCCAGCCGGAATGCCGACGTACTTGAGAAACGCGCCGTCAATGAATGATAGTGGCGGCAAGTCGCCCAGCAACATGACCGCAAACAGACTGACGATGAACCACGTCATTTGCGTAAATGTGATTGGAAACGGCAACTGCAAGTCGTTGATGGCGTACAGTACCTTTTCCACCGACCAAATACTGGTGTAGGATCTGACTTTCTTCATGTGATCTCCTTTCGTTGTGAGATAAAAGGACTGACGCCTTTTGCAGCGCCAGCCCAGAGAGTTAGTCTATTAATTGGTAGATGCCATAAGGTGTTTCAACGAAACCACCTTCAATTTCGAGGTCACGGCCGACCTTGGCATAGTCGATATAGTTTTCGACTTGTGGCGGAATGTCGCCGAACCAGCCTTCGTCAGCCAGTTCTTCGGCTAACTCCGTCATATTCGCAACGTGATAACAAGCGATGTCATCCTTGTGTGCAGCGAGCTCGATTACGTTATCGTACCATTCGCCAATAAGCTCTTTGATAGCGGGGTAAATCTCGGTGCCTTTCAACGCGTCAACGGCTGCGGCAGCTTCGTTGATCTCGCCAAGCGTTGAATACTCACTAAAGACGATGGGGCCTTCGTAGTCTTGAACCATGTATTCTTCGTACTGGTCGTTCAGTCCTAACTTTTCAGTGAGTTCTTCATTATTGATTGGTGGCGTGAACCATGCGCCGACGATCTCGCCCTCGTTGTACTTGCCAAGATTGGCAATAAAGACTTTGATGTCGTCCATCGGCTAAGCCCCCATGACGCGGTTGAACAGGTTCAGCAGCACGTCTTTGACCCCGGCAGTATTGAACACCAGCCCCACGGCGATGATCGCAATGACCAGAAAACCAATGAGCTTAGAGAACTCCCTCTTGAAGCCCAGGTAAACACCGATAATGGCAATCGCCATCAGTACCAAGCTCTGGGCGTTGGAGGTGAACCAGTTAAATAAGTTTTGTCCGAAATTCATAATAATCATCCTTTGATTTTTAGTTTTGTGACCGAAGCTCCTTTCAAGATTGCTGCTGTTTTGGCGCGGTCAGCAGCGACCGGATCAGGGGTAACGAATCAGAAAAGCTCGGTTTGAGTTGCGTGGTGGTGCTTGATGCGATCAAGGGCACGCCGCCAGTATTCTTCGCTAATTTCATAGCCGATGAAGTGGCGGTCAGTGTCCATTGCGGCAATCGCGGTGGTGCCAGACCCCATACAGTTATCCAGCACGATTTCGCCGGGCTGGGTGTAAGTCTTGATGAGGTAGGCAAAGAGATCGACAGGCTTTTGCGTCGGGTGCCAGCCGGTGCGATCAGACTTGTAGTTGAGCACGTCAGACGGGTAGTTCGTCCACTCTTGCGTGTAACTATCGGGAGCGTTCCACGGGTGCAGTTGATTGGAGTTTTCATACTTACGCGAGTTGACGGTTTTGTTATAGGGGAGCAGCCCTTTGGGGGAAGTAGTGCATTCCTTTGGTGTCAGGGGAGTTGCCAAAGTTGGCTGTGCCTGATTTTGAGAAGATGAGAATCTCTTCGAAACGAGATAGCGGACGGTTTTTAGCATTGACGAAGTTGGTGACAGTATTCTTGATCCAGACCCACTTGTAGCGATACAAGGCCGGGTTTGATTGCACTAGGTCCGCAGAGAACCGTTCAGTTGCGGTGAGCACAATCGCGCCTTGGGGTTTGATGAGCCGTTCGTATTGACCCCAGAGGTGGGCAAACGGAATCACCTTGTCCCAAGCGTTGGCTGTGGTGCCATACGGCAAGTCGCACAGGATCATGTCGATGGAGGCTGTCGGTAAGTCCGCCATACCTTCCAGACAATCGCGATTGTAGATGACGTCTAGTTCGATTGCGTTGATACTCCTTTAGTTGAATTTGTGACCATCACTCCCTTTTGAATTGCGATTGTTTTGGCACGGGCAATCGCGACCAAGTTAGTTAATCGAAAAACAGGTCTTCCACTGGTGCAGCGAAGACCGGCCAGCCTGAAGCTTCGGCTGTTTGATAAAGCAGTCGGCGCAGTTCGCCGTAGTTCAAGGCGCGCCCATCGCGGCCTATCAGAGCTGCCGGGTGTTCTTGTTGCTGGTGCCGCCAAGCGATGTAGTCTTGGGCCGTGAAGCCAAAACTATTCATGTCGCAGATGCGGCGGTACTGCTTGTGTTCGACGACACCGACTAGCTCGGCCTTGTAGACGTAGACGTTCAGTACGCAGTCTTTGAATGCCTTGCCGCGCAGCGGGTGAGAAGCAAGCACGTCATTGACCAAACATGTCACCTCCTAATTCCTCGCTACCGACAGTCTGTTGCTCAATCAGCTTGAGGTGCTTGTCGGTCAGCTCGGCGTCCTTGATCATGAGCTGTAAGTCAGTAGTGCCGAAGTAGTTGTCAATTTCCTTTATGACCTTGAGCGTGGGCATGACCTGCTTTTGCAGCCACGCCTTGGTTTTGTTTAGGTCAAAGGGCTGAGGATCAGTCGTCAGGCGGATCGGCTGGCGTCCTTTGCCAAGGAAGTATGCCCAGCGGTCGTTGAGCGGCCACTTGAGGCGGCTTTTGTCCGGGACTTCATCCACGAAGCGCATGTAGCGGGTGATGATACCGAACGCGACCGTTTCGGCGTCACGAGTAATCAGCATGTTCTCAATCGCCTTGATGGCCCGCTCGTTTTTCAAACGAATCTCAAATCGGTTGATGATTGGCGTGTCAGCAATGGCGATTCCGCGCTTAGCGGCTTGTTCGGCGGCCTTTTCGTAGATACAGAAGTACACGTCGCTTTTCATCGTGCCGATGTACAGTGTATTGCCCCGGCCGGCCTCGTCGAGATCCACGAGTTTGCCTGATTGCAATCCTTGAAATGACCGCATGACCGAGATGCACTCGTTGTTCAGACACTTATCAACCAGTTCTGGAATGCTTAACAGGCCAACCATGTCGTTGATTGCAATATCGACCCGTTTGAAAATACCGCCAGCTTCATCGACCCGAAGGAAGTAGTCGTACCAGTTCTCACCGTGGCTAAGCAGAATGCCTTCAAACTCTCGGCAGCCTTGGCCTTTCATTTCAACTAACGTGCCGAGATTGGAGCCAACTGGTGCCACCATGACCTGAATGTTGGAGAAGATATACATGGCCGAATAGCCGTAGAAGCCGTGTTCCTCAAATATCAGGTGCTCCGGGGTCAGGCCGAGAATCTTGGTGATCACAGCCTTGGCGTCATGGGTCGGGAACCGCACGCGCATGTAGTCAAACATTAGCGTCAGTTCTGGTTCGTCGTTCCAGTTCTTGAGCAGCCGGTCGATTTCCATTTGCAGCGACGCACTAGGGTTAGTCTTGCCGTTTTCTACTTGGACGTAATGCATCCGTGTAACACCTAAGCGCCGAGCGACTTGAGCTTGCGTCAGTCGTAATTGTTTTCGATGTAGCTTAACTTGTTCATGCCAAGAAATCACAATTTAGCCTCCTTTGATTTTTGGACAAAAAAATGATGGATGCGGGGTGCAATCCATCATTTTGTAACTATTCAATTTAAGCCTGTCATATCAGGCTTTCTACCTTGTGTTCAGGCACAGACGTTGTATTTAATACCCCCCTGTTAGAGTACTGGGGGTAAGCGGTCGGCTGGCGCCGACCGCTGCCACTCACGCTTGCGGCTTTCGCGCTGCCCGCCGCGCGTGGCGGCAGGCCCTTTTAGGCCAGTGGTTTTAGTTGCACAATATCGGCCTTGAATCGGCTGATCGGAACTCCGATGACCTGTGCAAGTATTTCCGTTGGGAAAGCCACCCCGTACTCACTGTTGAGTATTCCCGGCAATTCTCGTGCTTGTAAAACGTTTGCGCTTTCCAATAAGTCGAGAGACTGATGTAAGAGTTGCGGCTTTGAGGGCTCTACGATACCATCAAGTTTCTCTTTCTTTCGCCAGCCGCGGGCACTGATGCGTTTTTGAAGGCGAAGATACTGATCGGCATTGATTAAGCGGAGCGAGCGAGCACGGTGCACCATTGCACCGGCAGCTACGTACCATTTCATCTTAAGGCGAATATATTCATCAAGATCCATTAGATTGCCACTAATAGATTTCTCAAATGCTTGTGCGGGTAACAAAAATTCTGAAGCAAATTCGTCAGCTTCTTTTTCCATTTGACGATATTCTTGAGTATCAAGAGTTTGTGGCTCCACACTATCTGAATGAAGGATAAAATGTCCCAATTCATGTGCAAGGCTAAATTGCTGACGAAAGAAGGTTGTGCTGTTAGCATCTACAAGTACGACGTAATAGCGGTGTTGGTTGACATCGACATAGCCGCTATGGGCGTCAATTTTTTCAGAACCAGAATTCACGAGTGCTACCAAAATACCATGACTTTCTAGAAGTCGAAGTACATTTTTGATTGGATCATCTCCAAGCTCCCAAGACTGACGAAGCTGGATAGCAGCAGCCTTGGGGGACTTTGATGTGATGTCCTCCTGAAATAGCGAAGGAAACTCGACATATTCACTGAACATGTTCCGTACAAGGCCGGTTGCTTTTTTGTACGTTTCACTTGGCATTTTTTCAGACTGGGTGGAAGTCAAGCGGCTTCTAAAGTAGGTTCCTTCATCTTTATATTCAAATTTGTTGGTACCAGTAAAAAAATCAACTGGGAATTGAAGCTCCCTGACGATTTTCTGAAAAACTTCAAGACCCGGCTGAGCAGTTCCTCTTTCATATCGAGAGACCATCTGTTTTGAAACACCGGCTTTTTCGGAAAGGCTTGTAATGGTTAGCCTACGATAGCGCCGAGCTTCCCGAAGACGGTCACCATTCAGTTCAAAGCCCATTTTGCAACATCCTCACTAATAGTTAATTGTAGGCATTATGCCTTTTTGATTTTAAGCTTGACCAACGGGGTCGACTCGCTAGGACGTTTAACAGGATCAGTTCCCAGCGAATCTTCTTCAGTTGTTTCTTCTTGATCAACAAGCATGTCGCTGATGTCCATGCTTTCAATCGTCGAGCCGTTTTGGTCAAGCAGATAAACAGCGCCACCAGTCGGTAATGATTCAGCATAATCGAATGCTACGACATATACGCGATCGATTTCACCAGCGAATTCACCTAAGATATTGTCACAGTCTTTTTCTCGTGCTGCTTCTTCATCTTCGTCAAGTTGGAAAAGTGATTGTTGCTCACTTTTCGCTTCGGGATTTAGGCGAAGTAGGCTGAATAAGTAGTGGTGGCAATACCCGTTGGCTTTAAATCTTTTTTGCAGTGCCTTTAAGTTGTCATGCGTCATCAATAGGAAGACTTCGCGTTGTTGTACATCGACAACTGCTTCAAACTGCCAAAAGCCGCCACGTTGAACGTGACGAATTTTTATATTATCATCTTCTGGAAACTTGTCAGTAATCTGTTGACCACGACGAGCCCAAACAGCTTGGGATAAACCAGTATGATTTACGGAAGCAATCGAGGCATCAAAGTCAGGGCGTACATCGCGAGCGGTCGTAGACATGACATCGACTGCTGCGTGGAGGATAGTTGGGTTTGGTTTCATTGCAAACCGACCTTTCGTATTTGATATTAGAATCATATCACGTCGGTTGACGAAATTCAACAAAATCCGACTTTTACGCATTTTAGTATCACATTTTCTCAAAACGACGCAGCTTAATTTTTCCCATTTGAGATATAATCAGTAGTGGTGCGCCAAGTCATGGTAGGTGAGAACCATGCCGTCGCCAGAAATATCAGCCGTGAACCAGAAGTACACGGGTTTGCCTGATACGGTGCGGTCAGCGGTAAGCTCTAGCCAGTGATCACCGTCTTCCCACGGCTCGATGTAATCGCAAAGCTCCATCAAGGCGTCTTCGGCGTCACTCATTGTCCCAGCTTTGATTGTATTGGCGTATTCTTCTGTAAATTGCATCTTGTTTCTAAATTGTGGTGTAATCATTCTTCATCACCTTCATCTGCGACGTTGGTGTAAGTCATGATCAAGCCACCGTCGTCGCCAGTAGTGACGTTGAACCAAAAGCGCTTCGGAAAACGATCAGCGGTCAGTCCGCCGGGAGCGCCCATCCAGATCCGTGAATCCGGGTACTCGCGGGCGTGCATTGCCATCCATTCAAGTTGGTCTTTCGCGTCTTCGTCAGACTGAAATGGTACATTCTCGTGAAAGTCGTTGAGGAATTGCGTGCGGTTTTCGATTTTGACATCAGTGCTCATTTGGCACCTCCTGTTCTGTTGGGGTTGCAGGAACGGTATTAGCGGCGGCGCCGATTTCGGTGAGGAAGTCATAGCCGCGTGGCACTAGTGGTGTGTAAAACTCTGAGATCACGCTACCGCCAGTGTCCACATAGCCGCGTCCCTTGATTGGTTTTTGAAAGAAGTCTTTGTTGGTTTCGCCGAACATCATGGAATAGCCCAACTCACTCATGCGCCCAAGCGCAACACGGAACATAAACTGGTCTCTGATCCCATCGCCCAGATATTTTGCGTCAGGTCGTTGGCAAGCCAACACGAGAAAGAAGCCCGCTTGGCGCCCAAGCATGACAATCTGCTTGAGTTTGGACATGACTTGCATGGCATCGCGGCCAAGCATATCCATAAAGGCCACGTATTCATCAAAAACTAGGAAATGGGCGGGTAGTCCAAGATAGGCGTAGTTCTCGCCGGTCTTGTATCCGTCCATTTGTTTCATTTTGTCGTTGCGAGCCATCATGTCCTGATAGAAGGTTTCAAGTGCACCAAGCATGGCCTCCTTCTTCGAGTAGACCCCTGGCATCACATCAGCTAGATCGGCGAGGTCAGCATTTTTCGGGTCAAGAATAGTGAGTTGGGCACCGTCTTTCAACAACGCTTCAATCAGCGTCAAAATGAAGTAGGTCTTACCACCACCCGTGCCACCAGCGATTAACATGTGAGGCAGCGCATCATAGTGCCAAGCCACGGTTTTCATGAGCTGCATGGAGCCATGTTCACAGGTCACGTCAGCGATGGTGATACGCTTGCCGATCGTGTCGTAAAGCAAGGTGTATTCGACGTAAGAATCGTGCAGAATCTTGTCGACCAGCTCGCAGTACAGACCAGCCTCTAACTTCTTTTCCAAGTGCAGGAGCTGATCCTGATAGGAAGACATGACGATTTCAACGGAAACGTGGATCAGCCCGTCTTTGAGTCGGTAGTAGATTTTGGGAAAGTGAGAGATCTTCTCTTTGGTGCGCGTTGAGCCTAAGTCCTTGAAGAAACTCTCACTGTTGGACTGGTCAGTTTGGTACCACTTGTTTTCCATAATCATTCGGGCGAGCTTTTGGCGGTGTTCCATCTGCTTGTAGGAATCTGCAAACCAAGTTCGATAAGCCCACAGACCAACGCCAAAGAGTAGTGCCGTGCATAAACTGTTAATAATCAGCGGCAACCATGACCAAGGCAAGGCTACCAAGTCCGGCCAACTGAAGAATTTCCAGTTGATTTGTCTTAGTAGCGGCCAATAGGCAATCGCAGCCCCAATTACCCACAAGCTAACCACAACGGTCATCGCCGTGTTGTAAAGCAGGTTGCGTTGACGCGGATAGACCCGTGTACCGCGATACGTGAATTTCATTCGTCAATATTTACGCCGTCGTAGCCAATTACAAGACCAAGTGGGCTACTTGAAACGTTGACACTAAAGCGCGCGCCTTGGAGATAGGATTCGGGTTTCGCACATTGCTCGCTGGCTAAAATTAAATCACAAGCATTCATACCAGCTTGAACCGCGTGATTAGCCGCGTCGATTAAGTTGATGATGACGTCACCAGTGGGTGATGCACCGTTGTCAAAGTCAGCAATGTGTTCGTAGTGAAGTTGAAAGTCGTCCAAGTTGACGAGGGTTACTTGATCGTTCATAGTTTTCTCCTTTGGGCGTTACTTGACGCCAATATATTTGATAGCGGGTTGTCGGTCTTCGGTGTCGATATTAAAGCTGAATTCTTTGGATTCGTGATCGCGGGTACATTCGCCGTCTACCCAAATGGAAAACGGTTCGCCAGCAGCTGCCTGTTCAGCAGCCATCAGCACCATGTCGATCAAAGCGTCCGGGCTAGGATCATGGAAATCAGGGTCAACTAAAGCGGGGTAGTCTTCCAAGAATCCATCAATATTCATTGCGGACATTTTCGAGCTCCTTTCATTTGTGACAATCCGAAATTCAATCCACACCCATATAACTCACGGTGTCTTCAAGCAAGTTGAAAATGAATTCCTTAGGTTCGTCATCAATCGTGTTGTCATCAACCCAGATAATGAATTGACCGTCCATTGCCTGTGTTGCAGCATCAGCGACCAATTCCTGTAAAAAATCAGCGCTTGGGGGAACGCCATCCGTTCTGACAAGTCTGGTGTAGTCTTCGATGAATTCGCTGATTTCAAAATTTTGTGGTTGAATCGATCTCACATCCTTATTCATCGCTGACGCCCAAATACGAAAGCCGTAAGCCATCTTCGCCTTCGTAAGATGTAAATGAGAACAGCTTATTCATGCCATCGTTGGTCTGCTCGCTGTCGATATGCAGGTGCTGGTAGGATTCAGGACTTTCTTCCATGAGTTCCACCATGTCTTGCAGGATCTCGTCTGGGTCAAGGCGGTAGTCGTTGTCGATTTCTTCGTTATAGTCGTCGATGAACACTTCACGACCAACTACGGTCAATGTGGAAGTCATCATCTGTGATCAACTCCTTTCGTTAGTGGTAAGCAACCGCCGCAGCGGGCGGCGCGCGCGAGGAGTGGGGCAATGAGCTATTTCTTGTCATTGTTGTTTGGCTTTTCCTGCGGCTTGACTGGTGTGGTGGCAATCACGAGATTCTTGGCCTTCATGTACCACGAGGTTTCAACGCGGTTGAAGTTCGCGTTTGCCACGGTGTCGATCACTGGGTCAACCAAAGTAACAATCTGGTTGTACTTGAAGTCTTTGACCCCAGCCTCTGCTGGAATTGAAACTTGGATCATCATTCCCTGTTTCATTGACTTCAAGTCATAGGTGCGTTCCTTCACGTCGTCGGTACGGTTACCGTCTTCGTCTTGCACGAAGCGTTCGCGACGCTGGCCGGAGAATTTTAAGACGCCAAAGGTTTCTTCTAAGTCGATAACGATGCCTTCTGCTAATCGCATGTGGGTTCCTCTTTTCTTTTATTTGACTGGGACAATATCGTCGGCATTGCAGATGTAGCGCACAAAGGCTTGTTCACCGATCCGGTAGCCAACAGTTGCAATACGCGGTTTGATGATGGTGACCGGTGCATCAACTTCAATGCTTTCGGCCTTGTCACCTTTCTTCGCTGGAATGGTGATCTCGATGTTGTCGGTACGCTGCAAGTCAGAGAACAACTCGTAAGTGCGGGAGACAACCTTACGATTGTCGCGATCACCTTCTGACAGTTCGCGTTTGAGCGAGCCGAAGTAAAGGTGACCGAACGTCTTTTCAATATTTGGTGCAACAAATTTGAGTTCCATATTGTAGCCTTCCTTTCGTATTCAAAAAGCCGGGTAGTGGGGCTACTCGGCTGTGGCTTGGTGATAGTATTCGGTTAGTTGTTGAAGCAGGTAGTCGTAAAAAGACTTGGAGATTGGGTGAACGGTGCGGCCATCAGCGTATCGCGGGAACTGGATATACCAGCGGTACTGACCTTCGATTAGCTTCACGTTTTTCAAGATGAGTACATGATCCAGTACGATGTCGCCTTGGAGCAGTACGTCGCCACCGGGATCGGGGTACATATTCATAGAAGAAATGCGCATGTTACTTGCCGTCTTTCTTCTTGGCACCACCGATCACAACCATTGCAGCAAGGACGCCGAGCAGCAGTACCATACCGATGACGATGAGCCAGCCGGACGTCGCGTTACCGGTTTGTGGGAGGCCAGGCTTAGGAGTCTGCTTGTCGGTCATGACGGCCTTCACGATTTCACCATTCTTAGTGATCTCGAAAGGCACGAGAGCTTCACTAATCTCATAACCCTTTGGTGCATCGTATTCTTGGAAACTATACTTGCCAGCAGGTAGATTGCCAAAGGAGAAGACCCCGTTCTTGTCAGTGCGACCAGATACAACCGTCTTGCCGTTTTCGTCCAGAATGCGGATGCTGGTGTTTGGCAGCCGCTTCCCAGTAGAAACGTCGGTCTTGGTCAGTTCGCCCGTGCCCTTGATCAAGTCGTTGGTCAGTTCAAAGGCGATAGTTGGTTTCTTGGTATCAGCTTTTGTCTCGCCAATCTGCTTATCCTTGCTATCAAAGACCGTTACGCCGTCTTTTGTAGACACGAGCTTGAGGGTTTCCTTAGAGAGCACAAGGTTGGTGGCAGAAGGCTTGGATTCTCGGAGATAGAAGGTGCCGACTGGTAGGTGCTTGATGGAACCGATGGAATCCTTACCAACCGTGATGGTCTGAATGACCTTTTTATCAGCGTCGAGCAGTTCAAAAATCGCACCAGCAGCGTTACCGGTTATCGCGTAGGAGTAGCCTTTACCTGAAACCAGCGTGGCAACTTCATTGATCTTCTTGAATGACAGTTCGTTTTCATGGAGCTTGTTGTTGATCACCTTGCTGTCATTGAGGTCGATGTGTTTGATCTTCTCGTTATCGGTGGTGTGGAAGTGAAAGCCGTACATCGTGGTGTTTAAGTCGTGCTTCTCACCAGCATCAAGTTCCTTGACGTAGTAGTAGCCTTCTGGCAACTGGATCGCGCCAAATTCAGCCTTCCCGTCTTTGACCGTCGTGGTGGCGACGAGCGATTCAGATGGAATTACAGTATCGCCGATCGTGGTTTCGCCTTGCGTGAATAAGCCGAAGACTTGACCGTTCGCCGCGACGTTCTTGATTTCAGGGAGATTGTCCTTCCAGCCCGAGATGCTTTCTTCCTGCTTATTGAGCGTGATGTCGAGTTGCTGGAAGTCGTTCTTGGCTTCAAGTGAGGTGGCGGTTACCGTCACTGCTTGCCCGGCATACTTGAGGTCAAAAGCAATTGGATCAGGGTTCATGATGAACCCGGTTGGCGCAGAGATTTCAGTTGCAGTGTACTTGCCAAGATACAGCTCCGGGGTCTGAATCTGCCCTTGAGCGTCAGTGGTGCCAGTAGCAACCACGTCACCCTTGTGTGCGCGAGTTGTGCCGTCAGCCGTTGTGATGTCTTCGGCAGCACGAAATTCAAATTCGGCACCCGCTAAGGCGGTGTAGTCGTACTTGAACTTGTACTGGTCACCGTATTCAGTTTCAACCTTTTCGACGGCGACTGGGGTAGCCCCGGTCTTGGTCAAGGTGGCGACACCCTTTTGGGAGAGGTCAACGAATTTGATGACCACGATGCCGTCCTTATGGCTGCCGTCGATGGTGAACTTGGCTGGTTCCTTAGCCAGTACATAGCCTTCTGGAGCTTGAACTTCTTCGAGTTGGTACTTGCCGTAGCCGAGCGCTTCGGAGGTAATCAACTCGCCGGAGTTGTCGGTCGCGAACTTATCAGTCGTACCGGTCTTGCCGGCAGTTGGCTGGACTTCGTACTTGTTGGTTTGCAGGTTCTTAATCCGGAAGATTGCACCAGCGCGCAGCACGGTCTTACCAGTTTCGGTATCGACTTTGACTACACGCAGTTTTTCTTCGATCACCTTGTTTTCAATAGTGTAATGCTGGGACTTTTGGGTGCCGTCAACAACGACTGTGAATGGCTTGATCCCGTTGTAGCCTGTTGGGGTCTTGGTTTCAGTGACGGTGTAGGTGTCGTAAGGCAGATCCGTGAACTTTACGTAGCCTTGGGTATCGGTGAGACCGGTACGAACAACCTTACCGGTAGTCTTGCTGGTTACAGTGAACTGGGTGTCCTTGAGCATGACCGGCTTAGTGCCTTTACCTTGAGTTGACCAGTCGTAGTTCCCGTACTTGATCAGGTCGAGGTCACCAGTAATGACTTGTTCCTTGACCGTTGTGGTAGCAGTTGCAGTCGTGACGTTTTGACCAGCGTAAGCCAGCTTAAAAGTGTACTTTTGTGGATCAAGCATGTAGCCAATCGGCGACTTCACTTCTTGCCAGTAGTAATCGTCCAGTTCCAAACCGGAAACGGACGCTGAATTATTGGCAATCGTCACTGACTTAACGAGCTTGTCATCGGCTGCGCGGTAGAGCTCGTAGACAGCGCCGTTAAGGCTGGCAGCGCCTTGTGGCTGCTTACCGGTAACGGCATCAACTTTTTCGATGGTGGCAGTACCACGTTGTTCTTGATCGGCCGTATCGACGTGAGCAGTAGTGACCGTGAAAGTTTGCCCAGCATACTTCAATTCAAATGGCAGCTTAGTCGTATTCAGAACGTAGCCAGCAGGAGCTTTTTCTTCCAGTGCGTAGTAGCTACCGAGCTTGAGGTTCTGCAAGATTCCCTTGCCGTTGCCGTCAGTGGTAATCGCGCCAACTCGTGTACCGGTGCTGGTGTAGATCCCATAGACAGCGTCGTTCAATGAGTAGTAGGCATTAAACATGTCGCTGCCAAACTCTTTACCAATCTTGGCGAGGGTCACGTTTCCTAGCTGCTCCTTGTTGCCGAGAACAACTTCAACGGTCTTCCCGGGTTCGATGGTGATTTCTTTGAGTTCGCCCTTATTGACGTAGCCGTTAGGAGCAGTGACCTCGCTGATCTTGATTTTGGTACCTGCTTTGATTCCGTTCAAAGCGGCATAGCCGTCAGTGCCAGTCGTGACTTCCTCGGTGGTGCCATTGTATTCAAACTTGAGCTTGGCACCAGGAAGTGCTCGGTTGGTGTCGGCATCAACTTTCCTGGCCTTCACATTGCCGTTCAAGTTGACCTTGATTGGCAGGCTGAATTCGCCATTATTGGAGAGCTTGAAGTTCACAATCTTCTGTTGAGAACCTTTGGTGTAGACGAAGGAGGTGCCCACGTCAGCGGCTTTTGCAATCGCATAAGCGACTTTACCAGATTCTTTCGACTGGGCAGTGGCCGTCAGGGTGAGCTTGTTGCCAGACTTGGTGATCTTGAGGTTCGCAGTGTTCGCTGTTTGCTGGGCGAAAGCAGCGAGCCGTCCGTTGGTATCAGTTAAGGTGATTGAATCACCAATTGCTAGTGTGATTTGCTTACCGTTGAAAGATGGCTTGCGATCATGCGCAGCAACCTTATCGAGAATCGCTTTCTTTTCAGATTGATAGGTCTTGTTTGGTGTGGTGAGCAACGAATCGCCGAGCGTTTCCCAAATAATCATCTGGGTCACGGCGTAGTTGCGGTTGGTTGGGTTTTGATAGTAGCCGTAGTAAGCAATCTTGGCTAGTTGATCCTTCATACTGTCGGAGTAAGTGCTGGGGTTGTAGCCGGAGCCACTTATATCGAGATCGACGCCGTGCTCCACGCAGAAGGCAACTTTGCCATCCACCTTTTTCATCCACATACCGGTGTCCGTCCAATGTAAGCCATTGAACAGATGTAGGTGCCAAGTATTGCGCCAGTCAGCAACCTTGGTGTTGGTCATGCTGGCAGCAAGCGCCATTGAGACCGGGATAAAGAGCTGGACGAACAACGATACCAATGCGACAATCACAGCGGATCGTCTGGCTGTTTTCATCATAGTTGTTAGTCTCCATTCATTGAAAATTGGGTATGAAAAAAGCAAATGAAATGTCGAAATGACTTCATTTGCTTCTATATATACGAGTAGCAATCATTGGTGACCTTTATTTACTGGTGTTATGCCTGTGTGCTTAGGAGTTTGTCAGCTAGAGGGTCTTACGCCACATTTTTCGTGTACGAGAATTTGTACGCATTCACTGCAACTTGTTGAGAAAATTTGAAAGTTGACGCTGACAATAAACTTCGTGAAGCCTTATTCCATATGACTTTTTGAGAACTTTTGAGAAAAAGTCGTATAAAGTACGGGCTTACCAACAAGTAATGACCGTTTAGTCACAATGCGATCTGCGGCGTGATTTAGGGGTTTTAAAAGGCGTTTGGAATTCGCAATGAATTCCAAACGCCTTTTTGTGTCCAGTTGCGATGCTACTTGAGCGGGTCAGTTGCCAAGTAGGCAGAACTTGTGTTGATGGTTGGTTGATGAATGGTAAAAAGGATTTGCTCAGCAACCGCTGGCGAAACCGCAGGTTCTGTCAGCCAACGCGCGATGAAGCCGGCAACCGCAGCGGCTAAGTAAGCCGCGTTCAGCCGGTTGATCGCAGTGTCAGCCACCTTGGATAAGCCGCGATCACCCGCCATGACTTGCGTGTAGATGACGTCGGCCAATTGTTTTTGGAAGGTGCCGTCATCTTTGGCCAACAACGCTTGTAAGGTGGTGAGCTGGGCGCTGACACTGGCAATGATTGCTTGGGTGTAGCGCCTGATTTGGGCGGTATCGATATGGGCTAAGTCGGTTTTTGGCGCGCGAAAACTGTCTGCGATCGCCGTTAAGACGGCGCCAATGAGATGGGCTTTAAGCGCTTCTAAGTCTGGGTAATGTTGATAAAAGGTGTTGCGCGCACACTGCGCTGCTTGGCAAAGCTGGCGAATGGTGATGCGGCGGCAGTCCTGTTGCAGCATCAAGGACAGAAAGGCTTGTTTCAAATTTTCTTCAGTTTTGCGATAGCGCAGGTCATTTTTATTCATGGTTTTCCTCTTAACGGACATGATCGCGGGCAATGCCACTTAACGCACAATGGGACTTATTTTGCCAGTTGAAGCTGACAGGGACGCTTTGTATAGTGACCTTAAACAGAAAAAAGCGAGGTCAGGTTATGAATCGTGTGACATCAATTTTAGGAATCAAGTATCCGTTAGTCCAAGGCCCCATGTCTTGGCTAACGGATGCCAAATTCGTCGCGGCAGTCAGCAACGCTGGCGGACTGGGGATCCTTGGCCCCAATGCCGGTCAACATACGGTGACCACCAGCGCCGATGAAACCGCACAGCGCATGCGCGAACAGATCAAACAAGTGCAACAGCTGACAGATCAGCCTTTTGCGGTGACGTTGATCGTTGCTGGTGGCAGTACCTCGATTTTTACTCAGAAAATCTTAGCGGTAGTGATCGCCGAGCATGTGCCAGTGGTCTTGTTGAATTCTTTAGGCGGCGTGGATAGTGCCGCTTATGGCGTAGATCCTGCCACTATGGCGACTTTGAAGGCCCATGGGATCAAGACGGTGGTGCGCTCGTTGCAGCCATCGCTTAAAGACGCCCAAGCCGTGGAAGCCCAAGGTGCGGATATTTATGTGGCCACTGGCTTTGACGAAGGCGGGACGATGCCCGGTGGTGAACTCGGCGCTTTTGCCATCATGCCGCTGATCGCAGATGCGGTGCAGCTGCCAGTGCTGCTCGCCGGAGGCATCGGGGATGCCCGGACGGTGCAGGCCGCGTTTGCGTTGGGCGCAGAAGGGGTATTTGTGGGTTCGCGGCTGATCCCTACCGTCGAAAACCCAGCGGCAGACAACGTCAAGCAGCTGATCGTTGATTCGACCGCTGAAGACCTTGCGCTGTTTCGGACGCAGCCGGATTACTACCGTAGTCTGCCCACCAAGTTGCGCGAGCAACTGATCGAAAATGACCGCACCTTGCCCGCTGCCCAAGCAAAACTGGCGAATGCCAAGTTAATGGGCGGCACTAGCGGGATGCGCTTAGGGATGTTAGCTGGCGACTTTGAACACGGCTATGTGTCAGTCGGCACTGGGATCTCCATGGTGCATGCTATCCAACCAGTGCAAGCCGTCGTTGATGAGCTGATGCAAGGATACCCGCAAGCGTGAAAGACGATCAGGCGTGAGCCATGTTAAAAAGCCGCTCATTCGAGCGGCTTTTTAACTACCACAAATAATCGACTGGCCGCTTGATGTATTCGGCGTACACATCGCGTACGATCTGCATTTGCTCCGGGGTGAAAGCGGGCAGAGCAGAGGCGCGAGTGTTGCGCGCGATCTGCGTTGGGTTGCTGGCGCCTGGAATGACAGCGGAAACGGCATCATACATCAAAATGTAGCGTAACGCCATTGCAGCGAGATCGTCAGTTCCTAGTCGGCGCTGCAATTCAGCCGCTGCTTTGACACCAGTCAGGTAGTCGACGCCGGAGAAAGTTTCGCCTTTGTCAAACAGTTCACCGTGGCGGTTATTGCTGCGCTGATCCGTCGGCGCAAACTTGGTGGCTGCGGTGAATTTGCCAGATAACAAGCCTGAAGCCAAGGGGACTCGTGCTAAGATCCCCACATTAGCTGCTTGGGCCGCGGCAAAGAAATGTTCTGCCGGCCGCAGTCGAAACATGTTGAAAATGATCTCAACGGCACTGATGTCATATTGCAATGCTTTGAGGCCTTCTTCGACTCGTTCCACTGACACCCCGTAGTTGCGGATCTTACCGGCTTTTTTCAGTTGGTCCAGGTGCCAAAACATTTCTGGATCGTAGTAAGTCATCATTGGCGGGCAATGCAGCAATACCATATCCAAAGCATCCAAATGCATGTTTTGTAACGATTCGTCAACATAGCGATCCAAATGCGCGTTATCGAAGTGTTCAACGCTTAACGGAGACTCCTTGCGGCCCATTTTCGTGGTGAAGTGGACGTCTGGATGCTGACGGACGAAATTTCCCACCGTCCGTTCGGAGTTGCCGTCTTGATAACCATCGGCGGTATCAAAGAAGTTCACGCCTTGCGCGTACGCTTCTGCCAAGGTGTCATCGGCATCTTTTTGGCTAAACACAGCGCCCCACTTGCCGCCTAGCTGCCAAGTACCCAATGAGACCTCACTGATCTTAAACCCGGTTTTACCTAGTGTCCGATATTTCATGACAAGCCTCCATTTCCATTTTCAGTCTAACAAAAGAGCGATCTCGGCTCAACATAGCCACATCACAGGGCATGCCCTGTGATGTGGTCAAGGTTGTGTGGTGCGGCGCAGCAGGGTCCAGTAAAGGGTAAATATCACCCCGCCTAAAGCCACCAACAGCCAAAAAGCCCAAGCACTGCCTGCAGCAATGTTTTGCGCGTGACTCCAGCCAAGATGGTGACTGCCAGTCATCAATAGTGATAACACTGTCGTGCCGATCCCGCCCACAGCTTGTTGGCCCATGTTATACAGCGCGTTAGCATCAGGTTGCAGGTCTTTAGCTAAGGCTTTCAGGCCGAATGCCACCGAGTTGCTGAAGGCCATGGAACGGCCGATGGCAAAGATCAAATAAGCCCCGGTGATCCCGCCTACGCCTAGTGCTGGCCCAAAAATCGCCATCGTCAAAACGCCCAATGTAAACAACCCATCGCCTAAAAGCAACGGCAAGCGTCCCCCAAAGTGATCCAACATCCAACCATAAACCGGCTGGCCTAAGCCGTTAAACACCGACCCGGGTAAAAGGATCAACCCGCCGATGAACGCAGAGGCCCCAAATACGTCTTGGACGTAATTGGGCAGCAAGAAATTAATGCCGACATTGGAGAATTGCAGGCTGAGGTAAGGTAAAAAGCTGAACAAAAATGCGGGGTGTTTAAAGACAGTCAATGAAAATAAAAAACGGGTGCTGGTGCGTGATAATCGCAAAAACAACGTCATGCTCACGGCACACACCAGCAACCACAAGCCGACGATCAACCAGCGACCGCTACTGATCGTCGTCAAACCTAAGTTCAGCGTGATCAACGCAACTGCGAGCAAAAAAAACCGGCCCCAATCAAATGCCAAGCGGCTTTGCTGGGTGTATTGATGGATCTGCCCGCTGCCGAGCACCAGCAAAAGCAGTGCTAAAGGCAAGGTCAGCCAAAAAATCATGCGCCAGCTGGCAAAAGCGGTGACTGCACCGCCAAATGTCGGGCCTAGCGCTGGGGCGATCAAGACGATCACGTTGGCAATACCGAGATACAAGCCGAGTTTTGCCCGCGGCACGACGTCTAAAATGATATTGACCATCAACGGCGTACAGATCCCCACGCAGCCGGCTTGGATCAAGCGGCCAAGCAACAACTGCGCAAAGACTTGGGCACTGGCACAAAGCAAGTCTCCGATACAAAACAAAACCGCTGCAGCGATAAAAAGCTGGCGATTGGTGAAGCGGCGTTTGGTATAAGCGGAAGTCAACATGACTAATGCCGCCATCAGCAAGTAGCCGGAGGTGACCCACTGGACCGTGGCCAAGGAAACGTGGAAATTTTGCATCAGGGCTGGAAAGGTGGTGTTCAAAGAGGTTTCAGTCAAGACGCCAAGAAAAGACATCAACGCTACGATGGCCACGACTAGCATGGGCTTTGCTTGTTTATTGAGGGGTGACAAAATGTTCGCTTCTTTCAGAAAATGAAATATATTCAGTATAAGACACTTTCAATATATAAGTAAGGGCGAACTTGCCACGGCGGCCTGGCGGCTGCTGGAAAAAATATGGATAGGCATACAATTGTGGTAAACTTCAGGTTGTGGCTTGAGTGCAAGCAAAAAAGGGTTGCCGCAAATGTTTGCGCATGCTGTACAGTGCCTTCGTTGTTGTTGGCAGATGATGGGCAGTGGCGTTTTAGCAGGTAAATTGGGCTCAGCGCGAGCATGGCTGCTGTGAGTGGGTGGTTTGCCATGACCATGAAAAGCAGCGACGATGAAACGTATTTTTGTTGAAGTGCACTTTGATCCGGATCGCCGCCTTCAATGTCGGTAAGGAGAGGGAACATGATCGTTGATAAACATGAACAAACCATTATGAAACTGCTGCACACCGCGTCCAATATGGCGATTCGCACCTTAGACCGACGCTTGAAGCCACTAGGCGTTAATAGCAGTCAATATTTCTTCATCTTGAAGCTGCACGACACACCGGGTGTGACGCAAGATCAGCTGGTCCGCGCAGACAGCCGCCATCAAAGCAATGTTAATCGCGAGATCACCCGCCTAGTCGCTCTTGGGCTGGTCGCAAAGCAACAATCTGCAACTGATGGCCGGCGGTATGAGCTGACCCTCACGGCTGCCGGCGAAGCCTTGTACCCTCAGGTCAAAGCGGCCTTGGATGCGCAAGAAGCAATGTTAAGCCAATGCCTTTCTGCTGCAGACGGGCGGGTCAGCAAAAAAGATCTGCTGGCAGTTTTACATTGGATCGCCCAAAAGGCGTGAAGACCTAGTCAAAACCGGGCTAACCCCGCTGATCGTGGGGTTAGCCCGGTTTTTGTTTTAGGCATTTAGATAGGCTTTTAACTGCGGTAAGCTGGCGGCGCCGTCAGCTAAACCGGTTTGGTATAACGCTTCTAGTTTCGAAACGTCGGATTCTAAGCGCTTGACCGTCACTGGGGCTTTGGGGGCGAGCACGAATACTTGGCCTTCACCTTCCAGCGACTGCAGGGTCTGAGCTTGATGGTTGTACATTTGCGGCCGGGCGATCGCTGCTTGGACGAATGCTGGATAGTCGCTAAAAGTCCGCTGATAAGCGCGTGCCAACACCGGACTGGTAGGGTTTTTCCGATAAGCGCGCGGGCGAGTCCGAATCACCACGATCTTATCAAACCCATTGGCTTGAGCATAGGCATAAGGGATCGAATCAGCGACGCCGCCATCCAAACATAAGCCCAAGCCGGTGTATACCGGCTTGGAGATAAACGGCATCGCCGAGCTGGCTTTGAGATCAGCGATCAAGTCGCGCCCTTGGGGATGATGAAAATAAACTGCCCGCCCCTTTTCTAACGCGGTGGCCGCCACGACGAATGTCATTGGACTAGTGCGATAAGCAACCTCATCGAAAGGCTCCCAGCGCCCGCCATGTTCGGCAAACAGGTAGTCCAGGTTGATGATGTCTTGACGATGAAAGGCCCGGCGCAAGGAGATATAGTCTTTATCGTGGCGATAGCGGGTGTTGACGATATCCGTGCGGCCGCGTTGCTGGGAAATATAGTTCGTTCCGCACAAGGCACCAGCAGAAACGCCGATCACGGTATGAAAGAAGATTCCATGGTCCAAAAATGCATCAAGGATGCCTGCGGTATATTGGCCCCGTAATGCGCCGCCTTCTAAAACTAATGCTGCTTGATACATCTTGTTTCCTCCTTGTTCAACTGGTGTGCAGGGCGAATGGCTTCATTGATCGGCCAATTTGGGGCGACTGGCAATGCGGTGATCCGCTGTT
Organism: Lacticaseibacillus baoqingensis; assembly: GCF_003946165.1. Taxonomy (GTDB): domain Bacteria; phylum Bacillota; class Bacilli; order Lactobacillales; family Lactobacillaceae; genus Lacticaseibacillus; species Lacticaseibacillus baoqingensis. Next base: position 27,467 of record NZ_RHOI01000012.1, on the reverse strand, counting down.
CACCCCAAACACGCATGGCCTCGATGATCGGCATCAGCGAGCGTCCAAGCTCGGTGATGGCATAAGCGACATGGCGCCGGCCTTGCACCGATTCGTGGCGGGTGATCAGCTGATCTTGCGCGAGTTCGCGTAATTGGTTGGTCAGCACCTTATGCGTGATCGTTGGCAATAAGCGGCGCAATTCATTGAAGCGATAAGCCCCATGCGAGTTTAAATGACACAAGATCACCAGCTTCCATTTGCCGGAAAACATCGCCAAGGTCAATTCCTTGGCACAACTAAAATCGCCATTTTGTAAGCGCGCTAACACATCCTTGCGGACCACGTCTGTCAATCGCCGACACCTCCTGAATAGGAGTTCAGTATAATTTAGATACCCCAGATTGACAAGCAAACGCGCCTGCCCAAACTGGCGTACTGGCGGTTAGTTTGAGCACTTTACTCGCGTCGACCGAAGGACACTTGCTATACTGAAATTAGTCAATAGCCGCGCAAAATGAGGAGGAAAGCTGATGTACAAACGACTTTTAGTGCCTTTGGATGGTTCGCATAATGCATATGTCGCAATGGCGCAAGCTCAGGCACTGGCCAAGCTCACCGGCGCTGAAGTGATCCTATTGAATGTAGTTGACAGCGATCATTATGGCACCTATGCTCGCGACGTGAATTATTATGATGTTTATCGCCAATTAGCAGATGTTTCTGCCGATATGCTGAAAAAAGCGGCCAATCAGCTGCACACCGCTGGGGTCGCGACGCAAGTGGTGGTGATGGAAGGCAATCCCAAGTTTGTGATCGCTGAAGAAGCGCCTAAAAAATATAATTGTGATTTGACTGTGATCGGCAAATCAGGCGTCAATGCGATGGAACGGTTGTTGACCGGATCAACCACGGCATACGTGGTGCGCCACAGTCTTTGCAACGTGTTAGTGGTCAATGACGACGCTGATGTGGCGGCCGGCGGCTATTAAGGGTACCCGCCAGTTCATTTTTATTAAACGTTTTTTATTAATGTTGGCGAAAAAAATGATTTTGGCTAGCTATAATAAAGACATATTAAGGCAACAGTAGTCAGCCTTATGCTTACACATTAACTTACACTCCCAAAAAAGTTCCCCCAAACTTTTCCGCCAGCAATGGCGGTTTTTTTTTGCCCAAAATCCCTTGCTGGGGGTGCTGAGGCTGAGTAGACTGAAGTCTAAGGAGGGCGTTATGCACACACTTTATCGGATCCTTTATGCGTTGAATCTGGTTGGCGGGGGCTTGTACCTCATCGTTTGCGGGCTGGGTTTGATGCAAGGTCATGCGTATTATCCAGGACAAGCCATGTTATTAGGGCAAGTGGCGTTTGGCATTGTGCTGGCCAGCTTACCCGCGGTGATTGGGCGCTGGGGCCATTTCCGCTGGCCGCTGGTGATTTTATTATTATGGGAAGCCTTCATCTTGTGTGCGGTGTTATTAGGCACCGGGATGCAATTTTATAACATTCCTTATTGGGATAAGTTCTTACATCTATTTTCAGCATCGATGCTGGCAGGTTTGGGATTGGCAATTTTTGGCGCGCTGACGCCGTCCAAGCAACTAGCCCAAACCGCGCCGCTGTTGTTGGCGTTGTTTGCCGTCGCGTTTGGCACGATGCTGGGCGTTTTTTGGGAATTTTATGAATTTTCAGGAGATGGACTGCTGGGTTTGAATATGCAGCGCTACATGGTCGGCCACACCTTATTGCGCGGGCGGGCTGTCTTGATGGATACCATGGGTGACTTGTGTGCCGATTTCTTGGGGTCGCTGGCGTTAGGGGTATGGTGTTATCTCGGGGTTTCGCGAGACCGCAAGTGGCTTAGAACCTTTCAATTTACAAAAAACCGCATTGGGACTGATCAGCCCAAACGCTAGCGATCAGGTATTGCGGTAATGAATCGCGATGGGGAATACCGATCACAACTCAAAAAAGCGGATAAATCGTGCAGATTTATCCGCTTTTGGTTTGGAGTCAAAGCAGCGTACTTGACGTCAATATTGGTGCTAAGGCTGCTTTTTGTTGACGGGTGAGCGGCAGAAATTTTGCTGCGAATGCATACTCTTCTTGAGCGGCTGCGGCCGATTCTTGACGCTGGCCCAAGTAGCCCAGCCAAGCGCCATAAGCCGGCCAATCTTCCGCTTCGCGCAAGTAGGTGAATAAAGCCGGCAAGCTGGCAGCATCTGCAACCAGCAAGGCGTGAGCCAGCTGTTGTGCCGAAAAAGGCGGGGTCAATACCGGCGCACGCCACGTTAGTTGCGCCAAAAATGAGTCAAAATCCTTGGCCACCGTCAGCCGCTGGTCGACTTCTAAGTCCAAATAGCGGATCGTCCCATCGGCTGCGACCGCGAAAACTTGTTGCTGGTCACAGGCAAAAGGCCACAAGTTGCTGGGCAGTCCGGAAATTGACATTTTAGGGCCAGCTTGGGCAAAAAGGTGCACCGCCACACCATCTAAGCCGTCACTGGTAGGTTCGTTGGTCGGCAGCCAATAAGCATGCGGCCAGCGACCTGCGGCCAGCTGCCAATAAGTCGCTGGCAACGGTGCAGTGTTTGGAATCGTCAGCGTGATCGGGACAGGTAAGGTTAATGGCCAGGTGAACATAAGCGGCTCCTTTCGAATTTGAGCAATGATGCAACACTTGTAACAGAATTGATACCTGACAACGAGGCGGAAGTGGGTAAAAAGCAGTATAATCAGCTTGATATCAAGGAGGTCAGCCGTGCGTAATTCAGTTATCTATGTTCACTACGAGCCCTTGGCCCACATGTTTTTGACCGCAGGGATCTCGGCTAGCGACGTGTTAAGTGCGACCCCGACGCCTTTGCGGCATTTGCTTTTGCTGCCGCCGATCGATGAAGATGAGTTCATCGATCCGCATACTGGTTTCAATGAGATCAGCGGCGAGGCGGCGGTGGCCGATTTTTTGCGGAGCAAAGACGCCCGTGACCGGTCGTGGCTTGATTACAAGCACGGCACCTATTTGCGTGAGTTGATGCCAACGGAGATCGCCGAGTTATTGTATCTTGGGCATGCTAAGACACATATTCAACCACCATTTTATTATAAGCTACAAAACAATTTGGTGTTTTTACCGTTGCGCAACGATATGGTGACGATGTATTGTCGTCAAGTGACGTTCTTCAGCAAAACGCTGGCCGCCGCGATCGTGAAGCATTTACGTTGGGCAGCTAATGACCAGCCGTTTTGGTTGCGGTTGCGGCAGCAGCATTTTCAACCGGTGGGTGAAACGACGTTATCAGGGTTGTTCCCCAACTTGGAAGACGGGGTCTTATTTGATTTTGGTGGGGGGGTCTTCAGCCGCGATCAAGTCCGCATCCCGTTGTTGACGCTGACAGATCGCTACGTGCCTGATCAGCCTTTGGATCTGGATGGGGCGGCGCAATTTGGCGAGCTGGTGTTGGACCGTAAGGCTGATGCTTGGCAGTTGAAGTTAAAATGAGTGGTCGCAGGCGGTCGTCTGCGCTACAATAGTGACGCTGAACTGCAACGAATAGGAGTACAATACACCCATGAAAATGAAATTATCTGAGGTCGCTCGCGTGGTCGGCAGCGATTGCCCCTTGGCAGAAGCGGATTGTCCGACGATCACTGGGGTGGCATTTGACAGCCGTCAATTACATCCTGGCGATTTGTTCGTCCCGCTGCAAGGCGAACGTGATGGCCATGAATTTTTGGCTGCGGCGGCAGAACATGGTGCAGCGGCGACTTTTATCGCCGCAGCCAAAGCGCCGATTGCGACGGCCATACCGCAACTGGTTGTCGATGATCCGCTGCAGGCCTTACAAAAGCTGGCACAATATTATCTGATGATGAAGGTCAATCCGAAAGTGGTTGCGATCACAGGCAGCAATGGGAAGACGACCACTAAGGATATGGCTGCCGCGGTGTTGGCAACCCAATATCACGTCGTCAAGACGCCAGAAAACTTCAATAATGAAATCGGTGTTCCATTTACGATTTTGAGCATGGACACCAATACTGAAGTGTTAGTGGTTGAAATGGGGATGGATCGCCCAGGCCAGTTAACGGCGTTGAGTCATTTAGCCGAACCTGACGTGGTCGTGATCACCATGATCGGCGAGGCACATATCGAATTTTTCAAGACGCGTGATAAGATCGCCGATGCGAAGATGGAAATCGTCTCTGGGCTCAAAGAAGATGGGCTATTCGTTTATAACGGGGATGAACCGCTTTTGCGCCAACGCGCGACTGCCGTGACGCAAGACCAAAAGACGTTTGGCTTGGATCCGGAAAATAACTTGTATGCACGTCATATCCAGGCGTTTGAAGACCATACAGAGTTTGACTTGTCCCGCTGGCCAGATCTGCATTTTTCGATTCCGGTAATGGGCGAATACAATGTGACCAATGCGTTGGCTGCGATTTTGGTTGGTCGGCGCTTTCATGTGAAGCCTGAAGCGATCCAACATGCATTGGCTGACTTTCAGATCACTGCAAACCGGACGCAATGGTTGACCGGAGATGCTGGCGAAGCAATTTTAAGTGATGTTTACAATGCCAATCCGACCGCGATGAAGGCTGTATTGCATGATTTTGCTGAATTCCCATGTTCCGGCCGGCGCATCGCGGTGTTAGGTGATATGTTGGAGTTAGGGGCTGCTAGTGCTGAGTTGCACGCCAGTGTCGCAACAGCGCTAGATCCCACTCGGATCCCAGAAGTTTATCTGTATGGCGATGAGATCAGCTCATTGGCTGATACGTTGGCGGCAAAATATCCGGCAGCAGCGGTGCATTATTTTCCTAAGGGTCAGCAACAGGCGTTGATCAATGCATTGCAAGCAGATGTGTCCTATCAAGATATGGTTGTCTTAAAGGCCAGCCATGGGTTGCATTTAGAAAATGTGTTGCAGGCGTTGTTAGATGGTGATTCTGATTAGCACTGCGGAATAATAGGCTAAACCCCAAAGCGGTTTTAGCCCATGACACAAGCGCCTTGGCGTCACGATTCGTTGTTAGAATCGTGGTTCCAAGGCGTTTGTGTCATGCCCGCGGCTTAGTAGAACACGTCTAGGCAAAGCGGTCTTGGTCCCTTTTTTTGAAATAGAAAATCTCGGTGGTAAAAGCCCGCCATATCAGGCTTAGGCGGTAGTAGCCAGAGCAGATACTGGTGAGGCAAGTGCCGCTGGACCGGATTATTTGCTTGAATCAATTGTTTTCTATTGACAAGCGTGTTACTATGTTTAAGATGCTGTTTTCAGAAAAACAGCCACGTAAACGAGATTTACAAGGCAGACTTAGGGAATCCACTTGTTTTGTAGATCGGGTGTTACACAATCCAAGGAGGAAACCATTTGAAGTTTAAAGAACTAGGTTTAGATCACGATTTACTGAAGGCTATCACCCGTGCGGGATTTGAAGAGGCAACTCCGATTCAATCAGAAACGATTCCGCTGGCCTTACAAGGTAAAGACGTCATCGGCCAAGCGCAAACTGGTACTGGTAAGACGGCTGCGTTTGGTTTACCCGTATTGCAAGCGATCGACAAAGCTGACCGCGACGTGCAGACGCTGGTCATTTCGCCAACGCGGGAATTAGCAGTGCAGACTCAAGAAGAATTATATAAATTGGGCCGCGATAAAAAAGTTAAAGTCACCGCAGTTTACGGTGGTGCGGATATTCGCCGCCAGATCAAGCAATTGGCTGATCACCCACAAATCGTGGTGGGCACTCCAGGGCGCTTGTTGGACCACATTAACCGTCACACCTTGAAGCTGGGCGGTTTGAAAACATTAGTATTGGATGAAGCCGATGAAATGTTGGATATGGGCTTTATCGATGACATTGAAAACATCGTTAAAACAGCGCCAGATTCTCGTCAGACGCTGCTATTCTCAGCCACGATGCCGGCACCGATCATGCGTTTGACCAAGACGTTCATGCACGATCCGATCACCGTTCAGATCAAGTCTAAAGAATTGACCGCGGACACGGTCGATCAGTATTATGTCCGTTCCAAGGACTTTGAAAAGTTTGACATCATGACGCGCTTGTTTGATGTCCAAGCCCCAGAATTGGCTTTGATCTTTGGTCGGACCAAGCGCCGCGTGGATGAATTGACCCGTGGTTTGAAGGCTCGCGGCTACAAGGCAGAAGGCATTCACGGTGATTTGACGCAACAAAAGCGGATGAGCGTGTTGCGCCAATTCAAGTCAGGCGAGCTTGACTTTTTAGTCGCAACTGACGTGGCTGCCCGTGGGTTGGATATCAATGATGTGACGCATGTTTACAACTATGATATTCCTCAAGACCCAGACTCATACGTGCATCGTATCGGCCGGACTGGCCGGGCCGGGAAATCCGGCGTGTCTGTGACTTTCGTTGTACCGAATGAAATGGGTTATCTGCGGACGATCGAAGATCTGACTAAGAAGCGGATGATGCCATTGCAGCCGCCAACAGCAGAAGAAGCCTTTTTAGGCCAGATCTCAACCGGTTTGCAAAACATCAAAGAACAAGTTGCTGGGGACGATTTTGAAAAGTACGAACCAATGGCAGAAAGCCTGTTGGAAGAATACACTCCATTACAGCTGGTTTCGGCTTATCTCAAAGCCGTTTCTCCTGATGATGCATCGAGTGTTCCAGTTAAGATCACACCAGAACGGCCATTACCTAATCGTGGCGGCCATGGTGGTGGTCGCGGCGGCTATAAGGGCGGCTACAAAGGCGGCCATCGCAGCAACTCCGATCATCGCGGCTATCAAGGTCATCGTGAAGGCGGCAAGCGCCCATATGATCGCAACCGTCGTGATGGCAAGCGCAGCAGCGAACGCGCTGGCAAGCGCAATTTCAGCAAGTCACATGACTAACTGATCGCGAGTAAGAAGTACGCAAACCGTATCGGTCTGCGTACTTTTTTTGTGTTTAAGTCGCAGTTGTTTCATGGAATTATGAGTAGTTTTCATGTTGCAAAAGCTTCTGATGAGGAAAATTGGCGCTATAATGGTAGAATGTGAAACAGAGAGGTGAAACTTGATGATCTACGGGCTCGGGGTCGATATTACCGTATTGGCACGCATCCATGCGGCACAGTCGCGCAATCCCCATTTTGCAACAAAGATCCTGACTGAAAACGAATTAGCGGTGTTCACCCAACTGGGTGACAAACGGGCGCTGGAATTTTTAGCTGGGCGTTTTTCATTGAAAGAAGCATATGGCAAAGCATATGGTACCGGCTTAGGCCCGGTCCAGCTGCATGATGTGGAGTGTCTAAACGACGCCAATGGCCGCCCTGAGATCACCAAGCACCCTTATGCGGGCAAAGCCTTCGTTTCGATTTCGCATACTGATGAGCTCGTGATGACAGAAGTGATTTTGGAGGTGGCCCCATGACAATGGTGACGGCGGATCTACGGCCGACGCAAGTCTTGGTCAATGAACAGGCGATTTTTGAGAATATTCAACAGGCACAACGATTAGCCCCGCACACGCGGATCTTTGCAGTGGTCAAAGCAGATGCTTATGGTCATGGGCTGTTGCGGGTGGCGCGCATTGCGCATTTGGCGAAAGTCAGCGGCTTTTGTGTGGCCGTTTTAGAAGAAGCGTTGGCTTTACGGCAGGCGCATTTCACGGAACCAATTTTGGTATTAGGGATCGTGGCGCCAGAATTGGCACCGTTGGCCGCGGTTCATGATATATCGGTACCAGTGGGTGACGAAGCATGGTTAAAAGCCGCAGAACCATTATTGGCCAAAGCGGATACCCCGGTATTGAAAGTGCATCTTGCGGTAGATTCTGGTATGGGCCGCATCGGCTTTCGCCAGCCGCAAGCGATCGCAAAAGCGGCGGCCTTTGCTGATGCGGCGCCTCATTTGCTGGTAGAAGGCTTATTTACCCATTTTGCCACCGCTGATGAAGCGGACACGCAATATTTTGATCAGCAAAGTGCCCGCTTCAATACCATGCTGCAAGCCTTGCCGAAGCGCCCGCGCTTCGTACACGTCGCCAATTCTGCGACGAGTTTGTGGCATCAAAAAACGGCTAGTGATATGATCCGTTTTGGCGTGGCTATGTATGGGTTGAACCCTTCTGGCCGGGCGCTGCCGGAACCATATCCGTTAAAGCCTGCACTTTCGCTGGTATCGCAAATCGTGTTTGCCAAGCAGATTCACGCTGGCGATGCCGTGTCTTATGGGGCGACGTATCACGCTCAGCAAGATGAGTGGATCGGTACAGTGCCGATGGGCTATGCGGATGGTTGGCTGCGCCGGATGCAAGGATTTTCGGTATTAGTCGATGGCCAGCGCTGTGAGATCGTCGGGCGCGTATGCATGGACCAGTTTATGATCCGCTTGCCCCATGAGTATCCATTTGGCACCCCAGTCGTTTTAGTGGGAACCAGCAAGGCGGCCACCATTACCTTGCAAGATGTGGCTGATTACGCGTCAACGATCCATTACGAAATTGCCTGCAACTTGACGCAACGCGTTGTGCGGCGCTCGATTTCACGGTTGTAATTTTGGCCTCCTGTGGTAGGATGTAGGGTGAATAAAACCCACAGGAGGGCACAAAATGGTACAAGCGGAGTTCTTAAAAGTAAGCATGACTGAAGGGCTGCGACACAAACTCGATAACTATTGTAAGACGTGCATAACGGACCCAAGCGACTTGATCGATGACGTATTGACTGACTATTTGGCGCATAAAGAAGTAGAAGTAGCTAGTTTGGTCAATGGCTATCAGGAGATGGCAGCGTTGAATACCGAGATCTGCCATGAATTTATCGCTTGTGAGAGTGAGGCTTATGACCATATCCGTTAAGCCGTTGTTAGGGGTGAAGCATGGATCTGGTCGTTAAGCGTGGCGATATTTTCTTCGCCGATCTCTCTCCTGTGGTGGGATCGGAACAAGGCGGGATGCGACCCGTTTTGATCATTCAAAATAACGTCGGCAATCATTATAGTCCGACCGTGATCGTCGCGGCGATTACGTCGCGGATCGATAAGCCCAAGATGCCGACACATGTAGGCCTCAAACATGGCCATGATGGCGTTGAGCGGGATTCAGTCGTGTTATTAGAGCAGATCCGCACGATTGATAAACAACGCCTGCGCGATAAAGTCGCGACGCTTGACCGCGCGAAGATGGTCGCAGTCGACGGCGCGTTGGCGGTGTCGTTAGGGATCAAGGCAGTGAGCAGTTAGGAATTTTCCTAGCTGCTTTTTGTGTTAGAATGAAAAGCGTCGTGGTTCGAAAATCCGCCCACGTAAAAAAACTAGGAGGAAAACTTATGCAATCATCACGTACTAAGACGTTGGTCGTCAGTGCCTTGATCGCCGCGTTATACGTTGTTTTATCAGTCGTCCCTGGGGTGTTTAATCTTGCCAGCGGGGCGATCCAATTTCGTGTTTCAGAAGGCTTGAACCATTTAGTGGTCTTTAGTCGCAAGTATGTGCTCGGAGTCGTGATCGGTGTGGTGATCTTCAACGCCCTATTCAGCTCGATGGGCTGGATCGATGTGGTTTTTGGTGGCGGGCAAAGCTTGCTGGGGTTGTTGTTAGTGGCTTGGCTGGCGCCGCGATTTAAGGCGTTGTGGCAACGATTATTATTTAACATCGTGGTCATGACCGTGACCATGGCGCTGATCGCCGTTGAGATCGTTTGGACCAGTCATTTGGCGATGGGAGCGGCTTTTTGGGGGATCTATGCGAGCTTGATGCTTTCTGAAGCCTTGATCATGACCATTACGGCGCCGATCATGGCTGGGTTAGATCGCGCTTTGCATTTTCAGCGCTTGATCCAATGAGTGCCACAAAAAAAGACCGTTTAAGCGGTCTTTTTTTGTGGCTAAAATTCGTCACTGCGCAGTGGCTGGCCAGATTGCAGATCATCGATTTCCACCACGCGGTAGCCTTTCTTTTCAAGCTTGGCTACCACCGTGTTCAACGTGGTTTCGCTGGTTCCAGCTGGCAAGGTGAACAAGGTCCGGCGCACATTTTCAGTGCCCTTAGCATCTAAGGTGATGGCGCTGGCCAAGTCTGTATAGCGGGCTAAGATCTTGCTCATAGCCGCCAAATCACCGCGGCCGTTGGGACCGCTGATCGACATCACCGTCAAGACGTAAGAGCCTACGTCGATATGCCAAGACTCAGACAACATTGCCAACAAAGCGGTATGGGTCAAGATCCCAAAGAAATTTGCGTTCTCGTCTAAAACGGCAATGTACGGGAGGTCTTTAATGTTGAAAAAGACCTTGAAAAACGGGGCATTGATCGGGATTGTCTTGGTCGCGTTCTTAAGCAGATAAGTGACCGGCAGATTCATATCGCCGCCTTGTGATTTGTGCCGATAAAGGTGCATCTTGTAAATATTCCCGCGGAAGATCTGGCCGCTTTCGTCAAGGATCGGGACACAACGAAATCCAGTGTCTTCCAGCACCTGTAATGCTTCCGCTAAAGTGTCCGTTTCTTTTACAGTGGTCAAAAATTCCTTTTTGAGAACCAGCGACTTAATCAGCATCCCAAACCTCCATCGTTCATGAAAACGTTTTGATAAAATTAAAATTCTCTAATCTTTGAACATCATACCATATTCGCTTAGGGACCAAAAGTTTTCAGCGGCAAAAAAAAAACACCGGCTCGCATGCGAGTCGGTGTTATCCGCGTTAAGTTTACTGGCGGGTTTCGATGTCAGCCTTAGCAAAGGCGTCGTCGATGATCTTCTTGAGTTGCTTAGCAGACTTGTCCATGGATTCTTGTTCATGGTCAGTCAACGGGATTTCAAGAATGGATTGGATACCGTTGCGGTTGATCACGGCAGGGCTGCCAATGTAGATGTCGTTTTGACCGTATTGGCCTTCCATGTAGACAGACAATGGCAATACGGCATTTTCGTCGTCCAAGATCGCTTTGGAGATCCGTGCCAATGCAGTTGCGATCCCGTAGAAGGTCGCACCCTTGAGCTTGATGATTTCGTAAGCAGCGTCACGCACGTTTTCGAACATGTCAACTAACTTGCTTTCATCGATTTCTGGGTGATCCTTGACCCATTCGGAGATCTTGATACCACCGATGTTGGCGTGGGACCATACTGGGAATTCGGTATCACCGTGTTCACCCATGATATAAGCATGGACGGAACGCGCGTCAACGCCAACCATCTCAGCGATGGATTGACGGAAGCGAGCGGTATCCAAAGAAGTACCGGAACCGACAACGCGGTTCTTAGGGAAGCCGGAAAGCTTCCAAGTGGCGTAGGTCAAGATGTCAACTGGGTTAGCAGCGACCAAGAAGATCCCGTTGAAACCAGATTCAACGATCGGGTCAACGATGGACTTCAAGATCTTCAGGTTTTTATTGACGAGGTCAAGACGGGTCTCGCCAGGCTTTTGTGGGGCGCCAGCGGTGATGACAACTAAGTCAGCATCCTTAGCGTCGCTGTATTCAGCGGAGTAGATCGTCTTAGGAGAAGTGAAAGGTAATGCGTTGCTTAAATCGATCGCATCCCCCTTTGTCTTATCCTTAAAAATGTCAACGATCCCGATTTCTTGAGCGATGCCTTGCAAAACCATTGCGTAGGCGTAACTGGAACCAACGGCGCCGTCACCAACAAGAATTACTTTTTGGTGATCTGATTGAGCGTTTGCCACAGTGATATCATCCTTTCTTATTTGCAATTATGCAATTCGTCTGTTAGTATAGCACAACTATTCTTGTGTGCACGCATTTTCACCATATTTTTTCATTTCTAATATGAATCTTACAATTCGTGGTGTCCGTGTGGTTGCGGCGTTTTGTGAAAGATATGAAGACGGACGGCGATTAGGAGTAATCGGTTTCATGTAGCGATTTTCACAACGTGTTTGCGGCGTTTCAGGCTGTTACAATCAGCACCGGCAAACTGTGCCTTTAGCACAGGCAGATAGTGGATATGGTATACTTTGAGGGTATGTCGGGAAAGGCAACTTTCCGGCTTTTTTGCGTAGAAAATCCGTTTTGCTAATGGAGGCAAATCTTGAAAATGATCGTAGGCCTGGGCAATCCAGGCAGCAAGTATGCGAAGACGAAACATAATATTGGCTTTATGACCATCGATGCCTTGGCTAAGCGCTTAGATATCACCTTGACCAAACATGAATTTGATGCGTTGACCGGCACCGGGCTAGTCGATGGGGAAAAAGTGATGCTGGTCAAACCATTGACCTTCATGAACGATTCCGGTCGGGCTGTGGGACAGCTCAAGGCATTTTATCGGTTTGAACAAGATGAGATCATGGTGATCCAAGATGATATGGACATGGCGATGGGCCGGTTGCGGTTGCGGCCAAAAGGTTCAGCCGGCGGCCATAACGGGATCAAATCGATCATCAACGTTCTTGGTACGGCAGAATTTCAACGTGCCAAGATCGGTATCCAACATCCCGCCAAGCAAAAAGTCGTGGACTGGGTCTTGACACCATTCACGGCAGATGACCAAATTGCGATCGCCAACGGTATCGACAAAGCCCAAGACGCCTTGATCGACTGGATCCACGGCATGAGTTTTGGCCAATTGATGAATCAGTACAATTAATATAGAAAGATTAAATTATTGGAGGTGACAGCATGGATCTGATCGATCTTTTTGGTCAAGAGCCGCAACTTGAAAAATTATGGCCGCAATTGACCGCTGGCCAGCATTTGGTCACCGGTTTGGATGGCAGCGCCAAAACCTTGATGCTGGCGACGGCTTTGCGGCGATTGCAGCGGCAATTGATCGTGATCGAAAACAATCGCTATCATGCTGAGGAACTCGTCGCTGATCTGACGGATCTCGTAGGCGCTGAGCACGTCTGGTCTTTTCCAGTCGAAGACGTGCTGGCTGCTGAAGTCGCAGTGTCATCCCCAGATACGAAAAATACGCGGATCAACACCTTGAATTGGCTGGTTTCCGGCCAGCCTGGGATCGTCGTTACCAGCCTTGCCGGTTATAAGCGGCTCTTGCCGCCAGTGACCACTTGGCAAGCGGCTTCGATCCATTTGGGCATGGATAGTACCGTCGAATTGCCAACATTGACTCAGCAGCTTGTTGATAGCGGCTATCAACGAGACAGCTTAGTCGGCGCGCCTGGGCAGTTTGCGGTGCGTGGCGGGATCATCGATGTTTACCCATTGAATGCAGATGACCCTGTGCGGATCGAACTTTTTGATACTGAAATCGATTCGATCCGCCGGTTTGATATGCGCACACAACGCAGCATTCGACAATTGAATGCCGTTGATATTCCGCCAGCTACAGATCTGATCGCGACTAAAGCAACCTTGCAAGCAGCCGGTCAGCGGTTATTGGCAGCTGGTGAAGCAGCTAAGCGCCAAAGCAAGTCCAAGCCGCTTAAAAAGGCATTGACCGAGGGACTATTGGCGACGGCAGCACAGTTGCAAGCTGGTGAAGTGGTCCCGCAACTGGCATTATATATGGACGCGTTATACCCGCAAGCGGCTCGCTTGCGGGATTATGCGCGTCTTGATGCGGTATTGGTCTTAGATGATTATACGCGATTATTAGATAGTGACGTGAGTTTGGTGCAAGAAACGCTGGATTGGTATGCCAGCTTGCAAGAAGGCGGGCGGGTGTTAGGCGAACTGCCGAATCCGACCTTGCCGGCTTTGGTGCGGGCAGATACGGGTACCCATTTGTACTTGAGCTTATTTCAAAAAGGTATGGGGCAGGTCCGTTTGACGAGCTTGACGAATGTGACGAGCCGCAATATCCAGCAGTTTTTCAGTCAAATGCCGCTGCTTAAAACAGAAGCTGATCGCTGGCGCAAGCAGCACATGACCGTGGTTTATTTGGTGCCCGAATCAGGACGGGTGACGAAACTAGCCGAAAATCTTCGTGACTTTGAGGTGCAAACTGTGATCAGCGAAGCGGATGCACTGCTGTTGCAAACTCAACAATTGGTAGTCGGCAACTTACAAAATGGGTTTGAACTACCGGATCTGCATTTGGTCGTCGTCACCGCCCACGAACTGTTCAACGCCAAAGCCCACCGCAAAGCGCGTCACCAAACCTTGGCGAATGCGGAGCGCCTGCGCAGCTATACGGAATTGACCCCTGGCGATTATGTGGTGCATGTCAATCACGGGATCGGGCAATATGTTGGCCTGCAGACCCTGGAAGTCGATGGGATGCACAAAGACTATATGACGATCGTTTACCAAAAAGGCGATAAACTGTTTATCCCCGTTAGCCAATTGAATTTAGTCCAAAAATATGTCGCCGCTGATGGCAAACGCCCAAAAATCAATAAACTCGGTGGCAGCGAGTGGCAAAAAACCAAAAAGCGCGTCGCCGCTAAGATCGAAGACATCGCTGATGATCTGATCCGTTTATATGCGGCACGAGAAGCTGAGCCAGGGTTTGCCTTTGGGCCGGATGATGATCTGCAACGACAATTTGAAGCGGAATTTGCTTATCCGGAAACTGCCGACCAGTTGCGTTCGATCAAAGAGATCAAACAAGATATGGAGAAAAAACGGCCAATGGATCGCCTGTTAGTGGGAGATGTTGGTTTTGGTAAAACCGAAGTGGCCTTGCGGGCAGCCTTTAAAGCAGTGGAAAACGGCAAGCAAGTGGCCTTATTGGTGCCAACAACGATCTTGGCCCAGCAGCATTATGACACGATGATGGATCGCTTCGCTGACTTCCCGGTGAATATCGCGATGTTGTCGCGGTTTCGAACGCGTGCACAAGTCAATGCCACTTTGAAAGCCTTAAAGTCTGGTGAGGTGGATATCGTCGTGGGGACGCACCGCCTTTTATCCAAAGATGTGGTTTATCACGATTTGGGATTGTTGATCGTCGATGAGGAACAGCGCTTTGGGGTGAAGCACAAGGAACGCTTGAAAGAATTGCGTAAAAACGTTGATGTGTTGACGCTGACAGCCACCCCGATCCCGCGGACGTTGAATATGTCGATGCTGGGGGTACGCGATTTGAGTGTTATCGAGACGCCGCCGACGAACCGTTATCCGATCCAGACTTTTGTGATGGAGCAAAATGGCGGGACGATCCGCAGCGCGATCGAACGCGAATTAGAACGTGGCGGGCAAGTCTTTTACCTGCATAACCGGGTGGAAGACATCGAACACACGGTCAATCAAATCGAAGCATTAGTGCCGCAAGCAACAGTGGCGTATGCCCATGGGCAAATGACGGAGACTCAATTAGAAAGTGTGATCTATGACTTTTTGCACGGGGCTTACGACGTGCTTGTGACGACTACGATCATCGAAACCGGCGTGGATATGCCGAATGTCAACACTTTGATCATTGAACATGCTGATCATTATGGGCTGTCTCAGTTGTATCAGTTGCGCGGACGCATCGGCCGCTCTAGCCGAGTCGCGTATGCGTATTTTATGTATCAACCGGATAAGGTGCTCAGCGAAGAAGCCGAAAAACGGCTGCAAGCGATCCGTGACTTTACCGCCTTAGGCAGCGGCTTTAAAATCGCCATGCGCGATTTGTCGATCCGTGGTGCAGGCAACTTGTTGGGGTCGCAACAACATGGGTTCATTGATTCTGTCGGGTATGATCTGTACACCCAAATGCTTAATGAAGCAGTCGCGGCTAAACGCGGCCAACAAGCGCAACCAAAGTTGGATACCGAAGTGGATCTTGATTTAGAAGCCTACTTGCCGGATAGCTATGTCGCGGATTCACGCCAAAAAATCGAGCTCTACAAGCGCCTGCGTGAAGCCGACAGTGCGGATCAATTAGAAGAGATCCAAGCTGATTTGATCGATCGCTTCGGCGACTATCCCCAACCAGTGGTCGATTTATTGGCCATCACGGCATTGAAGCGGTACGCTGATGCGGCATTGGTAGAAAAGATCACGCGGCGCGATGGGGCGATCCAAGTGATCTTAAGTCCGCAGACGACGGGGCGAGTCAAAGGTGAAGCGCTGTTTCAAGCGCTGCAACACACCACGCTCAAAGCACGCGTGGCAACAGAAACCACTAAGATGCGGGTCACCTTATTGGTCCCTAAGACGATGGCTAGCGCCGACTGGTTGCGCGAATTACAAACGTTTTTGGCGGCCTTGGTCCCTTTGGTGACGACCAAACCTGATCGCCCCGTTGAGGTCTGATATGCAAAATCCGCAAATGAAGCACTTGATGAAAGGGGCGTGGACGCTGAGTTTGGCGGCTTTGATCGCCAAAGTCTTGAGTGCGGTGTACCGCGTTCCTTTTCAAAACTTAGTTGGCGACACAGGGTTTTACGTTTATCAGCAAGTTTACCCTATTTATGGCATCGGAATGACCTTCGCGCTATCTGGGTTTCCCGTGTTTATTTCGAAGCTGGTGGCAGAAGCACGCGTGCCCAATGCTCAAGCGGAGATCGCCCATCAGGCATTGGTGTTACTCACTTGGCTGTCTTGGGCGATGTTTATCGGCTTGAGTGTGTTTGCCCGACCATTAGCGACTTTGATGGCAGATCCAGAATTGACAAGCTTGATTCAAACCGTTGCTTTTATGTTCTTGACGATGCCGATCTTAGCGACGGGTCGCGGGTATTTTCAAGGGACCTTTGATATGAGCAAAACCGCAGTCAGCCAAGTTGTTGAACAACTGGTGCGGGTAGCGGTGATCTTGTTGGCAGCTTATTTTGCGACTAAAGCCCATTGGAGTGTCTATCAAATGGGCGCCATTGCCATGAGTGGGGCATTTTTTGGCGGGATCGCGGCCACGTTGACCTTGTGGCCGGCATATCAGCGCCGCTTCCGCCAGCTGCGTTTTACATTTCCCGGCCTGGCCGCGTATCAGCGCTTATTAGGGCGTTTTGTACGTGAAGGCGGGTCGATCGCCTTGTTTGCAGCATTGTTGATCGTCTTGCAGTTGATCGACAGCTTTACCGTAACGCGCGGGCTTACTGCCAGCGGGGTGGAAATGGTGGCCGCCAAACAGCTCAAAGGGATCTATGATCGGGGTCAGCCGCTTGTGCAGTTGGGGTTAGTCGTGGCCACGTCATTGTCAGCAACATTATTGCCCAGTTTGACGACTGCCTATGCACGCCACCAAGATCGGCGTTTTGTGCAAACCGCCGGGCAGCTGTTGCGCTTCAATTTAGCCTTTGCCGCAGCGGCGAGCGCTGGACTGATCGTCTTGATGCCGGCAGTCAATTGGCTCTTGTTCGGCGATGTCGCTGGGCAGTTTGCGTTGCAGGTGAATGTGTTAAGTATCGTTTTTGTTGCGATGATCAATGCTTACAATGCGATCTTGCAAAGCCTGGATCGTTATCGCAAAATGACTTGGTCGTTAGTGGTCGGCTTTGTCGTCAAGTTGGCCACGAACCAATGGCTGACTGCGCAATATGGCACGGCAGGGGCTAGTGCCAGTACGATCTTGGCATTGGGCGTGATCACCTTGTTATTGGCGCTGCAAGTACCAGTAATGATCCGGCGTGAATTGAATCAGAGGTATTTTTTATCGAAGCTGGGCTTAACGACTGTGATCATGGTTGCTGGGGTGTTTGGCAGCGAATTGCTGTTGCCGCTTGACAGCCGCTTGACAGCTGTTGGTCAAGCCGCTGCCGGAGTCGTGTTCGGCGTTGGGTTGTTTATCACAGCCGCGACTAAGCTGCGGTTATTTACCATTCGTGAGGTCTTGGCATTGCCATTGGGCCGACGATTTTTGAAAGCCATCCAGGCACGGTCTTAAGTGACCAAGGAGGAAGATATGCGTTTAGACAAGTTTCTTAAAGTTTCTCGAATCATCAAACGGCGGTCAGTCGCCAAGGAGATCGCCGACAAAGGGCGGATCACCATCAACGATAAGCTCGCTAAGTCGAGCAGCGATGTCAGTGTGGGCGATATTTTAGTGATCGCATTTGGTAACAAAACCCTGACCGTGAAAGTTGATGCTTTGGTCGAGTCGACCAAGAAACAAGACGCTGGTGAAATGTATCGTGTGGTCAGCGAGACTTACAAGGAAAATTACTAAAACAAGCTACACCCGTAAGCGGATACTTTGGTATACTGAAGAGTAATGACGAAAGGTGGGAAAACGATGCAGCAGTCAAAAAGCAAACGTGACTTTAAAGCAATGCGCTTAAGCAAGCCACAAATGAATCCACTTCATCGCCGGCGTTTACACTGGCTGTTGGGTTTATTAGCGGTGATCTTGATCATCGGTGGTTGGCAGCTGTATCGGGTCCATGCCGCAATTGGTAAAAGCGACCAGTCAGTAGCGACTGCGCGCACGGAATTACGCCAAGTCAAAGCGAAAAAGAGTGATTTGAAGATCCAAGTTGATCAATTGCGTGATTCAGATTATTTAGCTAAGCTTGTGCGGCAAAAGTATTTGGTTTCAAAATCTGGTGAGGTGATCTTTGAGTTGCCAGGAACTGCTTCTAAGCTGACGACGCCAACGCCGAGCAACTAAGCGCGCGCTTGCAGTTGGGAGCTTGCATGGTATACTAAGAGACACAATTTTACGTAGGAGGACTACTTTTTATATGGCAGTTGAAGTTGGCGCGAAGGTTTCTGGCAAGGTCACCGGAATCACGAATTTTGGCGCCTTTGTTGATCTGGGAGAAAGCAAGACCGGATTGGTGCATATTAGTGAAATATCAGACAGCTATGTTAAAGATATTCATGATGTCTTGAGTGTGGGAGACACCGTGACGGTCAAGGTCATGCAGATCAAAGATGGTAAGATCGGCTTATCGATCCGCAAAGCTCAAGATCAACCGCAAGGAGAACATGCGCAACACGGACATGGTGGGCCTGCGCAACCGCATTTTCAAAAGCCGCACCATGATAACAATCACAGCAATAGTCGGCCGGTCGCACATGCAACCAGTCACAAACAGCCGGCTGATAAAAGCGACTTTGATTCAATGATGTCAGGCTTTTTGAAAGAAAGCGAAGATCGGTTGAGCAGCCTGCGGCGCAATACCGAAGGCAAGCGCGGGGGCCGTGGCGGTCGGCGGAGCTGATCAGCGTCACCATATCAAGTGGGCGCAGTGCTTCGCTTAGCCGCAATCATGCCGGTGTTTGACGATCCGTTTGAGGATCGTTGGACACCGGCATTTGTGTGTGCCGGTTGGCCGGGAAAGCCGCGATAAATCAACTTGGTTAAAATAGGTCAACAAGACGACAAGACGTCATAATTCAGACTTTAGTCCCACGCCAAGCGCTGGTGGGGATGGTAGAGTTAATTCACGTCACGAAAGCGAGGAAACTCATGTTATCTGGTGAAGCGTTGCTGGCACCTTTTGCATTACCCCCACAAGCACCGTTAGTCATTGGGGTTTCCGGTGGCGTGGATTCAATGGTGTTGTTGACATTGTTAGCCCAAACGACACATCCGGTGATCGCGGCGCAATTTGATCATCAATTGCGGCCGCAAAGTGCGGCCGAAGCACAGCTCGTTGCAGATTATGCCACCCGCTTAGGGGCGGTCAGTGTCTTAGGCCAATGGCCGCAAGCAGCCCATCCGCAAAGCGGGATCGAAGCGGCTGCCCGTACGGCGCGCTATGACTTTCTCGTTAAAGCCGCGCATTTGCATCATGCCGCATACTTAGTGGTGGCGCATCATGCCGATGATCAGTTAGAAACCATTTTGTGGCAGCTGGCTCGCTCTGGCAATGTGATGAAAATGGCCGGAATGACCGCCCAGCGGCCGCAAGCTGACTTGCAGGTGTTGCGGCCGTTGCTGGGTATCAGCAAAAAAACGTTATATGCTTATGCCCAGCAACACCAGATCCCGTTTGCCGAAGACGCCACGAACCAAGACATGGCCATGAGCCGCAATCGCATTCGCCAGCAAGTGACACCGGTGTTGAAAACATTGAATCCACAGGTGTTGGCGCATACCGCACGCTTCAGTCAAGGCTTGCAAGGACTGCTTAGTTTAGCGCAGCCGGCATTGGCACAATTGGTTGCAGCCTGCGTCACAGGCACTCAAGCACATTGGTCAGCGATTGCGGCACAGCCGCAAACGGTACAGCGCTTGGTGCTGGAAACGATCTTGACGCAATGGCAAGTGCAAGCAACAGCTGCGGTCGTGGATGCGCTGCTGGCCGCTTGGCAAACTGGGGCAGGCCATAAAGTTTTCAGTGTTGCTGGCGGGCAATTGATCGTGAACTATCATACGCTGCAATGGCAAGCGCATGGCAGTCAGGCGCCGAGCGCAAAAGCCATCACCCCGGTGCGGTTGCGCTTAGGGACGTGGCAGGCCCTGCCAAATGGGACGCAGATCGGTGTGTTTGCCCAAAAGCCGCCCCTGGCGGCGCAATGGGCATTGGTTCCCGATGCTGCCATCATGCTGCGGCTGCGGCAGCCAGGCGATCGCGTGTGCTTGGCTGATGGTCATCACAAGCTTTTGCGACGCTGGTTGATCGATCATAAGGTGCCGCAAGCACAACGGGCCCAAACGCTGGTGGCAGCCTGCGGTCAAACCATTTTTTGGGTCCAAGGAATGCCGGGACATGAATTGTTTCACGAACAGCGAACTGATATAATGCAAGCTGTATTGGCACTGCAACCACCGATTCGATGATAGTGAGGACAATAATGGAAAACGATATCTTAAAGGTCTTGTATTCACAACAAGATATACATGACATCACGACGCGCTTGGCCGCAGAGCTCCGCCGCGATTATGCGGGTAAAAATCCGCTGGTGATTTGTATTTTAAAAGGCGCGATCATGTTCATGACCGACTTGGTGCGGGAAGTTGACGATTACTTGGAGATCGATTTCATGGACGTTTCCAGTTATGGCAATGAAACCGAGTCGAGTGGTGAAGTTAAGATCTTAAAAGACCTTGATGCCAGCGTCGCGCACCGGGATGTCTTGATCGTAGAAGATATTGTTGATACCGGACGCACATTGCATTATTTGATGGCGCTATTCAAGACACGCCAGGCGAATTCGGTCAAGATCTGCACTTTGATGGATAAACCTGAACGCCGCATCGCAGACGTCCATGCAGATTATGTAGGGACGACGGTACCAAATGAGTTTGTTGTTGGTTACGGGTTGGATTATGCAGAGCGCTACCGTAATTTACCTTATATTGGGGTCTTAAAACCTGAAGTTTATGCCCATGATGAGGGCTGATGTAGTATCATAACTACTAAAGCCCCAAGAATCTATGCATATTGTCGCTGGAGGTATCTATGAATAAAAAGCCAAATGGGCTATTCAGCAGCACGCTGACTTATGTGATCTTGTTTGTGCTGTTGGTGATTGGGTTTTCCTACTATCTGCATGATAGTGGCGGAAGTGCAACACAAGAGTTGCAAACCAGTCAGTTTATTAGCCAACTGAAGAAAGACGAAGTGAAGTCCTTTGAGATCCAACCATCTGGTGGGGTCTATAAGGTAAGCGGCGAATACCGCAAAGCACAAAAGGTCACTGGTGACTCCAGTGGTGCAGGGAGCTTGTTTAGTGCGGCACCAAGCACGACTAAGAAGTTCACTGCATACATTCCAGATAGTGATTCCACGATCGCGGATATTCAAAAAGCCGCTGAGAAA
Organism: Lacticaseibacillus baoqingensis; assembly: GCF_003946165.1. GTDB lineage: Bacteria > Bacillota > Bacilli > Lactobacillales > Lactobacillaceae > Lacticaseibacillus > Lacticaseibacillus baoqingensis. The sequence goes on along the minus strand of NZ_RHOI01000012.1, from coordinate 5,940 downwards.
AATGACGTCAAGTCTAATACGCTGACGGAATCGCAATCTGGCACTTGGATCTCATTGCTGTTGACGATCGTGCCGATGGTTGTCATCTTGATTTTCTTCTACATGATGATGAACCAAGCGGGTCAAGGCGGCGGCAATGGCCGGGTGATGAATTTCGGCAAGTCTAAGGCTAAACAAGCCGACAAGAAGGCCAACAAGGTCCGCTTCTCGGATGTTGCCGGGGCTGAAGAAGAAAAACAAGAACTGGTCGAAGTCGTCGAGTTCTTGAAAGATCCGCGTAAATTCTCCGGCTTAGGGGCGCGTATCCCAGCTGGGGTGCTGCTTGAAGGACCTCCTGGTACTGGTAAAACGTTGCTTGCTAAATCCGTTGCTGGCGAAGCCGGGGTCCCATTCTTCTCGATTTCCGGTTCGGATTTCGTCGAGATGTTCGTCGGTGTTGGGGCCTCTCGTGTCCGGGACTTGTTTGAGCAAGCCAAGAAAAACGCGCCTGCGATCATCTTTATTGATGAAATCGATGCCGTTGGCCGGCAGCGTGGCAATGGCATGGGCGGCGGTCATGATGAACGTGAACAGACCTTGAACCAATTGCTGGTTGAAATGGACGGGTTTACCGGTAATGAAGGCGTCATCGTGATGGCGGCGACGAACCGTTCGGATGTCCTTGATCCTGCCTTGCTGCGTCCTGGTCGTTTTGACCGGAAGATCTTAGTCGGTCAACCAGACGTTAAGGGTCGTGAAGCGATCTTGAAGGTGCACGCGAAGAATAAGCCATTGGCTGATGATGTCGATTTGAAGGAATTAGCCAAGACGACCCCTGGTTTTGTCGGGGCTGATCTCGAAAACTTACTGAACGAAGCGGCCTTAGTGGCAGCGCGGCGTTCGAAGACGAAGATCGATGCTTCTGATATCGATGAAGCCGAGGATCGGGTCATCGCGGGCCCAGCCAAGAAAGATCGTGTGATCTCTAAGAAAGAACGCGAGATCGTGGCATATCATGAAGCAGGGCATGCTGTGATCGGGCTAGTCTTGTCCGATTCACGCGTCGTGCGGAAAGTAACGATCATTCCGCGTGGCCGTGCCGGCGGTTATGCGATCACCTTGCCAAAAGAAGATCAGTTCATGTTGACCAAAAAAGACATGATGGAACAATTGACCGGGTTAATGGGCGGGCGTACTGCTGAAGAACTCATTTTCCATGTGATCGCAACTGGCGCGTCCAATGACTTTGAACAAGCAACGCAAATGGCGCGTTCAATGGTCACCCAATATGGGATGTCGGAACGTCTGGGGACGGTTGCCTTAGAAGGACAATCAGCGATGAATGCGTATGGTCAAGTGATGTATTCGCCTGAAACTGCGGCGACGATCGATGAAGAAGTCCGCAATATCATTGATGAAGCGCATCAAAGAGCGCGTGCGATCATTGAAAGTCATCGTGAACAGCATAAGGCGATCGCTTTGGCCTTGCTCGAACATGAAACCTTGAACGAAAAAGAGATCTTGTCGATCTTCAATACCGGCAAGATGCCTGAAAAGAATGCAGATGCATTCCCGAGCGAAAAGGCGGCGACCTTCGAAGAATCTAAGAAGGCCCTCGAGCAAAAAGACGCCGAAAAACAAGCTGATGAAGGCAAGTCTGGCGATGACGATCAAACTGTTTTGACGCCGACGCCAAGTGCAGCTGACGATGACACCACCGCCAAACCGGATGATCATGAGCCGGATTCTGCGGATGATGATCATCCAGACGACCAAGATTAGTTGAATCAATTGCAGCTGAGTATCCTGCATTGCGGGATGGCACGTGATGAAGCAATCAATGCCTCAGCGCTAGAATAAACCAATGGCTCTGTCTAACCACCTATTGCGGTGGCCAGGCAGAGCCGTTGGTTTTTATCCGCGCACCGGGGCGCTTTTGCGCAAAATTAGGGTTTCTGTTATGATAGTTGGCGTTTACGCAACGAATTAAATTGCGGCATCAAGCGAAAGGAAGACGAATAATGGCCGATGAGATGATTACTGGGGTCAGCGCGGACGGTTTTTTCCGTGTTTTTGCCGTCGATGCAACGGCGACCGTCGCTGAGGCGCAGCGCCGCCACGACACTTATAGTGCTGCCAGTGCGGCTTTAGGGCGCACATTGGTGGCAGCAAGTCTGTTGGCAACGGCTGGCTTGAAAAATGCTGACGATCTATTGACGGTACGCATCAAAGGCGATGGCCCAGTCGGCGCGATCGTGGTTGATGGTACCGCAGTGGGGACAGTGCGCGGGTATATCCAAGAACCGCATGTGAATTTACCCTTGAACTTGGTAGGTAAGCTGGATGTGGCGCGCGCTGTTGGGAAAAAAGGACTATTGGCAGTGACCAAGTATTTGAGCGGCGGTGAACCGTTCACGGGTCAGGTGCCGTTGGTGTCTGGCGAGTTAGGTGAAGATTTTGCCTATTATCTAGCGCAATCTGAGCAGATCCCGGCCGCCATTGGCTTATCCGTGTTTGTCAACGCGGATAATTCGATCGGCCATGCTGGCGGTTTTATGGTTCAAGCGTTGCCAGGCGCCACTGATGCTGCGCTCACCGCATTGGAAACCAATGTCAAAACATTACCGCTGGTGTCAGAAATGTTAAAAGCCGGTATGGATGCGACCGCGATCGCCAAGCGGGTGTTAGGAATGGGTGACAGTGGGTTCAAGCCGCTGGCTGCCAAGCCATTACGCTTTGCTTGCACATGTTCAAAAGACCACTTTGCCAAAGTGCTGGCCACTTTAGCGCGTAAAGACCTGCAAGCCATGATCGATGAAGACCATGGTGCAGAAGCTGTCTGCAAATTTTGTGGGGCCCGATATCAGTATAGTGAAGCAGAATTGATCAAATTACGCGATCAGGAGGAAGCATAATGACAGAACAACAATGGCAGATCGGTAACGTCACGATCCCTAATCGTATCGTCGTGGCGCCAATGGCTGGGATCACCAATGCCAGTTTTCGCGTGACTGCCAAAGAATTTGGTGCAGGGCTGGTCGTGTGTGAGATGATCTCTGATCGCGGCATTATGTACGGCAACAAGAAGACATTGAAAATGATGTTTGTGGATCCGCGAGAACATCCCGTGTCCATCCAGATTTTTGGCGGCACTAAAGAAACTTTAGTCAATGCTGCGAAGTTCGTCGCTGAAAACACGGCGGCAGACATCATTGATATCAATATGGGTTGCCCAGTACCAAAAGTCACCAAGACTGACGCCGGTGCGCATTGGCTGCTCGACCCGAATAAGGTTTATGAAATGGTGGCTGCGGTGGTGGCTGCCGTCGATAAACCGGTAACCGTTAAAATGCGTACTGGTTGGGATGAAGATCATGTCTACGCCGTTGAAAATGCCATGGCAGCTCAGCGTGCCGGTGCGGCAGCTTTGGCCATGCATGGCCGGACGCGCAAACAAGGGTATTCCGGGCATGCGGATTGGAACATCCTCAAGGAAGTCCGGCAACACTTGACGATTCCGTTCATGGGCAATGGTGATGTAAAGACGCCGCAAGATGCCAAGCGAATGCTCGATGAAGTCGGTGCGGATGCCGTGATGATCGGGCGCGGCGTTTTAGGCAATCCGTGGCTGTTGACCCAAGTTGAAGAATACTTGCGCAGCGGTCAGTTGATCCCTGAACCGACACCGCGGGAAAAAGTGGCCACGGCTAAGCTGCAATTGCATCGCCTAGTGGCCTTAAAAGGCGAAAAAGTCGGTGTGCCCGAGTTTCGGCAGTTGGCGGCCTATTACCTTAAAGGGATCCCCCGTTCGGCGCGGACTAAAAATGCCGTTAATTCTGTGGATACAGAAGCAGAAGTGGATGCGATCTTTGATCAGTTCGTGGCAGAAACAGAAGCCCGCATGGCGACTGCGCATACGCGGTAAGTTTGGCATTGCAATTTACTGAAAATAAGGGCACTATCAAAATGACACTACGAATGGAGGAACATATCGGTGGCAAATGAACAGCAACCAGAATTGAATGATCAAATGCGTGCACGGCGTGAAAAAATGGACGCGTTGCGTGAAGCAGGGATCGATCCGTTTGGACATCGCTTTGACCGCTCACATCTCGCGGCGCAATTACATGCGCAGTTTGACGCGATGGATCATGACGCCGTTTTGGCGGATCCAACAGAGGTCACGATCGCTGGACGGATGATGTCCAAGCGCGGCAAGGGTAAAGTCGGCTTTGCCGATATTCGCGACCGCTCAGGCAAGATCCAACTTTATGTGCGCAAGGACGTCGTTGGTGAAGAGAATTATCAGATCTTCAAGAAGGCTGATCTTGGCGATTTTCTTGGGATCAAAGGCGACATGATGAAGACCAACGCCGGTGAATTAACGGTACGGGTCAATCACATCACGCACCTGGCGAAAGCTTTGCGGCCGTTACCCGATAAATACCATGGCTTGACGAATGTGGAACAAATTTATCGCCAACGCTATTTAGATTTGATCGCCAACCCAGAATCTTTTGACCGGTTCACCAAGCGTTCAAAAATCGTCAGCGCGGTGCGCGAATATCTGGATCAACATCAGTTTTTGGAAGTTGAAACACCGGTATTGCATAACCAAGCCGGCGGTGCTTCTGCGCGGCCGTTTATTACCCACCACAATGCGTTGAATATTGATTTATACTTGCGCATCGCTTTAGAGCTGCATTTGAAGCGGTTGATCGTCGGCGGGATGGAGCGCGTCTACGAGATCGGGCGGGTCTTTCGTAATGAAGGCATCGATACCAAGCACAATCCCGAGTTTACGATGCTTGAAACGTATGCCGCGTATTGGGATCTGACCGATGTGATGGACGAAACCGAAGGGATTTTCCGTTACGCTGCGCAAAAGGTCTTAGGGACTGGTCAAATCACTTATCAAGGCCAAAATCTTGATCTTGATGCGCCATTTGCACGGGTGCACATGGTCGATGCGATCAAAGCAAAGACGGGAGTCGACTTTTGGCAGCCGATGACGACTGCACAAGCGCGCCAAGTGGCAGATGCCCATCATGTGCACTATGAGCCATATTGGACAACTGGCCACATCATCAATGCTTTTTTTGAAGAGTTTGTGGAAAAGACGCTGGTACAGCCGACCTTCTTGTATGGCCATCCCATCGAGATCTCACCATTAGCCAAGAAGAGCCAAAAAGATCCGCGGTTTGTAGACCGTTTCGAGTTATTTATGCACGGTAATGAGTATGCGAATGCCTTCACCGAATTGAATGATCCGATCGATCAGCGTGCGCGCTTTGAAGCGCAAGCGGCAGAGAAAACTGCTGGTAATGAAGAAGCCCAAGGAATCGATGACGACTATGTTGAGGCATTGGAATATGGGATGCCGCCGACTGGCGGTTTAGGGATCGGGATCGATCGCTTAGTCATGTTGCTGACAGACGCCCCATCGATCCGTGATGTCCTCTTGTTCCCAACATTGCGTCCATAATGAAATCAAAATTGAAAGTCCACAGTGATGTGGGCTTTTTGTTTGGAAAAAGCACCGAATGACACACACCGTTTGTTGGTAGTTTTTCGGTAATTTCCAAACACTTTTAGGACATGAAAAAAGAAGCGTTCGTTTATGCAAAAAAATTCCGAAAAATGTTGACGCACCGCGGCTTGGCTGATATTATAAAGAACGTCGTTGAGACAGCGACAACGTTTTCTAACGTAAAAGATATTTCAAATTCTGATTGACAGATAGTTGTGATGATGATAAGATATCTAAGTTGTCTTTTGACAAGGTAGTCCTTTGAAAACTGAACAAAGTTTCGTTATGTGATAGGGCTTTTCTTAAGTGAAAAGAATTAAACATTGCGAAGTCAATTCGCTAGTAACAACAAATCGAGCTATTCAAATAACTCATTATATGAGAGTTTGATCCTGGCTCAGGATGAACGCTGGCGGCGTGCCTAATACATG
>NZ_RHOI01000011.1 GCF_003946165.1 Lacticaseibacillus baoqingensis | reverse complement strand
AACTCAACTCATCAAAGATAACAGTTCATCTCACGGTGTCGTGCCATGGGGTGGCTAACTTGTTCTTGCAATTTGCGACTTTAAAAGATCCGACTTCTCCATGAACATCTCCTCAAAAGTGATCATGGCCCTGCCCCCCACCTAACGTTTCGGTCTTTTACCCCCGTTTCGTACTTTGGATATCTTGAGTAGGGGATGCTTCGCCGCGTAAATAACGTGCTTCAGCCTTGCGCCGGGCAGCAACCGCATCTTCATACACTTTGAACCGTTCATTCAACACCAATTGGCCACCCACACTTAATCTTGCGATCCAGCGCTGCGTGTTTTTTTCATAACTGACGCCGATCACGCCAGACGAGTTGCGATTTGACCGGACAAACGTGGCGCGGCCGTGACCGTCGATCAATAATGGCGTGATATCCCCCATTCGCTTAGTCATCGCATCATTGTCATAGATCCTGGCGCGCAGCACCTCACGTCTTAAGCAGCCGCAACTGCGGACGGAGCCATGCCGCAGCCGATATGCATCCTTGACGACAGTGCGCCCGCAATCGCAACGACATTCCCAGAGTGCATTGCCATTTTTGGCATAGCCGGAAGGCGCGATCACTGTCAAGCGACCGAATCGTTGCCCAGTTAAATCAATTCGCTTCCCCATTGTTTATTCCTCCTTTATTGTCAAAATTGGCTCGTCAACCCTATCACCGGCACCGTAAAACGCCGTACGCCTGCCGCATTTTAAGCCGCTTATTTGACAGATAACTGTCTTTGATCAGTTTGATTGACCAGCAATTAAAACAATAATTATGTTCTAAAAGTATCATCAACAAGACGTATTTAGCGGTCATAAAATATAAAAATGTAACGAAAATAATGGTTCCCGAATTATATAACAAGATAATAAAATTATATTAGATTACAAATGTGTTACAATAGTTAACCGTTTCAATATTCTCAAAAATAAATTTAGCGACAGCCGAGAACAAATGGGTGTCATTTGACCAACCTTTATCCGGATAAGTTGGTCATCCATTAGTCTTCAATAAATTAGCGACAATTATTTTTATTAATAATGAATCGTTACTTATTTTTAGTTAATGTGGATGATTCTCTTTAGGTGCTGGTTATCATTCGGATTTATTTGTGATTCAGTGAATATGTTTCCCAGGTATTCCGGCTGTACATCAACACAACCCCGGACTATGCCACATTCTCTGCACGCTTCATGCTGCGCAATATGATTGTCTCCAATATTTTATACAATGTCATTTATTAATATTTCATGATTGCTGCGACTCGCGAGTGCTGGCAGCCAATCGCAACTTATCGTGCCTGCGCCCGGAAAAAGAATCGCAATACCCGATTTGCTCCTGGGTCGACCGCCACTCGATCACTCGCCAAAAAAGTCAAGACGAAAAAGAACAGACCTATCAACACCGTGATCAAAGTCAAAAAGTTGCTCAGCCCAGCATGTTGGGTAACTTGTTGCACCTGCTGTCCGCGAAAGATCAATCCCGTGTGCCGACCGATCAGTTTCACCCCTAACTGTGCCAGCACGCTAATCCCCCACAACGAAAAGAATCCTCGACCGCGCAACCCCGCATCTCGATAACGCCTGATTGCCAACAAGCAAACTGGGATGATTGTCGCCAACCCAAAAGCAATTGCCAAAATGACGGTGATCAGCAATAAAGGCAAGCCGCGCAACTGCCCATTCACCGCCCCCACATACGCACTCATCCCGCCAATGATGGCCAAGACATATAAACCTAAGATCACCCCGCTGTACCAAAGTATGTTCCACCAATAGCCGGCCCGAGTCGTCCGGCCAAGCACATCCAGATATTGCCGCCAAAAATCTAAAAAGGCCTGTTTAAAGCCAACCATGGCAGGATGTTGGCTTGCGTTTTTTTCTTCCAATTCAAATCCCTCCAAAAATATCGACGCTATTAATAGTTGAGTTGATTCGTCGGATTAGTCACATTTTCAAGATTTGCCGTCTGCGCAGCTGGGCACTGACGCCTTGTTATGCCCCGCTTTTCGGGGTGACAAAATCGATCTTGCCGAAAGTGACTCGTGCTTTGACCTGAGCGACTTGTTCCGGGTCAGGCGGCAGTTGCTTGAGTTGATCATTATTGATCACCTTATCTTGCCACTGCTGCCAAACCGCATCTTCGCTAAAATCTTTGGCCCGCTGATAAGCCCCGTCACTCAATCTTTGCAACAATTGTGTATCTTGCATGATGGTGACGATTCGTGCCGTCAGTTGTGCGCGATCACCATAGTTGACGAGATACCCGCTTTGACCATTGGCAATGATGTACGCAGGCCCATAAAAACAATCATATGCAAGTTGCGGCACCCCATAAGAAGCAGCCTCGACTAGCGATAATGGTGCCCCTTCATGACGGCTGGTCATCAACAGCAGCTGCGCACTTTGATAAACCGATTGCATGTCTTCGGTATAACCCATAAAGCGGACACAATCTTCCAGTTTGTTGGCGTGCACAAGTTGGCGCAATTTCTGTTCTTCACCAGAACCGCTGTCCGCATACCCGTAGATATCAAAAGTCAGCCACGGCAGCTGCGTATGCGCAGCCTCAAAGGCCAAAATCGCTTCTGCTAGATTTTTTTGCGCATCTAGGCGCGCAATCGCGATCACCTTGCCTTTGATCCGCCGTTGATCTGACATGGATCGTCGCGGCATTGATAGTCGGGCAGCGGGAACATATCCGACCGGCACATTTGTGATCGGCACTTTTGTCTTCAACCGCATGCGCATATCGTCCGCTTGGGTGACTGTAGGCGTGATAATCAAGTTAGTTTTGGCCAGCCGCTCGGTTTCTGATATCGACGCATACGTGAGTGCCGAATTCATCGGATCGCGGTAGTTGGCAAAATGAATATTATGGAAGTGCTCGATCTTGATCGCTGGTGTTTGCATGGCGATCATGGGCTGGTTAGTCACATTACTGCGATCTGAGATAAAGACGTTTTCACCACCATTGGCCATATTTAAGCAATCAAGAAATATCGTGAATGCGTGCGCACTATTCAAGACGCTCCAAGTCTGGCCGTTTGCGAGTTGAATGCGGTGATTGACTGCCACCACGCCACCTTGCCGTTGTCGATAACTGATTTCATAGCCGATCCGGCCATTGACGGCATAATATTGTTCCAAGGTTAACCGCCGCGCTTGCGCATCATCAGCAGTCGCATAAAATGCGCTTTTAGCCTTGAACCCCCGACTATCATAAAAATCACTGCGCACTTGTTGATGATCGCCATCAAAATGATCGACGGCTACCAGCTTGTTATGCTTAGTCCACACGCGCTGCAATTCGCGCTGTTGATCGTAACAACGGTAGATCTCACCATCTTTGACTACGCGAAACGGTGAGTTTTGGGTAACATCACGAATCGTCAAGACTTGCGGCGTCAGATCAAGGTTGTCACAAAAATAATCGATCATGTTGATGCAATCTTCTGGCTGTACACCATTAGCACGTAAATGATCCGCTGCATTCAGCTGATACGTCTTCGTCACGATTTTGGCTGGTGTATGATGTTTTTTAAACAACCGCAAACGTTGATATTCCGCATGTTCAATCCCAGAAGCAAGGTAATTAGACGTATTGTTCAAAAAGTAATACATGGGCACTCGACTTACTTTCCGCTGCGTTGGATCACGTTGTGGTGCCATTGCTGCCAAATCGCCGCTTCTGAAAATCTCGTAGCAACTTGATAGGCCCCTTGACTCAACGCGGCTAATAAAGGCTGATCACTAAAAACTTGCACGAGCTTTTCAGCCAGCTGGCGGTAATCACCTGGTGCCACCAAAAATCCAGACTGCCCCGCTTGTACAATGCTGGCGGGACCGTAATTGATGTCATAAGTGACGACCGGTACCCCATGTGCGTGTGCTTCAAGCAGCGCCAAAGCAAAGCCTTCGAACCTGCTGGTCAGCACCATCATCTGCGCGTGATCATAAACCGCGGCGATATTATTAGTGTGTCCCAAAAAGCTGACGCAAGCTTGTAAGTGCAGTTCTGCCACCAACTTTTTCAATTGTTTTTCTTCATGATACTGATCCCTTGCATCACCGTATCCGTAGATATCAAAGGTCAGCCACGGCAGCGTTTGCCGTGCGATTGCAAAAGCTCGGATCGCATCGGCCAGGTTTTTTTGCCAAAATAACCTGGCCACCGCAACAATTTTTCCCTGATGACGCGTTGGCGCAGCAATTGGTACTTGCGGCTGTTGTATCAAGCTATCGCTGACCATACCAACTGGAACGCTCACAACAGGCACTTGACTATAGATACGACGCTGAATATCGGCAGCTTGCTGTGGCGTCGAGGCAATAATCATATCAACACGACTCAGCTCATCTGTTTTAGCCAACGCATCATAGGCCAGATGCGCATGCTTGGGATCGTCATATGGGGCATAATGCAAATTATGGATACAAAGAATCTTTCTAGCCGGCACCTGCGAAAATGCCATTGCCCGGCTAAGCTCGCCTTGCCGATCGGCAATAAATGTCACGGTGCCTGGCAGATCAAGCGCTAGTTGTTCAATAAAGGACCGGTATAACGCGGTTTTATTTTCAAGCATATAGGACTGGCCAGTTTTTAATGTCAGCCGCATATGATTTAATTTACCAGCACCGTTATCACCGCGAATGTAATATTTTTCGAGGAAAATACGCCCCGCCACGGTAAAGAATTGTTCCAATACTACCCAGTTTTCTTGCGCATTATCTGCTTTGGCAAAATATTGTGACATCGAACGATAACCGCGGGTGTCATAATAATCTGTTCTGATCACCCGCTGCTTGGCATCCAGAAAATCAAGACTATATACCCCGCCTTGTTCATCGGCAAATAAATGTGCAATCATCACCAAAGACGTTGTTGAAAAAATCTTCACTTGATCGCCATCCGCCTCAAAGCGATAATCTTTTGTCTGGTAGCCAAGCTTCGACAGTGTCGTTCTCGCTTCTGGCAGGTCACTGCTTTCAGCAAAATAATCGTACAAATTGATCAGGTCTGTGTGTTGTAAGTGCCAATAAGCCACGTGATCGACCACGTTAGTCGAATAATTCACCGTGATGATCTTTGATTCGACCCCGTTTTTTTTGAACAACCGTTGACGATTCATAACCGCGTGCTCAATTCCAGACGCGAATTTGCTTAGATTTTCATCAAGAAAATAATACATGTGCAGATCCTCTCACAAACGCCAATACCCCAACTGATCGTGCCAACGAGCCTTTCAGCTCGAGTTGCCAACATTTTTTGTCTGAATCATTAGATCCGCCTCCTAGCATATGTATAAAAGAACGCACTCAGTAAACTGAGTGCGTTCCATCAGTGAGTTGTTGATGTTCAACCACTCAAGGTCGTTCAACTAACCAGTGGATGATTAATCTTCGCGGCGGCGGCGACGAGCGCCTTCTGCCCCGAGTAAACCAATCAATCCAAGAACAATCGTCCCAGCAACGGCCAAGGATGCATCTGCATCTTCACCAGTAGCTGGCATGCTGCTTGAACCCACACTTGAACCAGCGGTATTGCCTAAGCTGCCAACACCAGTCGTGCCAGCGGTGGTACCAGTTTGCACTGTGCCTACACCGCTACCGTTATTTGCGCCGGAACCTAGCGAAGTGCCAGTTGAACCATTGCCACCAACAGTGGAACCATTACCAGTGGTGGTACCATTGCCGGTAGCAGAACCATTACCAGTCGTTGTGCCGTTACCAGTGGCAGAACCATTACCGTTTGTAGTACCGTTGCCAGTTGCAGAACCGTTGCCAGTGGTTGTGCCGTTACCGCCATTGTTGGCCGTATTCGGCACTTTGACCCCAACAGTCTTGCTTGGAATCCCATCAGTCGTCTGAGTGACACCGATCGTATCACCAGGCTTAACCGAACCACTCGGTACCGTGACAGTGAACTTACCATCATCACCAACTGTTCCGGTTCCGATCGTGTGGCCATGACCGTCAGTGACAGTCACTGTAGAGCCAGGCTTACCTGTACCGGTGACAGTCACACTGCCATCCGGATTGGTCGTGGTATTCAAATCTTCTGGATTATCAGAAGGTACCGTGACCTTGATCGGATCGCTATCAACACCGTTGGTAGTTTGGGTGATCGTGATGGTTTGTCCAGGCTTAAGTGCACCCTTCGGCACGGTGATAGAGAAGTTTCCATCTGCGCCAACCGTTGTCTTACCAACGACATTGCCGTTACCATCTTTGATCGTAATGGTCGAACCAGGAGTCCCCTTACCAGTGATCGTGATTGTTCCATTATCGTTGCTGATTTCCAAACCAGCTGGTTGCTTAGCAGGAACAGTTACCTTGGTTGGGTTGCTGTCTGTGCCACCAGCAGTTTGCGTAACAGTGATCGAGTCACCCGGCTTAACAGTTCCGCTTGGGATCGTGATCTCAAACTTACCATCATCACCGACTGTCCCTTTGCCGATCGGATTGCCGTTGCCATCTTTGATGATAACGGTAGCACCTGGCGTACCAGTACCAGTGATCGTGATGCTGCCATCAGGATTGGTCGTGGTGTGGACACCGGTAAGATCTTGAGCAGGTACGGTGATCGTAATTGGCGTGCTGCCTTTGCCATCATTTTCTTGAGTGACACTGATCTGGTCACCTGGCTTGACGGTTCCGCCTGGGATCTTGATCTCAAACTTGCCATCATCACCAACAGTACCCTTGCCGATTGTGTTGCCGTCACCATCTTTGATAATGATCGTTGCACCTGGCGTACCAGTACCTGTGATCGTGATGCTGCCATCAGGATTGGTCGTGGTCTGAACATCGCCTGGGTTTTGATTAGGAACCGTTACGACGATCGGAGTGCTGTCTTTACCATTAGTGGTTTGGGTAACACTGATCTGATCACCTGGCTTGACGGTTCCGCTTGGGATCGTGATCTCAAACTTGCCATCATCGCCAACTGTCCCCTTACCGATCGGGTTGCCATTGCCATCTTTGATAACAACCGTTGAACCCGGTGTGCCAGTCCCAGTGATCGTGATGCTGCCATCAGGATTAGTCGTGGTGTGGACATCACCTGGGTTTTGACTAGGAACTGTTACGACGATCGGAGTGCTATCTTTACCATTAGTGGTTTGGGTAACACTGATCTGATCACCCGGCTTGACAGTACCGCTTGGGATCGTGATCTCAAACTTGCCATCATCGCCAACTGTTCCCTTACCGATCGGGTTGCCATTGCCATCTTTGATAACAACCGTTGAACCCGGTGTGCCAGTCCCAGTGATCGTGATGCTGCCATCAGGATTAGTGATGGTGTGCACATCAGCAGGATTTTCAGCTGGAACGGTGATTTCTAGCGGATCGCTATTTGCACCATTGGTGTTTTGGGTCACATCAAGCTTATCGCCTGGCTTGACCTTGCTTTCATCGATTGTGATGGTGAACTTGCCATCTTTACCAACAGTACCTTCACCAACCGTCTTACCACCAGCCGTGATGGTAATGGTTGAACCTGGTGTGCCAGTACCGGTGACATTGATCTTGCCGCCTTCATTGGTGATTGAAACATCAGAAGGTGTCGTGGCAGGAACTTTGACTTGTACTGGGGCACCGTCAACGCCATTAGTTGTCTGGACAACACTTAATGCATCCCCAGGCTTAGCATTAGCACCGTCAACTGTGATGGAGAATTTACCATCATCGCCAACTTTACCTTCGCCGACTTGCTTACCATCGCTATTAACGATAGTAATCGTCGAACCAGGGGTGCCTGTACCAGAAATAGTCGTTTCACTGCCGTCATTCTTAACTTCGACATTCTTAGGTGTCTGAGCAGGAATCACGATGCCAACAGGTGTGCTGAGGCCGCCATCAGTGGCTTGAACTAACACAACCTTGTCTCCGGCGCCGCTATAGTCAAGTGGCAAGGTAATATCAAACTTACCATCTTCACCGACTTTACCAGTAGTAATGGTTTCACCATCTGGCGTAACCACGTAAATGGTAGAACCTGGAACGCCGTTACCGGTAATGTGAGCCTGATTGTTGTCGCCAAAGTTGACGCCAATATTCGTTGGTTCATCAGCCGGCATAGTCAGCTTAGCTGGATCACTCGTCTTGCCGTCTTTGGTCAAGACAACAGAAACGCTGTCACCGGCCTTAGCCGCATCTGCAGGAATGGTAACCGTGAACTTACCATCAGAACCGACAGTACCTTCACCGATCTTTTCACCACTTGGATTACTGATCGTCACAGTGGCACCTGGTGTCCCTTCACCAGTAATGGCAAAGGAGCCATCATCTTTCTTGGTGACATCCAAGTTCGTCGCTGCAGGCAGCTTATCCTTATCCGTCGACGTATTGTCTTTTGGTGTGATGACTTTGATTGCTTCACCAACCACCCCGTTCTTGGATGGGGTCAAAGTCAAGGTCGTGTTGGCCCCAACGGAACCAGGAATCTTGACACTAAACTTGCCGTCATCGCCAACTTTACCAGTGGCAACAACATTGCCCTTAGGGTCGGTAACTGAGATATCAGAACCTGGGGTCCCGGTACCAGTTGCCGTATAACCCTCAGTTGGATTACCAGTAATCGTCGTTGCGCCTAAGGAAGGCTTGTTATCGGCAGGGTTAGAGGTCTCGCCACTTGGGTTGGACGTTTCACCACTTGGGTTGGACGTTTCGCCACTTGGGTTAGAGGTTTCGCCACTTGGGTTAGAGGTCTCGCCACTTGGGTTAGAGGTCTCGCCACTTGGGTTAGAGGTCTCACCACTTGGGTTGGACGTTTCGCCACTTGGGTTAGAGGTTTCACCACTTGGGTTAGAGGTCTCACCACTTGGGTTGGAGGTTTCGCCACTTGGGTTAGAGGTTTCACCACTTGGGTTAGAGGTCTCACCACTTGGGTTGGACGTTTCGCCGCTTGGGTTAGAGGTCTCACCACTTGGGTTGGACGTTTCGCCACTTGGGTTAGAGGTCTCACCACTTGGGTTGGACGTTTCACCACTTGGGTTAGAAGTCTCGCCACTTGGGTTAGAAGTCTCGCCACTTGGGTTTGAGGTCTCGCCACTTGGGTTAGAGGTCTCACCACTTGGGTTGGAAGTCTCACCACTTGGGTTGGACGTTTCGCCACTTGGGTTAGAGGTCTCACCACTTGGGTTAGAGGTCTCACCACTTGGGTTTGAGGTCTCGCCACTTGGGTTAGAGGTCTCACCACTTGGGTTGGACGTTTCGCCACTTGGGTTAGAAGTTTCACCACTTGGGTTAGAGGTCTCACCACTTGGGTTTGAGGTCTCACCACTTGGGTTAGAGGTCTCACCACTTGGGTTTGAGGTCTCACCACTTGGGTTAGAGGTTTCACCACTTGGGTTGGACGTTTCGCCACTTGGGTTGGACGTTTCGCCACTTGGGTTTGAGGTCTCGCCACTTGGGTTTGAGGTCTCGCCACTTGGGTTAGACGTTTCACCACTTGGATTAGAGGTCTCGCCACTTGGGTTGGACGTTTCGCCACTTGGGTTTGAGGTCTCGCCACTTGGGTTTGAGGTCTCACCACTTGGGTTTGAGGTCTCGCCAGCCTTAGGTGTTGTGACGGTAATTGGATCACCAGCTACCCCTGCCTTGGTTGGGGTCAGCGTCAATGTTGCTTCAGGTCCAACAGAACCTGGGACATCGATACTATACTTGCCGTCTGTTCCGACAGTACCTTCGCCAAACTTCTTGCCATCTTTATCAGTGGCGGTGACGGTGGCACCTGGCGTGCCAGTCCCAGTAACGGTATAACCTTTCGTTGCATCGCCAGTAACGGTTGCTTCACCGAGCGTTGGCTTAACTTGAGCAGGATCTTTTGGTGTAATGACCTTCTTGGCATCACCGTTCTTACCATCTTTAGATGGGGTCACGGTCAGTTCAGTTTCTGCACCGACAGTTCCCGGAACATTGATGCTGTAGTTACCATTGTTATCAACAGTACCTTCGCCAACTTTGTCACCATTTGGATCAGTGATCGTGACGGTAGCACCTGGTGTCCCTTGTCCAGTCACAACATAACCTTTAGCAGTGTCACCAGTAACGGAAGGATTATTGGATAATTCAACCCCGCCAATACCAACAAAAGCAGTGGTGACATCGTATTGTGAGGCATCTTGACGGGCACGACCATCAGTATAACCATCACCATCGGTATCGATCATCAGCGGATTGGTTCCCCGCGCCTTTTCTTCACCGTCAGTTAAGTTATCACCATCAGTATCGGCCTTAGTTGGGTCAGTACCATCTTTGACTTCTTGTCCATCTGTGACACCATCAGCGTCGGTATCTGCTGCTAACGGATTCGTTCCGTATTGCAATTCTGCATAGTCTTCAAGCCCGTCACCATCAGTATCGACATTGTTAGGATCGGTGCCCAGCTTTGCTTCGATATCATCTGGAATGCCATCAGCATCGGTATCAGTCCCGGTCCAGCCGTTATCCAATGGGCTAGTATCCTTACCGTCGACAATGCCATCACCATCAGTATCTTTCATCAATGGGTTGGTCCCAGTTGAAGCTTTAATGACATTTCCTTTGGCATCCTTGACGCCGATTTCTTGACCATCCGTCAAGCCATCGCCATCAGTATCAGCCAAGGTCGGGTTGGTATGATAAACATTCACTTCATCTGCATCTGAGATACCATCGTTATCAGTATCTTTATCAGCAGCTAAAGCCGTTTCATGGCCCTGCTTGATATCATTTGGTTCCCCAGCTTTGGTCCCATACTGAGCTTCTTGCAAATCGGTAAGGCCATCGCCATCGGTATCGGCAACCCGTTCGTTAGTATGGAAGACATACATTTCATTGAAGTCCGAAATGCCATCTTTATCAGAATCAGTCTTGATTTCATCCGGTGAGCTTGCAGATAATGGATCTGCATCATTGTACTTGGTAGCACTCAGATCTTGCAGTGCCAACCGTGCTGCCGTCCCTTCTGTACCTAATTTATCTTCAGTTGACAGACTTTCGTATTGTTTGTACAAGTTGTCTTTGTCAGTCCGTTGGTAAACCAGTGACGTTTCCAAAGGTGCATCTGGAGTAACATTGAAGAAACTTGGCGTTGCAGTCAACGTCAAACGGGTGAAGTCCCCTGCACCGACTTGATCAAGCTGCTGTTCGCCGTTAGTGTTCTTTTGGGCAGTAAAGTCTGGATCGGTCCAAGATACAGGTAAAATGATCTTTTGCGAGCCAGCAACACCAAGGTCAAGCACTTGACCCAAACCAGTACCAACTGTATCAGCAATAAAGTTGGTAACGGTCGTATAGGCATCTTCAACATCTTTGTTCAGCGTATCGCTCAAGCCGTCTAACAAGAAGCCAATACCGCCTGGCAGAGAGCCTAAAGCACTGGTACCACCGTTGACAGACGTAGTGGAAACCCCTAGTAAGGACGCAACCATATCGTATAAGTCAACGATCCAAGTGTTGGCAAGATACTGAACGTAGTTGGTCACACTTTCCAAGAAGGTCGAAGAATTTGTGACCTTATAGGTCCCATCACTTTGCTTGGTAACTGGTGCTAAAGCAGTAATAGATAGTGAATTACCACCTAAAGCAGCCAATTGTGCTTGGTCATCTTTGACTTTTTGGATGGATGATTGTAACCCGGCAACATAAGGGTTGTCTGAGCCAATAATCCCGACGATCTTCGATACCAAATCAGGAACTAAGGCAACGACCCCAGCAGCCCCCATGACCCCGGTCAAACCACCAGTGATCGTGGAAAGGAATTTCTCGATCCCACCACCAGTAAAGGTGGTTTCAACCACAGCGGTGTTGGCGAGCTTGCTATCAATGGTCAAACCACTTTCGCCAAAGACTTGGTTAGACATCGATGACGCATCGGTGATCTGGAAGGTTTCACCAGTTTCAGGGTTTTCTACGATTGCCCCAGCCCGGTTGACACTTTGAACGACCCAATCACCGATAGAAACGGAGTTATTGATCGCGGTGTCAAAACCAAACGTTGCACCATTGGTTGTCGCCCCGATCACCTTCGCAGAAAGTCCAGGATTTTCAGTGGCAACGATGACATCTGCATAACGAGTATGCAGATTGGTGTCTTTAGGATCAACAAACAAGTAGTTATACTTGCCTGCGCTGTACTGCAAGTTGCTCAAGGCATACTTGTCTTTATTTTGACTATAGTCAGAAGAGATCGCCCCTTGATCGTTGAAGAAATCAACTGCGATCGTCGATTGCTTATCTGCACCACTAACATATGTCTTGCCACCATATGCGATCGTGTCATCATAGCTATCGTTGTTATCGGTGGAGCTGTCATCAGTTGGGCTCAAAATAGTCCCAGTGACATCAGTGATCCGCCCAGAGTTTTGCACCTTCAAGTTAGCGGCGTTCGCTTTTTTAACCACGTCAGTAACACGTTCAGTTTCCCCTAATTGTGCCAACGCCGTGTTATCAAGCGCGTAACCAGACTCGCCGAAAAGTTGGCCTTCCAACAACCCAGTCTTACTGATCTTGTTGGTTTCTGTGGTCCCATCGACCAAGGTCAACGCTTTTGGCGTTGAAGTTGTGGTCCCGTTTTGAACGGTAACAGAAACGGTATCGCCTGCTTGCACACCGGCATCGCCAGATGGCAGCTTGGCAGTAAATGAACCATCAGCGGCACTGGTAACTGCAACGATAGTCGTGGTCCCTTTCTTAAAGGTAACGCGCGATGCTGGGGTAGCAGAGCCTGTGATGATGAAGCTATCAGAATCTTTGTCATAAACTTGAGTTGGGGTACTCGTCAGCCCCACTGCTTCAGAAGCATTGTCGCCTGTGGTAGTCCCAGTCGTTGTATTAGCAGCTGTGGTTGCCGCTGTCGTCGTTGGATTGGTCGTGCCAGCAGTGGTCCCAGGTGCAGTAGCCGTTGTCGTGGTTGGCGTCGTGCCCGTGGTGGCATTATTGTTGCCAGTTAGCAAATTCGTTACCGCACTTAATGGGTTTGAACCAGATCCACCAGTCAAACCACTGAGTGCCTTGCTTGCCGTATCAACGATCCCGCTCAACGGATCGGAACCCGATCCACCCGTTAAGCCAGAAAGTGCATTTGTCGCACCACCAATGAGATCTTCCAAACCACCAGACTTAGTCGGCGGTGATTGTAGACGTGTGGTGGTGTCGGCAGAATCAGCTGAAGTTGCGGTATCCGCAGTGGCTGTTTCTGGTGCAGGTGCTGCTTTTGGCGTTGCGGTTTCCGCAGGTGCCGGTGTTTGTGCCGGTGTCGCAGGGGCTGTCGCTACATCGGCAGCTTGCGTCTTATCGGCGGCATCAGCATCCGCTTTCGCTTCAGTAGCAGCGTTAGTTGCAGCTGCGGTTGGTGCGGCTGCCACTGGTGCCGCTGGTACAGCTTGTTGTTGAGCAGGTGTAGTGACCGTGACCGCTTGGCTAGATTGGCCATCTTTGGTTGCTACTAAAGTAACGTTAGCACCGGCTTTTGTTGTGAACGTATAAGTACCAGTCCCAGATACTGTGAGCGCCGGTTGAGCGACGCCATCAACGGTAACTGAGATCGTTGCGCCTGCTGTAGCCGTACCAGTCAATGTTGCGGTAGCGCCATTAGCAGTCACAGTTGGCTGACTCAATGTTGGCGCTGCTGTCACAGCTGGTGCAGCTGCTGGTTGTGCAGCAGCCGGTTGTGCGGCGGCTGGTGCCGTCGTTTGTGAATCAGCTTGCGCAGTTGTATCAGTCGACGTTGCGGCTGTCTGCGTGTTATTAGCATCACTTGTCGCGCCATTGGCAGTTGTCGAAACCGTAACCGGATTGCTATCCGCACTAACGGTTTGGGCACCCATGCCAAGTACAGGCAAAGAAACGAAGAACGTGGTCAATAGCCCAGCATAAACCCACTGGCGACCTGATTTGTACATCTTGTACCGTTGCTTCGTATCGGTAGTGATGCGTTCGTATGAACGAACACCCCTGATTTTCATTAGAGTCCCTCCTAGTAAATATCATCAATATCAGCGCATAGTCGCGAAACTCAAAAATATGAGTCCATATTTTGTTTGAGTAAAGCAGAGAAATGATTCCACTATTGCATCAAGCAAAACCTATGCATAATCAAATTGTAGTTGATTTTACGAATAATGGCTTTTCAAAAAATATAAACTATCCCATCAGAATATGGACTCGACCATTTTTCAATATTTGAATACAAATGCACTCATAAAACCGTCTATTCAGATATAGCAAGGATTGACGCGTTGACCGAAAAGTTCCGTGCAACCACGTTTATCGCGAGTGTACATCATGAGAATATTTGTTTTTTATATGAATTTTCAACGAACTTTTTCATTCTGATAACCATCTATTATCCTGTCATTACTGGATTCGATTACGGAACTCGAATAATCGATCACGTTTGCCGCTCACAAAACCGTTATTTTAGTGGCAGACACCGGAAGAATGCTAAGCTTCGAAATTTTTATTATTTGCATTCATGATTTCGTTGAGTATGATAGAATCATCTTTGAATATGCACGTTGGTTGAGGCTAATCTGAACATAACGTCATGTGATTTAAATAGATTGTGCTAAATTTTTTTATAAAAAATATCGCTCATTCTAAACAAAAATGACTTGCTCTGGAGGGGTATGCAATGAAATTTTTCAAGTCTAGAAATAAGACTGATAATGTGACGCCGGCACCAACAGATCTGCCGCAAGCACAAGAAGCCGCCGCTGAAGAAACGGCAACGGTTACGGCTGTTCGCACTGAACCAGAACCATCTGAGGTCGTGCGTTTTCCCGCTGATGATAGTTTGGAGTCCTTGATGGGGCAAATTGCCCGAATCGCAGATCAATACAACACCACGCGTCAAGCACTTCAAAATCAGCTCTTTGCGCAACGTGATAAGCAACAACGAGAACTGACCGACCAAGAAGCCCTGCTAGAAAAGACGCAAAAAACCGTCGCTGAAGCAACCGAACAGCTGACTCAATTGCGTGCAGCGGATACCCAAGATTTAGAAACTAAGCTGTCTGAAGTTGACAGTTATATAGAAGAAGCCCAAAAAAAGGTCCATCATCAAGGGGCAATCATCGGCGACCTCAGCCAGCAATTAAAGGCCTCACAACAACAACAAGATGAGCTCACCAAAAAGCATGATGCGCTGGCAAAAACCCAAACAGACATTGTCGCCAAACTGCATGCGGAAGCTGATCCACTCAAGTTATTGACGCTAGCCGAATCATATCGGACTAAGCTTGAAGATCTCAAGCAACAAGATCACGATGTCGCGACCCAACAAGCAAAACTAGCCGATGCGCATCAGCAACTGACGGCCAACAAAGCACAAGAAGATCAGCAGCTGGCAAAGTTAAACGCTGAGATCAAGCGGTTGAATGAACGCAAAGACGACGTGACCCAACAGATCAAAACCACGCAATCTAAACAAAAAAAGGCGGTTGCTGATTTAGAAAAGAAACTTGCCGATGCAAAGCATCACTTGACTCAGACCCAAAATCGCATCCAAGAATTGAACGCTCAACTGTCGACCAGCGCCACACAATTGATTGCTTGGTTTGGCACTGCTCACCAACTCTTGCCCCTGCCGATGGATGAAACGCATCACTATATTCTTGACCTTGATGCGTTTTTGCCTAAACACGCCGATGAATTGGCCCAAATCGCCCAACGCTTAGCCCAAGCAGATGATCAAAAGGTCGGATTATTTTCTACATATTTCGATATCAATCTGGCTCAAGAAATTCATACTTGGGCTGCTCAAAACGGGTTGCATGACGACCAAGTTGAGATCATCAACCCGCTTTATCAGCTGCAAACCCTAGGCAAAGCAACCGCCAAGCCCGTGGCATTGCCGCAAAATATTGCTTCCAAGACTTGGAGCGACGATCACCGCATCTTAAATGTCACCTTGAATGATAATGATTGGCAACTGCGGATCCATTACAATACCGCAAAAAACGAACAGATCGCGCAGATTGATTACGTCATGAATGACAAGATGACCAAACGCAGCTACTTCAATACTGAAGGCTTATTGTCAGCCAACGCCTTATTTGATCCGGATGGTTTCTTGCACAAGGAAGAATACTTCCGTCGTGATGGTTTGGTGGCTTTGATCGTCAACTACCGTCAAGGGTCCCAAATCGGCTTAGAACTCTATAACGCCGCGGGCATTTTAACGAATAATTTTGCCAACACGGATGACCTCACCACTTGGTGGCTACAACATCACTACCCACAACAAAGCGGTTTGATCGGCCGCTTGGATAACGAAAAATACCGCACACTCACGAAAAAACACCGCTTAGCCAGTGTGCCATTCGTTTCTGCAGAGATGTTGCAAAACCAGGATCTGGTCGCAGACCTTTCTGCCAGTGCGACCAGCACCTATATCGTGGCCAACCACCGCGTCGCAGACAGCATGATCCAACTGGTCGACCAAGACTTGCAACTGCTTCAGCTCAATGCCGCCTTCTTACCGGCACAGATCAGCAGTCCAAAACTCCTCAATTGAGCTCGTTTACGCCGCAAAAATAATCGCCACCTGTCCTTTTGCATTGATCAAGATGCTCAAGGACAAGTGGCGATTTTAAATGTTGGCCGCAGCTTTGTAAGCCGTGGTTTATATTTTTTGACGACCAATCGGCTTAATCGTCGCTTATAATTAAATTGCGCAGTTGAAAGACTGCTGCTCCTTTTTACGTCATAGATACGTTCCCCCAGAACAAATGCTATGACCCCAAGCCACTCACGCCATGCGCTGTGAGTGGTTTTTTGCACGGTTAACGGCAACGTTAATTTTTTCCTGAAAGCCACAAGCCAATCAACGTTAATGCCGCCCCCAATAAGATGATCGGCGTCAACGGCTCATGCAACAACCACACCGAAAAAAACAGCGTGATTACCGGGACCAAATAGAGATACACGCTGCTGCGTACTGTGCCAAGACGCTTAACCGCAAGATTCCACGCAACAAAACAAATGGCGCAAGCACCGATCCCTAAGTATAAGAAATTTGCCAGAATCGGCAGTTGCAACAGCTGAGCCGGCACCACATGAAACCCAAACACCCCTGCCAGCGGCACCATGAACAAGATCCCATAAAAAAATGCGTGCCGCGTGGCTTGGATCAGATCTAAATTCAATCCGCCGATTTTGGTGATCAACAGCGAATAGATCGCCCAAGCACCTGCTGCTAATACGGCCAAAGCATCCCCACGCCAATTGCCAACCGCGGCACCACTGCGATAGCTGATCAAGATCACCCCGCTGATCGCCACAACAAATCCCCAATAAAACGACCGGCTGGGCTTCGGCGCATGCAACCACCAACGTGCCAATACCGCCGTAAAAAATGGTGAAATCGTGACGATGATTCCAACATTGCTAGCCGTCGTATTGGCTAAGGCAATGTTTTCCAGTAAATAATACAGCGTGATCCCACTGAATCCAGCGCCTACGAACCACCATTCTTGTTGCCGCCGCGCGACTTTTACCCGCCCTGGCCGCATCAAAAACAAGGCCACATAACCGATCACAAAGCGCGTCAACAAGATCTCCACCGGCCCAAAGTTGCGTAAGAGCACCTTCGTGGCAATGAAAGTCGTTCCCCAGATCAAGACGCATAAGCTGGCCGCTAAATGGCCCACTAGGTGTTTTTCAGGCATCGCTTTTCCTCCAAAAAAAGAGCCCCTCAACCATTATGGCTGAGGGGCTTATTTGCTGCGGGTAAGAAGTTCGCTTCCGCGGCATATCAACGTCCAGAGCCCGTTGTACCGAATCAGTCCCGCATTATGCTGAAAGTTACGCTTTCATTTTGATTTTGCAAACGTGTGTTTGTATAATTACTTCGAGGTGATCAAGATGAAGCTACCAATCAGAATCGGGAAATATCAGATCAAGCGCGCATCTATTCGCTGCGGTTGGGTGAAACTTTGCCTTGGCTCATCCACAATCGGTTATCTTGAACCTGATAAGCTCATGGACGATTTGCCGCGCGTGATTGGTCGCCCGCTGACGGCAGACGAACAAAACCTACTATCTAATAGCGTCCCGAGGTGTGTAGCATGAATCCGCCAATCCGGTTATCCTACCGCCTGAAAGACATAGAAAGATGGCGCAAGAAAATTTCAAGCCTCACGTGACTGCAAGATAAGCCGCAGGGCTTATTTTTTTGCAATCAAAAAGGCCCACCCGCCGAAGCAAATGGAACTAATCGCGTGTTAATCAAATATCAATGGTACCAAGCCATTTTTTATGTCATCCTGTACGCTTTTACGTTCAAGCTCATTAGCAAAGACCTTGACGAAATTGGTATTGAAATCATTCATATTATTAGACAACATCATTACACCTATTAATTTCGACAGATGCTTGTCCAACTGTGGTAAGCCAACACTTTCAGTTAAGTGCTGAAAGTGTTTATGCCCGCGATATACGACTTTCTTCGCAGACATTTTTAAAGGATTTCGTTTTCGTATTTCGTCCATAACTTCATTTGGAAATACTCCGTAGACATACTTATTTGTGAACGAACCGATCCATTGTGGGTGCTTTGTATTCATAGGGTCAAATTTATCAGATATTCCGTACAGTCGATATATTTCTTCATAAAATTCTCGCGGGAAATGTGCCTGCCATTTTAACAGGTCTTCAGAAATATATGCGCTTAGTAATTTCTGTAGCGCCTGGGCTTCTCGATTATATTGATAACCGGTAGCTTCATCAACCAACGCGGCAATTCCGACTTTTGCCAAAGACCTAATAATCACTAATGAACGTTCATAAACGGCTTCTTGTGCTTGCGACAACACACCTCGATCGTGTGCTTCAATGTATAGATCTGCTACACGCGGTATTACAGTCGCATCGTACGCTTCAGAAATTTTTCCGTTAGTAGCTCTGTATTTAACCGGCTGCATTAGACCACGAAAGTCATCATCAATGAAAGGAACAATATTTCGCGCACCTATGAACGGTGGATATCCTTCGACTCGACTTTCGCCTCGTCGAGTTCTGCCAACTGCCCTAAAAACATCGCTTGCGGTGATAAGCCTTTTGCCAGTTTTTGTCACAAAACAATACAAACTGATTTCACCAATCTCTAAGTGACCAGAGCTTACTATTTCTTCAATACCCAATGTGTTCACTTCCAATCCTTCATTATATATTGATAGTACAGCTTTGGGTGTTTGAAGTAAACACCCATTTTGCGTATATGATTCATTCACCCATTTTGGACCGCACACAAAAAGCCCCACCCCGCGTTAGCAGAGTGAGGCAATGATGAGCCACGATGAGTTTTGATGACCTTTACCGCTTGCGAGTCGTGCCCCACGCACCATATTTGTCGCCAGTCGGCAAGTAGACGTCGTTGTCGCCGAACATGTGGTGGACCCACATGATATCGCCAATCCGCTTTTTGCTGTCGTAGGCGAATGTACCGTGTGACGGCAGGTAGCCGCCCTCTTTGTCGTGAACAGAGGCTGTATGCAGTCGTGTCATGATTTCTGTGTTGCCGTTCACAAATGTACCTGACTCTGGTGTAAAGCCGTTCGGCACGCGGAAGTGCACGCCCTTGGTGACTGCTGGCTTAGCAACTGGTGCCGCCACTTTGCCGTTGACCGCAGCATACCGGTACCACGCGGCGCGATCGCCATAAAAGACGTCAAAGTCGAGGTTACCACCCCAGCCACCTAAGCGGCCACTCGACGTATATTGGAACATCGCGATATTCTTCCAGTGATTTACGTGCCCATAGAGGTCTCGGGGCTGGTAGCCACTGACTACGTTGTAGTTGTTATACTGCGCGATCCATAAGCCATAATTGGCAGCAGCAATGGCAGAGAAGTCACGGCTGTTCTCCCAGCTGGTACTGGTGTAGATCAGCGGCCGCACGCCTGTAGTCGCGTAAACGCGATCGAGCCACTGCTTAGCACCACCGGTGCCGGGCGCGTCTGACGCTTCATAGTCCAGTACGAGAATAGCACGACCAATGTACGGCTTGACCGTCTTCACGAAGTAGTCAGCCTCTGCTACCGGATTGCCGCCGCGCTGGAAGTGGTAGAAGCCAATCTTCTTGCCCGCCGCCAGAGCCTTATCGGCTTGGCTGCGCCATGTCGGGTTAATGTAGCCGGTACCCTCCGTAGCCTTCAAGATGATGAAATCCGCACTGATGGTGCCGGTGTTCATGCCAGATTGATAGCTGGCGATGTCAATACCGTTTAAGACCATTTTACTTGTCCTCCTTCTTAGGTGTGGTGTAAGTCAGTGCCTGGGCACTGTCAGTCACGCCGGCAGTAGTCGGATCGGTGACCACACCAAGAATTGACAGCACCGCGAATACCGCATTGACGATGCCGGTCAGTTGCGTGCCTAGGTTGGCAAAGTCCCACTTGTATCCAAACGGCGCAGCCACAGCTTGCGCAAGCAATAAAATAGCCGGCACTAAGGCCAGCCAAAACTTGACACTCAATAAACGCACTTTCCAGTTAATCTTCATCATCATTATCTCCTTTGATACCTGTATGCTCTTCCAATCGAGTAATCCTAACAGAGTGACTGCCAAGCTCGTCATCGTGTGTCCTCAAGTGTTGTCTCAAGTCTGCCAGCGATTGTTCGTGCAGTTTTAGCTGACGATTAATTGTCTCTGAAAGCACTTGAATATCAGAGCGTAACGGATCCAAGGCAATCTTTTTGAACAGCCAGCTGCCCGCACTTACACCCACCCCTACGATCGATACGAATTCCGCCCAGTCACCAATCGTGTATCCAAAAAATGTCACTTTCTCACTTCCTTCCACAAAAAGCGCTAGGCGTTTGCCCCAGCGGCGTAGTCGTTACCGGTAATTCGTTTGTACTCCTCATTTTTTAATATTATGATGGGGCGGCATCGAGTGTAACCCAAGTTCCGGAAAGATACGCGCTTCCCTGTGCGACTCTCCAGTAAACCGTGTAATTTTCCCCACCGATGAAGCCTCTCTGAGAATTTATGGCGGTAACGCTTTCCGCTATTGTAAGGGCAAATTGTCCAGCAATGCCAAACGACGGACGGTATCCACTTGGGATATTTAAAATTTGTTGCGCATCTGTCCCAGCCAAAGGCGCACCAGCGACGCCGTGAAAACTAAGGCTTACACAGTTTCCGATTCTAACAAAAATACCATCGGTATTAGAGATGCCTGCACTATCGATAATGTCACTTGATGTAATCTTTCGTGTGTACACTTTGGAAAAATCGTTTATTTTTTGAGTTAGGATGTTATTGATGTTGTCAGCGTAGCTATTAGCTCCGGTTAATGTTGCACTATCGCCTAAATCGGCATAACTTTTTGCGGAAGCAAGCGTTGAAGCATCTCTGCTGTCAGTCTCTGATTTATTGTAGAAATCTCCCTGATTATATGCATTAAGAATCGTCTGAATGTCGCTATTCATTGCATCGATTTTGTCACTGAGGCTTTTTAGCGTACCATCAATAATTGTGATGTAGTCTTCGGCTTGCTTCTGAGTTATGTCAACAGCCATCTTGACGACAAAAGCCACATCAAACGTCGATTCTGAACCGGAAGAATCAGAGAAACTGAAATAGGCTGTTGCAATTTTTCCAGGAACAGAAGATAGTGCATTTGGGACTTGATAGGTGAACTTTCCATTGGCAGAATCAGTCACCGTGAATCCGGTACTATCAGCAATTACCGCTTGCCCATCAGCAGTGTTCGCTTTGAACATTGGTGTTAGACCGTCAAGAGAGACAGGGGCACCGTTGTCCATCAATGTGGCATCAATCACCACGGCACCCGTTTTATCACCCTGACGCAAAAATACAGGTTCTGGCGCAATGGTGTTCTTTGAATCAAGAGTTACTTTGTACGTTCTGATTGCCATCTGGTATCAATCCCTCCATTTTTTTCAAATCTTCGTAAGTCTTGCCAGTGTCCACCAAACGCTGACTTTCATATCCGCGACGGTGGGCTTTGAGCTCCCAGCCGAATGGTGCGTTTGGTGTATCAGACTCAACAACAAAGCTCATGTCAGCGCGCTGTGAGACCCACACACGTGCCGAACTGTATGGTGTGACGAAGACTTGATAACCTATCTCCGTGTTGACCATATCATATACTAGCGGATCAATATCAATTTTCACGGTGTTATATTGTCCGGTCTTGTTTTCACCAATATCGCCCACATAGTTTTCAGCAGTTTCATATGCTGGCGTGGCACGGATGCCGTTACGCGTGATTTGTGCGGCGTTTTTCGTACCATTATAGACCGTGAAATTTCCTAACACGGCGGCACCATTCGGATTAACTTCGAATTGATTGTTTGTGTCATCAGCCGAGAATTCGATTTTTCCATTATTCATTATCCAGGCGCCTGCGCCGATGTTAAACTTCAAGTGACTCTTAAGATGCCCAAGCAGATTATACACAGGTTTGCTTGACGTTGACTCAGCGGTAATTTGAAAAACAGGCACACTTTTACCATCAGCAGCACCCTGGTTAAGGCTCAAAATTTTACCAGGAGCATTTGATAGTGCGACCCCGTTCGGATTTCCTGTGCCGGCATCAACGGTTGAACTAAGAGAACCATACGCGGTGCCGTTGGTATCTGAGAAGTCAATGCTCCCATGTTGGATGGTCATATTGAATCCGTTACTGTTTGATGTCCTAAAGGCTACCCCTTCAATCAGATTTCCGTATAGCCTATCTGCAACCACACCATCGGCAGTAATCGCAGACTTAAATGTCTTGCCACCGTCAGTGGACACGCCAACGCCAGCGCTGTTAAGGATCACAACTTTATTAGCATCTGACTTGTCAACCGCAATGATACCTTGGTCAGTAAAACTAAGCTCCGTCCTAGCATCAAGCAAGCTGTTAGTAGCCAACTGCACTTGCGACGTTAGCCATTCGTTGGGAACTGGGATCTTGCCAGCAGCCACGTTGGATAGTGTAGATTGTGATGTCTTCTGCTGTTCAGCGAATGACAGGCTACCGCATTCAACTTCCGTTTTGGTACGTGTGCCGCGAATATCGTAATCACTAGTTATTTTAATGATCCGAACCTTGTCACTAAAGTTAATGTTCTCATCAATTACCGTGATATAGTCACCAGGGTTTGCCATCGCGTATTTGTAGCCAACAGATTGCAAGTCAACAAGATTAAGGGCGAGCGAGATCGCCCAGCTCTTATCTACTTTTTCTTGCACAGCGGCCAACAGGTTGTCAGCAATCGTGTAACGCTCATCAGCAACCGGAACGGCTTCAATTGCGCCAAACTTGGGATAATAATAATCATACAGCGGTGACTTGTACTCAACTTCTAAGCGCTTACTTGTGGTGTCATCATGGTTGCTATATGCGCCATATCCGCGTCCATAGGTGGCAAAATTAGTGTTATCCGTTTGAATTTCTGCTGTATCAAGGTTGAACTTCTTCCGAACAATGGTTGATAGATCTGATCCCATTGCTGGCACGACATGAACCACTGAACCATCAACGTAGAACTCAACGTTTGCTTGATCGATGATGTCATTGAACAACGACAGACGGTCACTCATGCCCCAATCTTGTTTCTCAAAAGCTGCAACCGATGCTGTGTTGTCATACGTGTAACCAGTGCCCGAAAATAGCGCGTCAAGATAGCTTGTGAACGAGTGAGATCCGTTCCAAGTCTCGTAGAAACCGGTCTTACTCATTTTATAGAATAATGCCTGAACGGCGCTGAATGCAACGGTATTATCTTTATCATTCTTCGTGTATGTGACAACAACATATTCCTCACCAAGAAAAGAGAGCGTCCAGCCTTTGGCGATGTTCGCCTTAACTTCTTGGCCAAAATAGATTGTACCGGATAATGATTTCTCGCCATTCACCGCATCGGTTTTCTCAATTTCGCACTGGGCTTGATATTCATTATTCTCAACGTCTGTGAATGTAATCAATAATCACGCCTCCTACGCGTACAGATTTTGGAAACCAAGTATTTTGACGGTGCCAGGCACGTTGCAAGTGATTCGGTTCGGCTTGTCCGGTTGCAAAATAAAATAGGCTTTGTTCGTCTTGCTGACGATGCTTAGCCCATTTTGTGTATAGCTAAATCCGCTAAACATAAACACATCACCATCAGCAACAGCACCGCTGTATGTCAATTCGGTGTCATCAATTTTGAAAGACAATGAAGATGCCCCTCCCATTGCTGTCAGTTCGATGGCAAATTGTTGTTCAAGCTGATTGCATGGAACAGTTCCTGAATATGGAATTGATACATTACCATTTAGACCATAGCGCCAGCTATTGTATTCAGAATCTTCTGGTGCTGGTGACCATGGGGTAGCTGTGGTTCCACGCTCTACTTTTACTCGGCCTACATTAGGATATGATACCCATAAAGCGGCAGCATTTTCCGGTACTGTGACCGTAAAAATAGCATTTTCCGGATGTGCAACACGTGATAGATATGTGCCGTCGGTATCATACCAGTTATATCGGAAGCAGTATGCGGCATCCACAGGTTGCTCTTGGTGAAAAGTCAACTTTTCGCCGGCTGTGACCGTAATTTTATCATGCATTACTGATGCCGAACCCCACGCTTGTAAACTGCCATCAGCTCCAATCATAGTGTTTACAATTT
Source organism: Lacticaseibacillus baoqingensis (assembly GCF_003946165.1). GTDB lineage: Bacteria > Bacillota > Bacilli > Lactobacillales > Lactobacillaceae > Lacticaseibacillus > Lacticaseibacillus baoqingensis. The sequence continues at coordinate 57,494 of NZ_RHOI01000011.1, read as the reverse complement.
CGCCAGTTCGAATGATCAAATTCCGACCGTAATAAGGCACATTCGGCTTAACATATAAATCCTGTTGCACGCTTTCACCGTATGGCAATTTAATCGTTTTGAACTCAGCCGTTATCTTGTACAATAGTGTCCCGCCAACGTTGCCAACCAGTTCCAACTCAGGTGCTTCCGTGTAGACTAAGAACCGCTTGTGTGACGGATAATCTTTCAACTTATCATAGTAACCGCCAGATGTCTCTCCTGGTCTCTCAACGGCCGTCTCATGCGTTGTTTTTAGTTGCGTGATGTAATAACCGTCAGGATCGGAAAGCAGCGCATAAAGCTTCTCACGAAGTACTTCTTCCTCGTCCATGTCGTCAGCACGGTAATAACCAGTAATGTTGATTGTCTTGCCTGTTTGCCAACCGCCGAAATCAATATTGCCGTTCCGCTGATCGAGTTGCATGTTGTTTCGAGTGACTGACGGTGCTGATTCCTCAAATTCGGTAATCAACACCTTGTATTGGCTTAGGTAGTATCGGCTACCATCCAGCTTTTCTATAAGTAAATCCATATACTACCCTCCAATCGGTCGGAAGTAGCTGCCAACAGCAGCGTCATTAGCGTCTGCTTCCTTGACCATGCTATTAATTCCGTTCTTATCAACGTTGTTTTGAACGTAGATTTTTGGTGTAATCCGTTCGCTGGCATCAATCGACTGTGTGACGTCTCCAGAGCTGAATTGCGTGCCGGCCATGGACAATCCGTTGATATTGGCCGACATGTTGGCAGAAATATCACTCGCCATACCTGAAACCGTCTTTTGAACAGCTCCGAATGATTTTTGCAGTCCTTGATTCAAGCCACCCATGATTGCATTACCAGCAGGGATCAAGAGACGAGCATCATAGCTAATAGGTCCCTTGTGCTGGCGAATCCAAGAAGCAATTCCTCCAACAAAATCTTGAACCTTACCCCATGCTGCCTTCAAGCCGCTAAAGAAGCTGTCCATGATAGCACGTCCAGCATCTAGCAAATTGAAGTGCATTAATGCATTGAAGCCATTCTTGATGCCGCTAACGACATTTGAAACAATATTAGTGAACCCATTCCAAATATTCCTAGCTCCATTGACGATATTGGTAGCAGCATTTATTACGGTTGACTTGATGTTATTCCATGCAGACGAGAAGAATGAAGTAATGCCATTCCACAGTCCCGAAAAGAACCCTGGTAAAGCGTTCCAAATGTTTTGGGCTGTGCTCACGGTGCCATTCCACAAACCAGATAGAAATGAAACGATGCTATTCCAAATGGATTCGGCCGTAGAGACAATGCCGTTCCATAATCCGCTGAAGAAAGAACCAAGCGCATTCCAGATTGCAGAAGCCCCTGAAACGATGCCGTTCCATACCGCTTCGATAACAGATGTGAATAGATTCCAAGCTGTTTGAGCATACGTTGTAATCAAATTCCATACCCCAGAGAAGTATGTGACAAGCCCATTCCAAATCTGGCCCGCAGCGTCAACAATACTGTTCCAGATAAGTTGAAGGTCTGCTCCCATCTGTGTCCAACTTCCCGTAAGAAAATCTAGCACGATCAGAATAGGCCCCATAATGACAGCCTTTAACATGTTCCAAACACCAGTGGCAATTGATACAATTCCTTGCCAAATTGTCGTTAAAGCAGGCCCAAACGTGTTCCAAATCCCAGTAGCGACAGACACAATTCCTTGCCATAGTCCCGAGAAAAATGAGCTGATTCCTCCCCAAACAGAAGTGGCAATATTGACAATGCCATTCCAGATTCCAGAAAGAAATGATGTTAGCCCATTCCAAGCACTCGTGGCACCATTAACAATGCCAGTCCATAAATTGCTGAAGAATGTAGTCACTGAATTCCAACCGTTTTGAACTCCCTTAGCGGCATTACTGAAAGTTTGAGTTATACCGTTCCACAACCCGCTGAAGAATGAAGCCAGACCATTCCACATACTCTTGAGCCCCGAAACAAACTCAGACCAGATCTTTTGGCCCGTTTTTGTTTTGGTGAAAAAGTATGCAAGCCCCGCAACGACTGCAGCAATAGCAGCAACTAGTAGTACCCATGGATTTACTGCTGAAACGGCTTGAAGAACCTTTTGTGCCGCCGCAGCAAGCTTACTATTCTGAGCCATTAAGCTAAGTCCTGCCGCAGCGTCCTTGCTACCAGATACAATTCTGGCGAGAAGCCCGCCTACTTCCAACGCGTTTCCAAAAGCAGAAAATGCGCTTTTTGCAATGCCAACCACCGTAATGACACTTTTAAATGCTGATACTGATGCCACTAACGGCAAGAGCCAATCTTTATTTTGTCCTACCCAAGCAACAATTGATTTCAAAGTATTAAAAATAGACTTTGCTACTGGCGTAAATGACTTGATTGCTTGAGAGGCAATCGCCATTCCTGCAGTGACTGCACTTGCTGCTTGTTTTATCCATCCCGAAATGTTAGTTCCGGTAACAGATTTAATGAAATTATCAACCACCGTCAACATGTTTGCAGACCCGCGCACAACGGCAGTCTTTAAGTTTGCAAAAGATGATGAAATACCAGCTGTAGAATCAAGGGCAATCTTGTGAAGTGACTGCATTCCACCGCCACCATTTTTATCCATGTTGATCAATGCTTCAGAAAATTGATCAGCACTAACTTTTCCGTTCGACAGAGCGTCTTTCAGTTGTCCGGAAGTCATTCCCATTGACTTTGCTAATGCTTTTAGGGCGGGACCCATGCCGTCATTAATCATTGAATTCCAAGTTGCTGCAGTAATTGTGCCACTCGACAAGTCCTGCGATAATTGCTGAACTGCAGAGCTCGCTTGTGCTGAAGAACCACCAAAACCTAATACCGCATCATTGACAGCACTGAACACTTTTTGTCCTTTTTGCACGTCACCAGTTGATGCAGCCATTAATTCCATTCCTTGAACAGCTTGGTCCAGACTGGTTGGAAGCCCCATGATTGAATCGTTAAGGCCGCTCATCGCTTTTTTGGTGTCTGTAGTAGCGAACCCCATATTTTTAAAAGTACGATTGGCGTTGTTTAGTGTATCGAAACGGCTGACAATTGATGTTGTCATAGATCCCATTGTCTGCAAGGCTTTTGTGACAACTCCGGCACCAATTCCGGCCAAAGCTCCCATTTTAAGAAATGATTTCCCACCACCTAAAACGGAACTGGAAGCACTATCTGTGGCGCTTGCGGTATCACCTTTTAATTGTTTCATTGCACTCTGATATCCGCCAATATCAGCAGTGAATGATGCGACAACGTTTGCCATTAGCTACCACCTCCAAATGCGGCATTGAGTTTCCTAATCATTTCTACATCAGGCTTTCTTACAGTCCCATTGCCATTGCGATTGATTATCTTTTGTTCGGCCTTATCAATATTCTTGTATCCAGTTTTAACGGATCGTTTAGGATTCTTAGCGTTCTGGACATTGGCGATATTGACGGCAAGTTCCATCAAATCGCGGCGCATATCGACATCACGCAAAAAAGACCCTTCCAAGACTGAACGAGCCTCCCAAAAATATAATCGAAAAGGCATATCAGGATCATATATTCCGTGACGAGCAAAGTCGGTTAAGAGAGACTCTTCTTGACTTCTTCCAGGGTATCTTTCAGCAGTGCCTTCTTGCCCTTTTCCTCTGCCGTCATGTCTTTCTTTTCCATCAGCGAGATTCCGTATTTCTCGTTCAATTTCAGCCATTGTTTCATCTCGCGTCGGAAAAAAGCCGACTTGTGCAATTCCTCAACTACTTCATCATAAAAGGCATCAGGATCTGGCTGTTCATCAATTGCAGAAATAATATCTGCATCAGTGTATTTTTCCGGCAACATCGCCTTAATTGCATTAAATAATGCTGTCACATCACCAGTTACAAAACCTAACCAAATGCTACTTGCACCATCATTTGCGTTTGGCTGTGAACTAAATAATTTGTTAGCTCGAAATAGTGCCTTAAAATTAAACTTTAATTCGACTTTTTCGTTCTTTACTTGAATTTCTAACATGAATATCCTCCTGGATTGTCGTCTCAGATCGGCCGTAGCCTACTCGTCTCTGTGTGCGACTAATTAAGCGTGAGAAGTGGTAGTGGTTGTAGTAACACTGCCGTCAGCAAACTCGCCCGCTTTTTCGCCTGGACGTTCGAATGCGTAGAGTTGATCGAGCATTTTAACTTGATCATCGGAAAGTGGGAAAGTGCCCGGTGTGCCGTCTTCGTTCTTGTCAGCGAGTTTGCCGATGATGTTAAGAGTGAAGTCAATCTCGGAGAAACTGTCTTCGTCTGAAATATCGGCACTGTCAACAACACCGTACCCAAACATTGCTGGATAAGCCTTGTGGTCGTCTTCTACAACGGCCAGACGTGGGTCAACAATGACACGCCACACCTTCACTTGACGGCCTTCGTGCTTGGCGTCAATGATGATTTCATGCGATTTATCGCCCGGAACCATGTACGTTGTCAGTTCAATGCTATCTTCGTTGGTTGACGCTGCAATAATACGACCCATCTTAGTTTGTTCATCAAGCGAATCACCTTCGATGCTTGTATCACCTGATTCTTGGTGAGCCGGCAAGATTGCAGGGCTGCCAATTGGTGCTACTTTAGGGTCTGTCGATTGGATAAAATACCAAACGTCTTTACCACGATAGGGCGTATCTTTCACAAATTCGATGCCGTTATTAATAACTGCCATTTTTAATAATCTCCTTCTAGAGTAATGAGTAGCATGCAGCGGCGTAATGGTGTGCTATCGCCCATGCTTGTGTCGATTGAATTGGTTGCTGTCAACGATTGCCACCGTGTCACTTTACTAAGCGACCATTTAGCCTTGCGAACGTAGTCTTCCCATTCAGCCGGTGGCGTGTCGATGCTGTCGTAGATGTCAATCTGCTGGCCAACACTCGATAGTGTCCCCGTCTTAGATGACACGTCGGAATCAACGTGAACATTAAAAAAAACTAGCGGTAATGTGCTCTTAGCGTCAGGCTGAACGAATACAGGGTTGAGGCCATCAGCGGTCAACTGAGCTTGCACATCTTCGTACCATCGAGAAAGTGTCATTTGAACGTGTCCGCCTCCTTCAATTTGTCCATTGTCGTTTTAATGAACAATGATTGTGCTGCTGAAACGGCCGGACGAATGAATGGTTCTGCCGACATTTTGTAAGTCCCAAACTCAACAAAAGATGAATAGTCGGCCTTGGCATTGACAGTTCCTGTTACAGATGTAGCTGTCTTCTTAACTGGCTCAACACTGATGTTGTTTGCCATGAACCCCGTTCGTTTCGGTGCAATTTGTTTTGCCGTTGCTTGTACCTGACCGGTAGTGACCTTCATCGCTGAAGATGCGGCTTCAATTGTTGCTCCAGCAGTCGCGCCGAGTTCTTCCATTAGCTTGTCTAGCCCTGACCATGTGACGTTAGTATTAGCCATTGCTACCACCTCCGGACACAATAAACACGGTTGACTTGCGGTTCACGAACGTCTTGTTGATTGTCCATTTGGCACCATCAAGCTCGATTTCGTTCACAGGCATTACGGGATTCTTTACGTGAATCTCGTAGGCCATGGTGTTCACAAGACCATATACAGATAGTTCTTGCGCACTGGTGATTGGGATTGTCAGGCAAGTGACCGTCTCGCGCGTTTCTGTTGGCCTGTCATGCAACGGATTAGCAGGTGGTGATTTCCTGATGAGTGTGATTCGATTGTTGTATCTCATTACACAAACCTCATCCCCGGACGGCGGCTTTGCGATGACTCACGGTATACATCGAGGGCGTCAGCATACTTAGACAAGTCAATGGCTTCCCACGTGTTGGATACGTTGCCTTCAGTACCGCTTTGCTTGCCTTCATCACCAATGCGGTTGTACATCTTCACCACAATGTCCTTGATTACCCATGCGACTGCATCTGGCACAGTCTGATTGACAATACCGTCTTGATTGATATAAGCCAACACTCGCGCTGTTGCGTCATCAATTAGTTCATTCAGCAAGACGTCTTGCATTGTATCTGTCAAACCGATGCGTAATTTAACGCCGTCTAAAATTGCCATCATTTCACCGCCTTTACTGCTTGAACATACTTGTATGAGCACTTCGACTTGTCAACGAAGCTCAAATCATCTTCGAATGGCGTGTGATTAACATATTTGCCTTTGAATAACAACTGTTTGTCATTCACCGTCACGCCAGCATTGTGCATGATCTTGGTTTCATTCCACCACTTGACTGGATCAGTAGCCCAGCAAAAGTCGAGTTCATCACTGATTACGGGCCCGATGTTGAAGTACATCATATTCCACAATTGAGCCCACATTTCAGCAGTCCACTTCTGGATATTGCTATCAACTGTCTGCAAATATCGCCACAGTCGGTTGCTGTCGGCATACACCTTTCGCCAGTATTCTGCTGACGGGTGACTGATAACCCATTGAGCACCACCAGAGTTGTGATTGATCGTTTCAAGCGATTCAATCGTAACTCCGACAATATCAGCCATGTGTTTCAGAATCTCTTCGCCGTGTTCACACTGCTTAATATAGTCAACGCTAATATAGCTAAGCGTGTTACTGCACAACCAGCGATCAGGCTTTGCTTTCAGCTTGCGAAAGTCTGGCCGTTTACGAAAAATGACATCACTATCAAAATAGAAATAATCTTCATTCTCACGTTCTGGGTCTTCTGCAAGATATTGCCACCAAAGCCAAGGCTTAACAGACGGGATATATTGCTTGTCTGAACGCTTGTCTGTGTAGGTGTGTACTTCTACACCATATTTTTCAGCGATCGCTTCTGGAACCTTAGAATCGTGCACAGTGAACAGCAGAACGACATCTTTCATGTCAAACCCGACACTTTGCAGATTGGTTAGGCATACTTCAAGCTCCCATTCAAAACGCTTGATAGCGGGTTGACACAAAATAAGCTTCATTCTGTCCTCCAATCAGCCGCCCGGTTTCCCGTACTGTCCTATTTCGATAGGCGACTTAGATCAATTAATTAAGCGTGTGAGGTGGTAGTCGTAGTGGTCGGCGCCACAGTCGAAGTTGTGGTAGTTGCAGACGTCCCAGCAGTGAAGATGGCTTGACGGTTATCATCGCTGATCCACTGGCCAGCTTTGCCGGCACCCTGAAGGGCAACACCTGCAAAGTTTTCGGATTGAATCGTCCGAACAACATTGATACCCGTGAACGCACGGCCAATGTTGTCAGGCGAGAAGATGATGGCCTTACCAGCCATGTAACGGGTAGGCGTCTTGGTAACAACGATGTCGCGGAAACGAACAATGCCGTTTTCATCAATGTTCACAGCAGATCCTTTGTAGCTGGTTACCAACTGATGATCGATGATTGCGTTGTATACTTCGGCAGTAACGTATGCGCGAACCGGAACAACGACTTCGAGATCCGTATAGCGTTCGGAGGCTTCCTCGAACACCTTGTTAACATCAGTAACCGCACCAAGGTCAGCCGCTGCGCTTGCGACAAGATATGCTCCGAGCTTGCTGTTGAACAGGCGGGTCTTGGCTTGTGCTTGTAAATTAAGGCGGTCGGCAACAGCAGAGTTCAAGTCGGTATTGACGGTGAACTGATCGATGCCTTCGTTGAAGCTCCAGTTGAAGTCGTACGGTACATCAATGTCACTGTATACGATCTCTTTCATTGGCCCGAAGCGGTTAGAGTTGCTGGTGCCAGTGCCAAACGCAACATTAGGGTCAGTGTTGTAAGTACCCACGGCGACCGGAACGTCATTTGCCTTGACGCTGAACGCAATCGCGTTGTTTTGAATGCCATCGAGTGCTTGCAGTGCACCGAATGTTGGGGTGAATGTGCTTTGCACGCCGAACACGGTTTGAATCAAACCGATAAACTGTTTCTGATAGAGACGTACTGGTAAATTGTTGTTTTCTGTAGCCATGATTAGCTACCTCCTATTTTTTGTATTGTGCCATGATTTTCTTGAATGGATCGTCAGCACCATCAATGGCAGAAGCACCATTCTTAGGTGGGTCGGTTTGCAACTTGGCTTCCACCTGCTTGTTGACCGTTTCCTGAATTGTCTTTTGAATATTTTCAACAGCATCCTTAATCTTGTCAGCGTCACCCAACGCAACCAGAGAACCGGCAAAATTAGTTGGCAGTCCTTTATCGACTAACAGCGACTTCGTGCTTGTTGATAATTCACGCTGATTGAGTTCAGCCTCACGCTTATCTAATGCCGCTTGACGTTGTTTCTCCAGTTCTTGTGCTTTCTCATCGGCCGACATCTTAGCCAGCCGAGCACCTTCGCTCTTTGCGTCCTCAAGTGCCTTAGCCTGTTCCGCTTGCCATTTGGCCTTAGCTGTTTCAAGAGCCTTAGCTGCACGCTTATCGGCCTCACTATCCAGCTGGGCCTGCGTGTACGTGGTCGGTGCCTGAGTAGTCGTTTCGGTTGTTTCGACTTCTTCCTGAGTTTGTGTTTCTTCTGCCATGATGGTTCCTCCTGTTTAGCCCAAAACGAATAGACGTGCTTAACGATCCCAGCCACGCCTTTTAGCCCAGCAACGATCACACGTCTATCACTTCACGCTATTATTTTTGAGCAGTTTAGGGACTTGCTCAGGTCACAGAATTATTAGTCTACTTCATCGCCTGAATCATAAGCGGCCCACGAACAAAGGCAGTTGGGGTGAGCCGGAATCATTCCATCGGCTTGTTTCAGTGTATAAACCTCTCCGCTATGTTGTAAGCAGATGTCGCACGCTCCCGAATTGATAACCCAAGTAACTTTCTTGTAGCCAGCCTCACGCGCATTCACAATGCTTTGATGAGCCATGACGCGATCACTCTCGGTTCTGATGATGCGATCCGATTGATATTTCATGACGCCAAACTTCTTGCGAAGTGCTGGGCTTTGCGTGATTGGATTGCTGTGTGTCAACAGCGCGTTCTTCATCATCTTGACCAGATCATTGCGCAAAGCGTCTTGATTCGACCAGATACGGTCGCTCCATGTCACACCGTCAAACATCTTATCCACGATGGATAGGTCAGGCTTGATTGTCTTGCCGTATATCGATGATCCAAGCTTGGCCGTTCCCTCAACTAGACTGCCTAGCGATGATCCAATGTATCGAACTACCGAAATAGCCACGGATGTTGAGTACACGTAGGCGGCATATGACAGCAACTCATCGTTATTGGCAACTGACTTCTGCTTAACGCCTGCTGACTGTGCATCTCGATCAAGGTGTTCTTTCAATTCTGGATCGTAGTAACGTGAATCATCAGCGTGTGTGTAGTCTTCGTGTTTCTCATTGAACGCGTACCAAAACGCCATGAACGCTGCCGTGTACTTGGCAACATCACTTGCTATCTGGCGGTGTTGCTTGTCCTGCTTGTCCGCGAACGCCTTGATCCGTTCCTTCGGTGTCTTCGTCATTGTTCGTCAAATCCTCGCTATAATCGCTGTCTGTTCGTTGCTTGGCAATCATGTCCGTGATTTCTTGTGGATTAGTAACGCCTGGCGCAAATCTGTATAGATACTCTTGTGGCAGTGTCGCACCAGCAGCAACAAGTGCTTGAATCTGCGTAATGTCGTCTGTTGGCAAGTTGTCGCGGAAAGTGAATTTAATCGTATTAGGGTCTGTCTTCATGCCGCCTGACACACTGCTATCAAGATCCGCAATAATTGAATAGCGCTGATACAACGACTTCTCAAACATTCTCCGCTTGATTGCCGCTAACTCGACAGTGCCAAGCAGCTTGTACTTCATGGCAACGCCGGACACATTGGCTGCAAAGTTGCTGTCGGTCAGGTCTGGTGTGTGGCTGAACTTGTGAATGTCCTCCGCTACACGTTTCTTATATGCCTCAGTGCCACTAACGTCATACTCTTTGTTGATATATTTTGCGTCAACGCTAGTCTGTTGACCGGTTGCTGTCATTCGAGATTTAAGCAGCAGCATGTTGGCGTCTTTCTGTTCCTTGATAAGCTCTAGTTTGTCTTGTGCGAGCTTTTTCATCGCGTCAGGGTCGTTAGGGTCGACACCGCTCATAAGCGTACTGCCGTTGAATAGCGCATCAATATCACCACTAATGACCAGCAGCGCGTCATTCAGGTCGGTCATGTAATTAGCAGTGTCAGACTGTGCTGAATCGTAAAGGTCAATCAGTGAGATTACGTGTTCGAAGTCACCAGTGCGGAACCGGTTGTTGTCATACTCAACAACGGGGAATACACGGATAATGTCGCTGTGGTCTAAATACATTGCTCCGCCAACCGTAGTCGGCTTGTACACGTCATGCTCCGTTGCTGTCCACGTTTCAGGGATGATGTCGATGATTGTCTTGTTGTTCTCGTCAACTAACTCTACCGAATGATAGCGAACAGCCATGATTGGTTGCGGATCAACATCAAGCGAGTAGATGACGAACGTGTCAAGCGGATCTAAACGTACGCAATGCTCGATTGAGTCACTGCCGTAGTAAACATACTCGTATGCACGTCCATAGCGCGTCATATCGAGGAACAGATCATAGTTCAGTGCGTCCAGATCGTTCACTCGTGTAATCTGATCAAGCCGCTTATCATCATCGTCAAGCTTTATATTAACCGGATTACCAACGGAATACGCGGTTTGGAAATCAGCAATGTACTTGCCGAATGAATGAACGGCTCGATGGTCTGACTTGCCAGATTCAATGCGCCGTGACTGTGGCTGTAGAATACCCTCATTCTGGCCCTTGTAATATCGGTCAAGCTTTTTCAGCCGTGGCAACTGATATTCATGGTGGTGGAAAATGAACTTCATAATCCGATCCGGAGTGAGGTTCGTAATGTCTTCTTGATACAGTAAGTTTGATTCTTCAAATTGATCCATCATGTCACCTCAGTCCTAGATTTTTGATTGTCTGAATACGTTCTTGGTTGCTCATGTAATGTCCTGCTGTTCTGAACATGAACGGCTCAAGGGCATAGCGGAGGGCGTCAATCGCGTGGTTATTCGCATCGACTGGCGTGTTAGTCCAGTTGTCGAATTTGTCTTTTGAATAAACGTAGGTATTGAATTCTTCCAGCAGTCCTTTAACACGCGGATGAACCACAAAATGATAAGACTGCATGTACTGAATGCCTTGTGATACGCTATCTTTGCCTTTGCCAGCGCCTATGATGTTTGGCACGCCATATACACCTGACAGCTCTGATATTAGCCTCTGCTCGGCACTGTCAGCCGTTATCTGCAATCCGTAGCCTTTGTGCTGCCCAATAGCCTCAGCAATCTGCTGCGTCAGCATTCCCTGTTTGTAGAACTCATCGTAGATATATACAACACGGTTCTGCTTATCCACAGCAATGAATTCACCCGCTGTTGGATCATGCTTGAACCCAAAGTCAAGGCCAACACTCTTTGGTAGTGCGGCTATGTCGTCCCAATTGAAGTCACGCTGTTCAAACAGTCCATCGAACACAAGCCCTTCTGCAATACCCCAGTCGCCATACACGGCAACACGAGCACGATTAGGATTGCGCTTGATCATATCTTTCAAGCTTGCGATGTAATCATCATTTAACCACGGATTGTCCGTGTATGTGGTAGTGAAACTGTGCGTGTGGGGTCTCCGCGTATCTTCATCGAAGAACTCACTCTTAAGCCAACTTCTGTCGCTCCACGGGTTGAATGTGATCACGGTCTGATAGAACCCTTGAGGATCAGGAAGAATTCCACGCAAGGACTCTTCAACAGTTTCAAAAGCCGATTTTGACTTTAACTCAAAAGCCTCTTCGATCCATTCACGACAAATCACACCAACATCAGTCGTGATTGAAGTTATCTTGAGTGCATCGTCCATTCCTCTAAAAAATATCTTTTGACCAGTAGGCTTATATGTTACCTCAAGCGGTGACACCGTGAATTTAAAAAGATCATATACTCCAAGATCGCTTGCGGCTTTTTTTAAAGCTGCGAATGTAGAATCTTTGTGTGTCCCGAAATATTGTCGTATGACCAGCCAGTTGACGTAAGAATGAGAAAGAATATCTACAATCACCTTACGAGCAGCTGCCACAGACTTGCCAGATCCACGACTGCCTTTGTATGAGAGATAGCGTGCATGGCTAGTGAACATCGGATAATAAGCAGGCGAAACGATTCTAGGTATATCGATTGTAATGTCACTCATTATCTTTCTGCTCCTCTTTGCTGTTTGGCATGACAATGTTAACGTTAACAGCATCTGTGCCATCTCCGTTATTTTCGCGTTTAGCCTTGGCTTCCATGATGTCAGCCTCAGCTTTGGACTTGCGAACATCTGCCTTAGTTTTGGCAATCTGCTGATCTTCTAGTTCCTTGCTTGAGTTCCTGAGCATACCCTTATACTTCAAATACAATTCAAGTGCTTCAACCTGCTGTTTAGGTCCTGGCGCATATTTCATTGTCGTGTCTTCTAGCATCATCTTTTTAATGTTATCGTATGTCGAGCTTCTGGCAGTAATCTCACGACCCATGCCAATATCAAGCAAGTGGATAATTGCCTTATCAACATCGAGATCAGCCTTGCGTTCAATCGGTTGCAGTCGCCGTTTCATGTAGGCTTGAATTTTAGGGTTTTTTAGGGTTTTCGCTGCGTTAGCCCCAATGTTGTGCGGCGAATATCCAGCGGCTCTCGCAGCCTCTGTAGCGTTGCCTCCGTTGGTTAGATAGGCATCAGCGAATGCTTTCTGCCGTTTGCTTAGTTTCATCACATATCACCACACCTCCATGCCGATCAGAATTCTTTTCGACCTTTTTCTTTTGATGTTCTTCTTGTTTACTAACACGACAGATCATCGCCCACTCTTGGGCGGTCATATATCCGCAGCTAGTTTTTATCATCTTCACGGGATCGCCCCATTTGAATACAAATAAATAGCCGCCTCACCTAAGACGGCCTAGCGATGGTGTCACACCGCAATATTAAATTGGCTAACGGGGTTTTCCGAGCCACGTTAGAATAAAACTCTTTGCACGCTATGAGAAATCAAGAGGAGGCTGCACCTTCTAACTTAATAGTTTTGATGTAGCAAGCGCCGCGTGCTCGCGCTATGATCGGTAGCAGCTTGTCGCCAACTGCCGACCGTTGGAAGGCAATCAAGTTTCCTCAACCACTTCGCATCTGCCGTTCTCGTTGATTGGCACAATAACATAATAAACCGGTTTAAATGCCCAATGAATGGCGTTTTTGTGCCGATTAATGCCCATTTTGTGTCAAATAAACCAGTAACTCGCTTGGTGCCGGTGGCCAAACCTCAGCAAAGGCATTAAGTGCGTCTTCCTTTACGCGATAATAGGTTTTCGCACTCATGCTTAACCGTACTTGGATTGCCTCAACGGACAACGGCGCGCCAATATATAGCAGTTTCAATAAGTGGCGCTGTTCATCATCATCAATACATTCGATTGCCAAAATGACTTTGGTTGCGAATTCTTGATCGCTTAGATGGTTTATAATCTTGCCTTCTACCAAGTTTTCAATTGATTCTGTGCGCGGCATACCATCCATGCTCGGGGACTTGAGCCCCGCGACTTCTGTTCGACGTGCTTTCTGATGCCGATGCCGATAATCGCCCAGTACTAGTTCTGCGTTCTTAGCAGTCGCCTCACGGTCCAACCGCCGAAAATAGCTTTGTACAATCCGCCCCACGATTAGCGCCCCCTGTGCTATACTTGATTTTGTCAGAAGCAAGTACGGGCGGACCAGCAATGGTGCGCTTTTTTTATACTTAGAACGGTAGATCATCATCGCTGATGTCGATTGCCTCGCCATTACCAGCGAACTGGTCGGTTGTGGGCGCTGTCTGCGGGCTCTGTGGCGTGTTGGTGCTTTGCACCGTAGATTGTCCGCCGTAGTTTTGCACCGCCTGTGTAGGCGCTTGTGTGCCCTCTGCGGCGTGCGCTTGTGTATCCGCCTTACTCTCCAGCAACGCGAAGTTATCGACCACCACCTCGGTAACGTATACGCGCTGGCCTTGCTTGTTTTCGTAGTTGCGGACTTGTAAGTGACCCATCACGCCGATCATCGACCCCTTACGCGTAAAGTTGCTAAAATTCTCCGCACTCTTGCGCCAGATCACACAGTTCACGAAGTCAGTTTCGCGCTGCCCTTGAGCGTTAGTGAATTGGCGATCAACGGCAATTGTGAATGATCCTACCGCGGTGCCGCTTTGCGTGTACTTGAGTTCTATGTCTCTGGTCAAGCGACCCGTCAGTGATACGCTATTAATCATCTTTAGACATTCCTTCCATCTTTCGTCTCATTGCCATCGTCGTCATCCTTCATCTCGTGCTTGATTGTGTCGGAAGCTTTAGACCACATCGCCCATACCGCAATAATCGCAATTACACCCAAAACAACAATACCGCCGAAAGTAATCAACACTACCGCTTGCCAGCTCATTTATACGCCTCCAGCAACTCCGGATTTTCAAAGATATTGCCGACGACCTCGTAATTTGCGCCTTCATCAGTCGCCCAGTCGCTCTGCCTGCAACGACGCTTGCCGAACCGAATTGAGTATCCATACTGGGCTGTGTATTCAACCCAACCAATCTTATCGTCCGGTGATAAAACCACTTGGTGCAGCTTCACGATATCGCCTTCATAGATTTCCCGCCCATTCTTGTCGAGTAAGCCGGTAAACTGCATGAGCGTCATACAATATTCATCGAAGATGTGCAAAGCATCAAATCTCTCCAAGAGTTCGTCCCACGGCACCATGCGTGGGTGAGCATAATACTTGTCCGATAGCATCGCTCGAAACTTAATTTGTCTCATCTCGTGTCTCCTTACGTCTAATACTCATCACCACGTACCCATCGCGTTGTGCATAGTCAGTAATGTACGTGACGATCACGCGCACCAGCCGACCGGTGTAGCTGACGCCATCAAACTCCCGTAACCGCAATACGTCCCCGACCTGATAGTCACGATCATTTTTACGAATCTCAAATGTCTTAACCCTACGAGCTACGGGGTCAAAGTATTCAGGCATAATTTTTAGGTCAATTTTCTTACTCATAGCCGCACCACCTCGCCTGTTTCCTCGACGCGCCAGGCACATAGCAACCATGCAATCGCGAAAGCGTCGCTGTTGCTGATAATCCAATCCTCTACTTCATCGGTGAGCTTTCTAAATTCTTGACTTCGAACGAACTTGAAGCTGAACATCATGTACATCGCGATGCCATAGGTTTTCCCCCACTTGATGTATTCGCCCACCGCTTTCGGAATCACCGGCAGTCCATCTGGCAAGGCGGCGGCATAACGCTGTCTAAGTTCATCTGCAAATTTTTGACCATCTGGAGCAGACGTCTTAATATTAAAGGCCGCGTCATCGAACACGTTTTGTTTCGTTTCATAGTTCATAGTTTGACTACCTCCCCTGTTTCTTCCACACGCCAGACGCCGTCCATCCATGCACGGGTAAAGGCATCGGGGTGATGTACAATTCACGCGTTATAATCCAGTGCAGGCTCCGTGCGTGAAACAACATAGATGCTGAGCGTTCCAAAGATATCCAAAAGACTATGCGCGTATTCTTTGTGAATTTTGATAGCGTCTCCCACCGCTTCTGGTATCATCGCAATCTCATCTGGCAAGGCCGCGTTATAACGTTTGTTAAAATACATAAAATCTAATTCTGGAATGTGTTCATCTGGTTCATTAACCAGTTTATCAAGACGTTCTTCGTCTTTAAGGTAAGCGGCTAATAATTTATTGAAAACATCCCACTTCGTTTCATGAATCAATCTAAGTCGCCCCAATCCCTCGATGTCATGGCTGCTTCTGCGTTCGCTTCAGCTACCGCTTGTTGATACCGTTCTTCTTCGTGTTTTAATTTTTGGTCGTGACGAGCAATTTCGTCACGAACAATGCCGCGAATTGTTTTAATCTGTGCGGGTGTAAATTCGTTTGTTTTAGTCATATTCATTTTTCTTTCTTCAATTTCACGATTTCGCCAGTTTCCTTCACGCGCCAGACACCTAGCAACCAGGCGTTAGCATACGTTTCATCATTGTCTACCATCCAGTTGACCACAGGACCAACATTCTTCCTTCCCAATTCATTAGCGGCAAATATTGCATCAAATAGTGCTCCCCCAAGACTCTGCTTGGCTTTCTGCTCTTTGATTGATACCCCCACCGCTTTCGGAATCACTGGAAGATCATCTGGCAGGGCGGCGTCATATGCCATCATACATTCACCATCTGTTGGCTCGCCTTTTGTGTTACCGGCTAGAAAACGCCACCGACTGTTCACAACAGCATCGAACACGTCCCGCTTCGTCTCATTGCTCATCGTCAGTCACCTCTTCCCGTTCGCAGTCCTGTAAACCCCATGTATTGATTTCTTCCATGGAAAACTTTTTAGCGAGATCTTGGATATAATCAGCATCCAGCTTGCCACTAGCATTGATTAAGAACCATAGGCCACCTTGAGCCTGCACGAGTGGCACCTTGACGTTCCACCGCTTCGGCTTATCGACCGTCCAGCCGATAACGTAGGCGCGCATGAGGCGGTCTTCAAAGGATTTATTGCCAAGCAGGTATCCACCATGCTCTCCTGCATAGTGATGCAGGATTGAGAGCGCATATGAGTTTTCTTCTTTCGCTCTGGTAAGAATAGCTGCTTCCTCTTCACTCACCTTCACCGGTTCTGGCTTCTCTATCAGTTCGACGACGGTGCCACCATAGGTTTTGGCATCGCTCTTCGCACCAGTGATGTTTGAATATGTCAATACGATTTGTCCGGGCTTCCCCCATTGATGGTGTCCAAACAAATACTTGTCATCATCGTTCTTCACCGCGTACAGTTTCGCTTTATCTGTCATGCTTGCTTCCTCCTAAAATAATCTCGTTTGAATGTAAACATCCGCATACGGCACAAGGGCTTCATGGCTTGACCAGTCCGGCAACTGTATGACCACACCGTCTAATACAGCCATACTCACTTGATACTCGCCATGTGGGTACTGGGTGCCATGGTAGTATGCTTTCATACTTGCTCTCCTTACGCCTGTTTCTCCACGAACAGACCTGACCTTGAATCGTATTCTGCGATCGTGACCGGCATGTCGTACTTTTGCATGAACATCATCATGCGAAGCCGCGCATCGGCAGTCATAGTCGCGTTGCCGCCCTTTACGTCTACCACCTTAGTAATCTTGTAGTCCTCATAGATCACAAAATCAGGTGTGTAGACGCGATGGGCATATCGCTTCCCGTTGCATGTAAACTTCGGCACGATCTCGAAGCGCTGCTGATAATTGAAATCAGCGTGTGTAAATAACAAGTGATCATAATAGCGGGCCTCGGCGCGACTAGCACACTTGGTGCCGTCAGATGCAAAGGCTTGACGCGCATGATACTTGCTAGCGCCTCGGATAGGCTTATACCCTCTCATACCGTCACCGCGTAATCTGCGGCTGTAAGTGGACTGATAAGCTTGGTGTAGTTAATGCCCAGCAGGCTACAACTTACATGTAGTGCTGGAAGCGGCACTTTATACATCCGTTTTTCGTCATCGCTCAAAAAGTCCTCAATCATTCGGGCAGGCTCGCCGATGGCTCTGGCGAAGTCTGTGACTGTGTACGAGCCGTCTGGAAGTGGCGCGTGATCGTCGATGTAGTTACGAATCCGTTCGCGGGCATTGTCGATATTGATATATCGCTCGTGCTCACATTGTGTTGTGATCATTTCCATGGTCTTTTCAGATACTACGTTGCGAGTGTTAATAATATTAGAAATGGTGCTGTTGCCTACATGAAACTTTTTAGCCATTTTTCGCTGGCTCATTCCGGTGTGTTGCTTAAATGCTTTAAGTGCTAGTGCACAGCGCTCACGCTTGTCTATCAATTTTGATTCCTCCGTTTTTGTTCAACAGCTCCAAGCCCTTATCAGTCACGCGATAGGTGCGTGGGCTTTCCGGGATATGGGCGATTAAATCGTGTTCGAGCATCGCCGTGAGGTGACTAAACGTGGTGCTGGTAGAACTCCAGCCCATGTACGCCCCAATCTCGCGGACTGTTGGCGATTGCCAACTGGCGTGCATCCACATGAGGTAGCTCAAAACACGCGCCCAACGCTGTTCTTGTGCATTTGTTGGTTCTGGCATTAAGCACCCCTCCGATAATCTTTAACGGCTTCTGACACGGCCATACCGTTGCCTTGAGAAAACTTGGCAATACGGCTATATGTGCGATCACCGTAGCGTTTGTGAATCTCCGACACGAGCAGATTGCTGGTCATGATCACCGACTTGTCTTCTCGTGTACGCCAGAAACGATCGGCAATGTCACGGCTGAATTTTGACTGCGTATCGCGCTCACTTCCGAAGTCGTCCAAGATCACCAAATCGGCACGTTGAAACTCTTTCATGGTGTCGGCAACGCGCTCACGAACATCTCGGCGATCATCGCCGAACCCGTCTTTCATCTGGTCAAGAAATTCGCGCCAGTCAACGAACAGCGCTTTGCGCGTCCAGTATGATTCCTCCATGTAGGCTAATGCGATGCCATTGGCTAAGTGGGTCTTCCCAACGCCTGTGTTACCGCCTAAGTAGCCGTGAACAACGTCACCGCGTACCAGCTGATTGACAATTTGCACGCCATACGCCATGAGTTCTTTTTGCTGTTTGGTCGTGACGTTGAAATTATCAAAAGTCTTTGCCATCACGGTGTCACTACCGAAAATGCTGCGGGTCGTGTAGAAGTTTGAAACCGTCACACGATGCGCTTTGAGCGTCATCTCGGCTGGTGTCATCTTCTTGCGCGCTTCACCCTCGGTCGGTGGCTGTTTATACCCGCAAGCGATACAAGCACCAGCCATTTTTTCACCAGTGACCTTGCTCAAAACCTTAGGCCGCGTGAGCATCCCACCGCAGTTGGGACAAGTACCACAGCCCTCGAAAAATTTGCGGATCATGTCTTCCATGGCCTTGTCTAACGTTTGTAATGGCATGTCCTAACCCCCTTACATTTCAACTTTGCCACCTTGTCCCCAGTCGGTTGTGTTTTGGTATGCGGGGTTAGAATCAGCATTATTGTCAGGCTTGCGAGCAGGCGTTGTGGTATCCCATTCGCTCTGCCATAAGTGACCAGTAAACCAATTACCGGCGGACTTGATAAAGCCGCTCTGAATGTGATTCAAATCGATATAGGCCTTGTACTCGTCGATCTTGGCTAGTACTTGCTCCTTAGTCGTTTCACCCGTGACAATAGCCTGCACGTATGATTCTTGTGCCTGCTGATAGTTGCCATTGCGGTTTGACCTTGGGTAGGCCGTCCAGATCTCCACACCAAACTCCTCGGAGGGACTAAGGGTAGTGTTTGTTTTACTTTTATTTACTTTACTTTTCTTTACTTTACTTTGTGGATTATCACCTGTATTAACTACACCTTGGGTGGGGTTTCCATGCTTGGAAACGGGGTTATCAGGCTTGGATTCATCTTGGTTTAAGCTGTACTCTGCGAGAATCGAGTTGTCCTTCTTTTGTGATGCGGCAGACTTGTAGCGTTTTTGGATGTCCTCGCTCGTCAGAATATTATGCCCAGTAAACATACCAGCGTCGTAATACCCAACCTGAACAGCCTTGTTCACTACTTCGTCAACGAACAGTTCTTTGACCCCAACATCGTCAGCAATCAAAAACCGAGCGTCTTCGTCGTATCTCATGAAGTAACCTTGTTCTCCGTAAATATAGCCATCTGCGCAATCCAACACGGCTGCCGAAGCCGGCCCATTGGCACGCATAATTTTTCTAACCGGTAGCTGTCGAATCCAATCAACATCGCGCGGGTAATAATCTAAACCTTTCTTAATTGGCCGAGCCACGACTTCACCCCCTAACTACTTGCCCTAATGTTTGTCATGCGATCACTCCACTAGAACGGCAGGTCGGGAATGTCGTCATCAGTTGGCCATGGAGCCCCCGCCTGCGATTGAGTGTTCGGTGCATCATCGACGGGCGACTGTGGGTATCGTGGCTGAGGTGCCTGTTGTTGGTTAGCCGGCGCCTGTTGCTGGCCTTGTTGGGACTGTGATGGCGTCTGCTGGCCGTTGGCTGGTTTGCTAAGATAATTGTTAACAGCGGCTTTCATATCGGCCTGACGGGCATTTTTAGAGAGCCATTCAAGGTACTCGTAGCCATCTTTAGTACTACCGATTTGACCGATTGTTTCACCTTTATGCTTACCAAATGTGATCTTGATGTCGCTAACGTCACCGGTAGTTGCTGTATGCTGTTGTTCAGACTGGAGAAAGTCTTTCATATCCTCGGTGTCTTGGGTAAAGACGTCGGATAGGGAAGCGACGGTCAGAGTAGCATCAACTTGAGCACGTTTTTTTGCCATCTTGAGAACAGTGTTTTGAAGCGTGAACGGGTCTTGATAGGTCGTGCCATCCCAAACTTTTTTCTTAGCAGTTTCGCTCCACTCTTTAAGCTGATATCGTGTTTCTTTGGTGTTAGCTGCGCCCATTCCTTGTGTGATCACTTGACCGTCATGTACCAAGGTTGCGCGAACAGTGTAGGCGAAGAACCCGCCGTCCCAGTTTTCGACTTTGTCAACTACTTCATATTGACTTTGTAAGCCCATCAACATGAGAATCTTTTCAGCACCGGGTTTAAGCAGTGTCGGCTTGTTAGTTCCGGGGATAGTGCCAAAGTCGTGATCCTTTTTGAGGTTCGAATTAATTAAGGCTTGAAAATTAGCAATTGAGCTAAGCTCTCCGGCCATCCGTTGAGGATCAATACCCATAATCAGACTGATAGCAGTAGATGGCTCTTGAGGTGCGTAATTTTGTAGTTCTTGCATGATCAGTATTCCCCTTTCTTAATGCCTTGATATTTGATGCCGTTCGCATTCATCTGATTGGCAAGCCACCAAAGTTGTTCCTTAGTGCCTTCAACCCAAAACGCTTGCCGATAGACGTGGCTGTCTGTGGGTTGTGCAGTAGCTTGCTGAATGGTTTGCTGTTCTACTTGTGGTGCAGGTTGTGGCGCAACTGGTGCGGTTAACTCACCAGTATCAATGTCAACCGTTCCCTGCGCCGTTTGCTGTTGGTGCATGGCATCAATTGCCGCCTGTGCCTCAGCGCGCTTTTTAGCGGCATCAGCTTCTTTTTTGCGACGCATAAGCTCATCGTCGATACGACCACGTAATTGAGCGAACGTCGCGCCTTGATCAATTTGGGCGACCCAACCGGAAGCATCAAGGCCATTAGCCGTCGCGTAGGCTTCAACTGCCGACTTATCGCTGGCGATCCGTTCCCTATGAGTGTTGATGTCTAGACCCATTTGACCAATTTCACGCATAAGCTGGGCATTTGGCTTGTTAGACTTCGTCCACATGCTCTTGTTGCTCCAAGATGGCTTAATTTCATAGTCGTCAATATTAAGACCATAATTCGGTGCCAGGTCAGTAATATACGTAATCAGCAGTGATTCACGCTTGGATTGCTCGATTGCATCCAATTCCTTCACGGCGCCATCAATCGGAACGATGGCGGCATCAATGATGCTCGTGATTTCCTTGACCTTGACCTCGAAGTCCTTATAAGGTGCTTCATAACCGCGGTGAATTTCTTTACGTCGCTCATCTACTTGCTTCTTAAGTTTATTGAGGTTGGCCTTGACCTTTTTGGCGTCGTCAACTGTTTCTGGTGATACGACAATATTTTTAAAGCGATCGGTGTAGCCTAGCACGTTTGACTTCATTTCATCAAAATAGAGAAAATCAATCTTGGCGGGCACGTAATCAACCTTGTAGGTGAGGTCTTCCGGTACCATGAGATCATTTGTCATTAGAAGTCCTCCCCGGCGTTTGAACGACTGGCATCATAGTAACTTTCAAACACTTCTTCGAGCGATAGCGGCTGATCAAGCAATGAGATAATAAAATCAGTTACATCTCCCTCGCCGAGATCATCGCGAACCCACTTCTTCATGCCGAATTTGCGGATGCGATACTTGAGATAAGCTTTCATCTCGTCGGTGTCGGCTGGGACGATTGTTCCATCGGCTAGCGTGTAAATATCATCACCGGGGTAAACCTCGCCATTGTGCCAGTCGTATGCGATTGGGCCCTCTTGCTTGGATAAAATCGGAGTAAACATGTCCATCATTTCGTTTCCACCTTTCGGATTCCCATCCGATTTGATACAATGGATGGGTAAATATTATTGTTGATAAGATTTTCAGTCCCTGCGGTTGCGCCCGCTGGGGCTTTTTTTGCGTCCTCGTCCCAACCGCCAAGCCACTCAGCTAGTTTTGGACGGGACACGATGAAGTGGTCCATCTTTTGACCGATCGACTTACGGCTTACGAAAGCCCAGCCGCCGATCACGATTCCGCAAAAGCCTGCGGTAAGTTGTCCAATTCCAATCATGCTGACATCTCCATTCCTAGATTGTGTGTAGTGAGATACTGGTCAACCGCTCGCGGCCAGTAGCGATATTGTGACCCACATGGGATCTTCGGAAAGTCTGGGCGGTCAATAATCTCGTGAAGCCGCCGGTCGCTCTTGATGTTCAATACTTTCTTGAGCTGTTCCGCTGTGAGTGCCTTTTGGGGCAAATAGTCATCAATTGCGGCCTCAATCAGCTTCGGCAATAGCGGCTTGATGAATGTCATCAATGCTTTTGCCAGTAGTTGAGTAAAGGCATTGCTATCGCCTAAATCAGCGTGAAAGTCCATTTAATTCACCTCCTGTAATGCGATTTCTGCGCGCTTGATCCAATCGTCCAATGCGTCAAGCATTAGATGCTCGGATGAGATTTCTTCGTTGAATTCTTTGCGGTATCTGATGATGAAATCAAAATCGTCTTTCGACCACGCTTCAGGAAGCTTTCGCAATACACGTTTCGCTTGACGGTCGAGCTGTTCACGGTCGTCTTGCTCATCGTCCATATCTTCCTTGAGCGCAATCGGTATGGGTATTACAGTAGTGCCGGTAATTGCTAGACCTAAGTCGAGCCACCAGTCTCCGACTTCATATTTAAATTGCAAGTCGCCAAGTTCACGAGCTAATCGGCCAACCAGATCAACAGGAACGTCGCGGTTGGGGTCGTTAACGTAGTTCGATAAGCCTTGCGGTGATATCCCAATTGCCCTGGCAAGTTCTTTGTTTTGCCGACCGCTTCGTGCAATTGCTTGCTTCATTGCGACCTTAATGTTTACTTCTGCCATTTTGTTCACCCCCTCTCATTGAGGCGTGTACAGATTACAAGAACATCCCAAAATTCAGGCGGTACAATTTAATCAGCAAGTGATCCTTGAAAGTCTTCTGCCACATCCATCACCCAATCAACGACGGTTTCGGCGTCCATCAACACAGACATAGCGTTGACGGCTTGAGCACTGCGCCCGCTCCATTCGATGATGAAGTCGAGTTGTTTACGCTTTGACCATGAGTCCACCTGCTCGCGTTTTAGTTCGTCAGTCATTTTTGATCACCTCCCTGTCCTTTGAAATATGAGATAATCACCTCGGAAAGGAGGTGATTGTAGTGTCAGTTCATTTATATGCCAACCTTGCTCCGCAGGGCTGGACTGAGATTCCACAAGAATCTATAGTGTCCATGAACTCTCAAACCGACCCAGTGACGTGGGTCAAAGAGGGTGGACAGCTAGATTCCATTCGCTCGGTTTCACTACCAGATAGGCTTGATGATTATCCGTTCGTGCACATTGCATATGACGGTCGCGAATATCGCGTTAGCCCCAGTCAATTGCAAGTGGTGGAATACTAAAGCCACCGTTTAGCTTTAATGAGCGAGGCGCTGATTTCTTCGGAGGTCAGTGCCTTTTTCACAGGGTGGTAGAGATGCTCAATAATTCGTTGTACTTCCGCCCATTCGGATTGCGTCAGGCCGCCAAGCGCTTCAGCAATCTTTGTAATTTGATCAATCGTCATTTGGTTGCCTCCTTACCTTCCAGTCGCATCGTGACCATCACTGGCTGGACGCCTTCCTTAATCAGGCAGTCGTAGATGAATTTCTGGCCCTTCTGTGTCCACTTGAGTAGTGGAACGACATGACTGTTATCAGCGTCTGACCAGTTCTCGTAACCTGCATAACCTTCAGCTGCAAACTTTTGACGAACTACCCAGTTGTTACCTTGCCGATAAATCAGGCCATTAGATGAAAGCCACCGGTTTAACCAGATTGCCGACTTACCAAAACGCTTGGCGATCACCGTGGTGGTCATCAGGCCGGGGTTGTGCATCTGCTTATCGAAATATTCAACTTTTGGCGCCATCTTGGCGTTCTCTACCTTGAGTTGCTTGTTCTCATCGAGTAACAGCGCATAGCCACGGCGGATCACCTCTGCCGGATCATTCCACTTGTTCTCCACCTCGATCAGATACGCTCGATACATCGCACCTCGTGGTGTCTTGCTCATGAGTGCCAAGTTCTTCGCCATATCAATTGTGATGGCATAATCTTGAAGCTCACGTTTACCACCGTTGTTAACAACCGTAGTCGTAACTACGCTTGTAAAATCAGTGCCTTCACTGAATCCGCCAAAGTTCTGCTTAGTCCAAAGACTGAATCGAGTTTTGACTTCAAGACCTGCATGAAGTTCACGTGCTGATACCACTTGCTGGTGTTGCCCATTCTCGACTACCTTGATTAGCTCATTCATTTGGTTGCCTCCTGTTCTTGATTATTACTCTGTGTAAATTCAGAGGCGTGCAAAATAGCCTCAACGCTTACACCGAGAAACGTCGCCAGCTTCATATTCGTTGAAACCGACCCGTTCTTCTTCCCCTGTTCCATTTGAGAGATAAGGGATTGCGATACGCCAACCTTTTCAGCAAGTTCGGGTTGAGTATATCCACGCTTTTCGCGTACATCTTTTAAGCTCAACATCATCACCTCTTTACTTGATGTATTAATCATAACACACTCTAAGTAATATGCAACACTTTTAGCAATAATACTTAAAATAATTTGCTCCCACCCTTAGTAATATTTACAATGATATTGGAGGCGACGCACATGACAATTGGCAAGCGCATTGCCGAGCTTAGAAAAAAGCGCTCGTGGACTCAAGCCATGCTCTCGGATAAGATGTCCGTTAGTCAAAGCACAGTAACTATGTGGGAAAATGGTAAGCGAGCCGTTAGTAGCGAGGACACTATTAAACTAGCCGCGTTATTTGGCGTGACAACCGATTTCTTATTAGGCCTTGACGACCTGCCACCTAACGCCGTGCCGGTCACAGCCACTGAAACCGTCCAGATTCCCGTTTACGGCGAGATTCAGGCAGGTGTGGTGACGCTGGCCGAGCAGAACGTAATTGGCCAGCTTGACGTCAAAAAGGACGTCGTCGAGCGATATGGCTACGACAACTTGTTCGCTCTCAAGGTTCGTGGTGAAAGCATGAACCGCAAAATCATCAACGGGCACACGGCTGTCTTCTGCAAGGGCATTCAGCCGGAATCCGGTGACATCGTAGCGGTCATGATCGACCACGAAGATGCAACGGTAAAACGATACAAAGAAACGTCGATAGCGGTCATGTTTGAGCCTGAAAGCTGGGACGATAGTTTCAAGCCTTACATCTTCCCAAAAATCGGTGAGCAGGACTTTAAGATTTTGGGGAAATATATTTACGACACTAGCGAAAATATCTAATGTACGTCCAGTCCGGATCGACGTTAAAAGCTTGGGGTTTAGGGGGAATTACCATGGCAAAGAAAAAGATTACGGGCGAAGACGGTAAAACTTACACTGTCAAAGTGAAGAAGCCATTTTATAAGCGGGTTTGGTTCTGGATATTAGTTATTATTGTGGTAGCAGCGATTGGCGGTGGCCTCAACAATAAGGGCAAATCAAGCAGCGAATCCACGGAAAAAACCTCAGTTAGCAAGACGGATAAATCATCTTCAAGTACATCAAAAAAGGACAGCGGCAAGATTACTCGTGCAGACTTTGACAGCATTACTCTGGGTGATTTGATGCAAAACGGCAATGGTGGTGCCAAATTAGATGATTTAAAGGCCAAGTTTGGTAACCCATCTTCTACCTCAAGCAGTACCACAAACGGAGTTAAAACTGATCTTGTCACTTGGACTAATGTTGATGGCGGTTTCGGAGCCAGCGTCATTGTCTCGTTTACAGATGGGAAAGCTTTTGCGAAGAATCTGACTGGGTTCAAACTTTCACGCAAACAGAAAATCGACCTGGCCGCTTTTAATAGCTGGCAAAACGGTATGAAATATGCCGACTTCACCGCCAAATATGGGCAGCCAGACTACTACGATGAGACTCTAATCGGCGGCACAACCACGATCGTCGCTGGCTATACATCTGGTGTTAAGGGCGATCTTGGCGCAAACTTCAACGTAACATTCGACAATAGTGCGCTCACCGGAAAAACTCAATCAAATATGAAATAAGTTGATGAAGCCCCGTTTCGGGGCTTTTATTTCACAGTCGAAAAGAACATACGTTTGTGTACTTTTATCTAAAAACTACACAAGAAAGGACAATCAACATGAGAAAATGGACCCCAGTTCCCCGCCATGTGGGACTTTTTAGCTACGATACACAAAAAGGAAAACGCTACGGGGTACGGCGTGGATTTAAAAACGCGGACGGTAAGCGCGACGAATTCCACCCCAGCGGTTTTACCAATTGGCATGACGCCGATCGCGCCTTAAAAGATTTTGAGTCTACTCTCGCCGGCGGGCATCTTGGCCCGATTACTCATCGTGCCGTCACGCTTACTAAGCAATTCGAATCAATGAAGAAACGTTGCCTTGAAACGGGACGCTGGCGTGAATCAACGGCCAAGGGCAAAACATATCTATACAATTTGCGCTTAAAAGATGCGTTTGGCGACCGGCGTTTGATCGACATATCGCGTTCGGACTATCAAGCGTTTATCAATAAGCTGGTGATCGATGGTTACTCACATAACACGATCAAGTCTGCCAACTCGCTTATGCAACAGATCATGAACGATGCTGAGCACTTAGACATCGTCGATAAGAACCGCCTCAAGGCCGCGTCGATAAAAGGCGGCACAGCACCGCGTGATGTAAATATCACCCACGACGATTTCAAAACATGGATGACAACTGCTGAGCAAGACCTATCGCGATACGATTTTTGCATGGTCATGTTGCTAACTCTTGGCTCTCGACGTGAAGAAGTGCTCGGACTACAGCTTAAATCGTTCACCCGCGAGATTGGGCCAAACGATCAACCATACTATGAAATCAACTACTACAAGGCCAGAACCGCCGGCGATCGCACGGGCGGCGCGTTAAAGAGTGATGCAGCCTATCGCACGAACTACGCCGTCACCCCCACCCTCGTATCACTGATTGACGATGCCATTGAGGAATGCAAAAAACGATGCACCGACAACGCCCGTATCCCCAACCCCGAAACGTTTCTATATTTGACCGACAAGGGCACGCCACAATACATTTCATACATCAACGAACAGATTTTTAAGGTGATCAGTCTAAAAACTGGGATCACCGCACGCCCCCACATGTTCCGTCACTATTTCGCTACCCAGGCGATGCAGAATGGGGCAGCTGAATCCACAGTCATGCACTGGCTTGGCCATAGCGACATCAAGATGACAGCAAGCTACACGCGCCCTACTAAAGAAGGCGCGCTCGCCTTGATAAAGAGCCTGCAAGACCCGCTCACACCGGATAAATGAGAATATGATTATAAACGGCGGTACATTTTTTCTTGTACCGCCGTTGTACCGTATTTTGGATTGAACAGGATTGTACCAGATAGAAAACGCAAAAAGAAACCACTTGGCAAATGCGACATTAGTCACATTTTAACCAAGTGGTTTCAATTGTAAATCCTGATAAACCGCTGCGGGTAAGAAGACTCGAACTTCCACGGGCTAAAACGCCCACAAGATCCTTAATCTTGCGCGTCTACCAATTCCGCCATACCCGCATATCTCAATCAAGCACAAGAAATACTATACAGGCATCAGGAATCAAAGTCAATCGCTTTTCTTAATTTTACTGCTACAATTAGCTTATATATGACAAAAGGAAGTGGCCAAATGTTGATCCAGCCTGCAACACCTAATCAAGCACCTGAAATCGCCGCCTTATACCGCCAGTTGACGGGTGAAATGTCCGCGCTGGCGCCAACTGTGATCCAACCGTTACATCAAGATAATGCCGCAGACTTTTACGATTATCTCATCGATCCGCAAAGCGACATCTTCATCACCACTGATCAATCCCGCATCGTCGGCTTTGCCTTAGTGCTAGCAGCGACGACGGGAGTGGAATTAGAAGCGGTCTTCCATCGTTTTGCTTTGTGTGTCGACTTATACGTCCAACCAGCTTATCGCCATCAAGGACGCGCTCAAGCGTTGCTGACGGCAGTAGACGATTGGGCTAAAGCGCATGCTTGTGAATTCGTTCAGCTCAATGTGCTGGCCGCCAACACCCAAGCTCAGCAATTTTATCAACAAGCCGGATTCTTGCCGCAACAGCTCACCCTAACGCGGCCGGTTCGCCAGCAACCGTAATTTACCGCCACAACGGCCACAGGCATACCGGCGCACGTTCATCCGCCGTTGGCGCAAATATTGGTGACCACAAGCTTGGCATTGGTAGCAATATTTAGCCAATTGCGGCAGCGCCGGGGCATAACGTGACCCACCAACAGCGGCCAATAATTGCTTGAAATCAGCATCGCGATGCTGATACCCGCGATGTTGCCGATAAAGATGATAGTGACACAACTCATGTTTGATCACCCCGGCTTGCTGTGCTGGCGACACTGCGGCAAACAAACGAGGATTAAAATCCAGGGTCTGCGTTTGTAGGTGAAACCGCCCGCCAGTGGTTTTTAGCCGCGCATTAAATGTCGCTTGATGGGCAAATGGCCGGTGGAATGCCGCCAAAGAAATGGCTTCAACCATTTGCTGTAATTCTTGATCAGTCATGCCTGCCTCCATGCAAATAGGCCGCGCACCGCGCGGCCCGCCTTGACCAAACCGCCTCAGCCAAAGTATGTCAAAAGATCAGCAGCGGTCAATTGTTGCCTCGCTTTGGTATCATAATCCGCCACGATCTTGCCGGCGGATAAAATGATCAGCCGATTGCCATATTTCAAGGCATCTTCCAGATGATGGGTGATCATCATGCAAGTCAGCTGCTCTTGCGTGACTAATTTATCGGTCACCGCCATGATCGCCTCGCTTGTTTTTGGATCTAATGCTGCAGTATGTTCATCCAGCAACAATAACTCTGGCCGTTTTAAAGTCGCCATTAACAAACTGAGCGCTTGGCGCTGGCCGCCAGAAAGCTGTTCAGTCGGCTTGTCCAACGCTTTTTCCAAGCCGTTGCCGGTTTGCGCCGCTAGTTGGGCAAACGCCGGCAATTGTTGGCGCAATTGACGCGATGCCAGCGTCAAGCGTTGTCCGCGGCGTGACGCTAAGGCTAAGTTTTCGGCGACCGTCATCCGCGGTGCGGTGCCCATTTTAGGATCTTGGAAAACGCGCGCGATCAAACGGGCGCGTTTTTCCGGTTTTTCATGTGAGATCTCCTGGCCAGCTAAGGTGATCTTGCCTGCCGCCAACGGAATATCGCCAGTAATGGCGTTGAATAACGTGGACTTGCCGGCGCCATTGGTGCCTAACACACAAACATAATCGCCGGGTGCCAAGCGCAGATCGATCGCTTGCAGCAGCGGCTTAACATGCGTTTCCACGGCAACATTGACGGCAACGTGTTCCAGGGTCAATTGGTCAGTCATCTAAGGTCACCCCGTTTCGTAACGTCTTGCGAATGCGCAAGCGATGGTCGATTTGCGGGATCATGATCGCTAGGGCTAACACCACCGAGGAGATCACTTTCAAATCGTTAGCATTAAAGCCTAATTTCAAGACGATCAACAAGACGAAGCGATACAAGATACTGCCTAACACCACGGCGACGAGTCGTTGGCTCAAGGTCAATTCACCAAATACCACTTCACCAATGATGATCGCTGCCAAGCCGATCACGATGACCCCAATGCCCATGTTGACATCAGCATAGCCATTATTTTGCGCCAATAAGCCCCCAGCCAAGCCGATCAAGCCATTGCCGACCACTAACCCCAACAGCATCTGCCGATCTGGATCGATGCCCAAGCTGCGTGCCATGGTCGGATTATCCCCAGCGGCGATGAAACCTTGACCGATTTGAGTATTCAAAAAGACGATCACACACGCGACTACGATCAGTGCGACGATCCCGCCAATCACTACGGAATCAAAATATGGCGGGAGTGCTTTTAGCCAATGCGCATTAAATAAGTTCGGTTGGTTGAGCAAACTCAAATTCGCCCGTCCCATCACGCGCAAATTGATCGAAAACAAGCCAGTCATCACCAAGATCCCGGCTAACAACACTGGGATGTGCCCTTTGGTGGTCAATAAGCCTGTAACCAGCCCAGACAACATCCCTGCAAGCATGGCCAACAACGTTGCGATCAGCGGATGGATGCCATGAGTGATTGCCGCAACGGCAACGGCTGCCCCAAACGGGAATGTCCCTTCAACCGTCATATCCGGAAAGTCTAAGATCCGAAAGGTCAAAAATAACCCCACGCCGACCAAACCGTATAACAACCCTTGGCCAATTGCCGAAACCCCTAAACTCATTGGAACACCTCCCCGGTTTTTTGGGCCTTTTGTAACAAGCTTGCCGGGATCGTGATCCCCAGTTTTTGCGCTTGCTTGACATTGATGATCAATTTACCGGTTTTTTCAAAATGGATCGGCGTGGTTGCCGGTTTTGAGCGACCGCTTAAGACATTGGCGACCATTTTGCCGGTTTGGACGCCTAATTCGAACTGATCTAAGCCAATAGTCGCCACCCCGCCTTGTTTAACCATGGTATCAACGGTTGGAAAAATCGGGATATTCTTCGTGTTGGCGACTTGAACCAGCGTCTGCATGGCGCTGGCGATCGTATTGTCTGTCGGCACGAAGATCGCATCCACTTGCGTCACCATTTGCCCGGCTACTTGATTCAAGTCATTCGTCGAGCTGATCGTGAATGGCTTGACGGCAAAACCAGCTTGCGGCGCCAGTTCGCCAACCATTTTTGCCTGGGTTTGAGCCGAGTCATCACTGGAAGTGGAGATCACACCCAAGGTCTTAGCTTGGGGCATCAACTGATGGATCAAAGCCAGTTGGGCTTTGATCGGCGCTTGATCAGAAACCCCGGTAATATTGCCACCAGGACGTTGATTATCCTTGACCAGCTTGGCTCCTTTAGGATCGGTGATCGCCCCTAAAATGATCGGGGTCTTGGTGGTCACATCGGCTAAAGCTTGGGCCGCTGGTGTTGCGATGCCGACCATCACCGCCGCATTTTCATCTGCGAAGCGTTCCGACATCGTTTTTAAGTTGCTTTGGTCGCCTTCTGCGTTTTGAAAGTCGACTTTAACATTTTTGCCAACGGTGTAGCCTTTATCCTTCATCCCTTTGATGATCCCTTGGTGGATCGCATCTAAGGCCGGATGGGTCGTTAACTGCAAGATCCCAACGGTTGGCGTCTTGGCTTGTTGATTGGTCGGCTTGGCCGTTGCAAAAAACGCCACGGCCAAAAACGCCACTAAAACGGCGATCAATGCCAGCATACGTTTCATTTTGAATTACCTCAGGCTGTGATTTTTGCGATGTGCTTCATCAACTTGGTTGTCGCCGCATCTTGCTTGGCTTCAGCTGCGTCAAATGCCGCTTGATCAAATTCTGCCGGCGCGTCATGCAAGCTTGCGACCATTTCAACGCAGCCTTGAGTAAAGTCGCGAAACGCACTGGTCAATAGCTTATGATTGCCCAACAAGCGTGCAGGCGCTTGCGCCGCCTCCAGCTGTGCCAGCATCTGTTGATAATGAGTCGTGCCGTTAGTGAATAAAGTCTTAGTCGCCTGATAAGCTTGCGCGTCAAAATCTTGGATCGTCTTGGCTGCTTCTGCGGCTTTTAATTCCTCGAACTTAGGACTCATTTGATCTTGTTCCGCTTCAGTTTCGGTCACGATCTGGTTGATCAATTGCGCATAGTACGCCAGTTTTTGTTGGTTTTTATTCATCATCATTCCTCCGTATGCCACTAGTTTACCAAAAAACGCCAGCCCCTGCTGACCAATCAACTTAAGCCAAAAGCACTTTACCTTTCCGGTCATTGCTGGTTACCCACAAAAAAAAGCAACCGCCCAATGATGCGGCGGTTGCCTAAAATAATGCGGCGGTATCAATTCATCGTTAACCCGCCATCGACCGTGATATTTTGTCCGGTGATGCCGCCTGCTTGCGCGGAGCCCAAAAACGTCACCATCCCAGCAACGTCTTTGGGCGTAGTCACCTTGCCCATTGGGGTGTTCGCCGCGATCATTGCAAAGACTTCCGGCGTCGTGACGGCACTGGCGTCAGTCGTTTCCAGCAGGCCGCCAGACACCATATTGACGGTGATCCCATCGGCCCCTAACTCAACGGCCAGGTTTCGCGAAAATCCCAGTAAGGCTGCTTTGGCGGTGGTGTATTCGTGATAGGCGACCACTGGGTTTTGGAATAAGTTCGTGCCAATGTTGATCACGCGCCCAGCGTGTTGGGCTTGCATTAGCGGCAAGACGCTTTGCGTGACGTTGAAAGCGCCTTGTAAGGTCCCAGTCAGTTGGCCTTGATAATCGTCCCAAGTCAACTCAGCAAACTGCTTTTGCACTGTCGGGTCAAATTTGAACCCCACTAAGGCGTTGTTGACCAAAACGTCAATGGTGCCAAACCGCTGCTTACAAGCGGCCACCATGGCATCCACTTGCGCGCGATCGCGGACATCTGCTTGCAATGCCAGCGCATGATCAGCACCGATGGTTTGGACCACCGAGTTGGCAGCGTCGCTATGTTGAAAATAGTTCACGATCACTTGATCGCCTTGCGCGCCAAATTGGCGGGCGATTTCAGCCCCTAATCCGCGACTGCTGCCGGTGACTAATACTGTTCTTGTCAATTCATCCACCCTGCTTTCTTGCCCCAAGTAACAAAAAAAGCACCTAAACAAACCGTTTAGATGCTGCTAAAACACGACTTTTCCTACGCACGGTTTAACGTTATCAGGTTCAAGGGTCCGGTTTCCCGTCTCAGCCAAATGGCACCCCTAAGTCGTATTCAATTATGTTTATTCTAGTCCTTACCACTCAATGTCACAAACATTCTGCTGGTATTCGGATCAACTACGGCATCGCTTTGCTCGCCTCGCGATCCTCAACGACCGGCAGATAACGTTCGCGCTCATATTCTGCTAAAATTTCCAACGGCGTGTAACGCCGCATTAACCCTGCAATGGAACTGATAATGGCTTCACCTTGATCGTCTGCAATGTGGTGGCGCCAAAGCGCATACCGCAAATACTGTAGAATTTCCGGATAACTCATCTGCTTCACGCTTTCCGATCGGTCGTGTCTTGTCAGCTTTTACCAAGGCTAATATACCGCACTTGACGAGTGAATGCTGAACTTTTTTTGACGCGGCTCATTTCGCTTCCGGCTGCGTCGGTCGCGTAAGATCAGCTGTCACCTCGGCTGGATCGATCGTGGCCACATCGGCATCTGCGGCCAATGCTTGCGCCCACACATCATCCATCATTGCCTCAAGCGGTTTTGCATAGTGACCGCTGATAACAAACCAGTGCGGGGTCGCCGTTTTGACATCTAATCCGCGAATAGCCGTGATCGCATCGACGCCAGGATGCGCCATGAAATACGCCGCTGCCGGAAACACGGCCTGCTGCCTGCCACGTCCGCCATGCGCGTACTGACCGCGCGTCGCCTCGATCGTCTGGGCCCAATCCACCGCGTACATCACCAATTGTGCCCCCAGCCACACCGAGCCTGCCCGAGTCGCTGCCAACGCGCCTGGCGTGATCTGTAAGCCTTCGACAAAATGATATCGGCCAACGTCTATCGTTGCTGTGTATTTGGTCATCATCAGCCTCCTAACCCGATAAAAAGCCTCTGGTCGTCACCAGAGGCATTGAAGCGAACACTATGACGCGGTTGTTCTTAGGGGAACACCGTCTGCCAGTGGCGCGTCGCGCGTTGCCATGACGCGTCGTGCCTTATCATTATCTTAGTGGATGCGCTGCCAGCTGTCACGAAAAGTGCTCAGTAAATTTTCCCCACCAAAAAAGCCCCCGATCAAGGAGGCTTTCAAAGCTTAACGGTGAATTCGCCGTTGGATAAACTTGACCACTTCGACGATCACAATGATCGCCACCCCAGCGCCAAGCACTGCGGCCCATTGATGCCAGTCAAGGCTGGTCACATGGAACAAGCCGTTGAATCCAGGCACTAAGATCGTGACTGCCAGCAATAAGAAACTAGCTAAGATCGCCCAGTTGAAAGCACGATTACGGAACAAGCCAACGGTAAACAAGCTTTGGTGCACAGACTTCACGTTGAAAGCATGGAACAATTGGATCAAGCCCAAAGTCGCATATGCCATGGTCAACGCATCAGCATGGATCGCCGCTTGCGTGGTGTGGATCGGCCAAGTGATCCCGATGAAGTACACCCCTAACGTCAAGACGCCTTCTAAGATCCCTTGCCAGATTACCGCTTGGCCAACCCCGCCAGAAAAGAAGTTAGACTTGCGGCCGCGCGGCTTTTGCTTCATGATGCCAGGCTCTGTTGGTTCTACCCCTAAAGCGATCGCCGGGAAGGTATCTGTGACTAAGTTGATCCATAAGATATGCACTGGAGCGAGGATGTCCCAGCCCAGCATGGTCATCATGAACAACGTCAAAACTTCCCCTAAGTTAGCCGAAAGCAGGTATTGGATACTCTTTTGAATATTTGAAAATACTTTCCGGCCTTCTTCGACCGCTTTGACGATCGTCGAAAAGTTATCATCTGCCA
Organism: Lacticaseibacillus baoqingensis; assembly: GCF_003946165.1. Classification (GTDB taxonomy): domain Bacteria; phylum Bacillota; class Bacilli; order Lactobacillales; family Lactobacillaceae; genus Lacticaseibacillus; species Lacticaseibacillus baoqingensis. The sequence continues at coordinate 22,527 of NZ_RHOI01000011.1, read as the reverse complement.
GCACCATATCAGAGGCCCCTTTAGACACTTCTGTCCCGGTGATCCCCATCCCGATACCAATATCGGCAGCTTTCAATGCTGGGGCATCGTTGACCCCGTCACCAGTCATTGCGACGACTTTACCGCGTTTTTGCCAGGCATTGACGATCCGGACCTTGTGTTCCGGTGCCACTCGCGCATAAACACTGTATTTTTCCACATTCCGATCAAATTCTTCATCAGACTGAGCATCCAGCTGCGCACCGGTGATCACGGCGTCATCGTCACCAGGGGTAATGATCCCTAGGCGTCCGGCGATCGCTTCAGCGGTATCTTGATGGTCCCCAGTGATCATCATCGGTCGGATCCCTGCGTCTTTGGCAGCCGCAACCGCATCCGCAGCTTCTGGCCGCTCTGGATCGATCATCCCCACCAAACCGGCAAAAATCAAGTCGTGTTCGACCGTATCAGAATCAACGGTGGCTGGTAAAGCATCGATGATCTGATACGCCATCCCAAGCAAACGCAAGGCTTGCTTAGCGAGTTGCTTATTGGTGGTCAAGATCGCCTCGCGGTCCGCGTCGGTAAATGCCCGCACATGCGCGCCTTCAGCGATTTGCGTCACGCGCTTCAGGAGTTGGTCAGGCGCGCCTTTAGTCGCCACGAAGAAGCGGCCATCCGCCAATTGATGAATCGTGGTCATGAGTTTGCGTTCGGAGTCAAATGGCACTTCTGACACCCGCGGCTTAGCTGCCAAAGCGGCTTTCAAATCAAAATCGCGCGTTTGACCATAAGCGACTAACGCAGTTTCTGTCGGATCGCCTAACATCGTGCCGTCTTCTTGGATCTGAGTATCATTGGCGAACGTCATGATTTCCAGCAGTGGGTTTTCGCCTTGAATGCCGTCGATGGCATCATGCAATTGGCCATCATAATAAACTTTTTCGACGGTCATTTTATTTTGCGTCAACGTCCCCGTTTTATCTGATGCGATGATCTCAGTCGAACCAAGGGTTTCAACTGCCGGCAGTTTGCGGACCAAGGCATTGCGCTTGGCCATTTTTTGCGTACCTAACGCCAAAATGATCGTCACGATCGCCGGCAAACCTTCTGGAATCGCCGCTACGGCCAAGGAAATCGCGGTCAAAAACATCTCCGGTAAGCTGGCGGCACCGCGCCACAATCCGACCCCGAACACGATCGCAGCGATCACTAAGATCATGATCGTCAAACTCTTCCCTAGCTGGCTCAAGTTTTCTTGCAGCGGGGTGGTGGTTTCTTCAGCGGCATTGATCATCCCGGCGATCCGGCCGACTTCGGTATTCATCCCGGTGGCCACCACTACGCCGACCCCGCGGCCATAAGTGATGTTGCTGTTCATAAAGCCCATGTTGGTGCGATCACCGATGCCGACTTTATCCCCTGTCAGCGTCGCCACGTCTTTTTCCACCGGGACAGATTCCCCAGTCAACGCGGACTCTTCGATCTTCAGATTCGCACTTTCGATCAAACGCATATCCGCGGGCACCACGTCCCCAGCTTCAACTAAAACCACGTCACCCACGACCAGCTCAGAACTCGGGATCGTCACCACTTGTCCGCCGCGGCGAACATGGGCGTCTGGCGTGGCCATTTCGGCCAAAGCATCGATCGCTTCTTCAGCTTTGCTTTCTTGGAACACGCCGAAAATCGCGTTAAGGATCACCACGGCTAAAATGATCCCGGCGTCAGCCCATTCATGGACCACAAAACCGGCGATCAATGCGGCCACTAATAAGACAATGATCATAAAATCTTTGAACTGGTCCAAGAAGCGTTGCAATACCGTCTTCTTTTCGCCTTTAGCCAAGGCATTGGGGCCATTTTGTGCTAAGCGCGCTTGCGCTTCTTGCGTGCTTAAGCCGACATCAAGATCAGTCTTGGTACTTGCCAAGATCTCTTCTTTGGTCTGCGAATACGCTGGGTGATCGGTCATATAATCTCCTCCTGTGATTGAGTGCGTGCGCCAAAACAGCTTTTGGTCGGGTTAAAAAAAGAGACTTACGGACTGCGGGCGCAGTTCATAAGTCTCACTATTTAAGGCAACACCAGCATATCAACTTGTTGGTGACGTTGCCGCGGTCAAAAACCGCTAGTTACTCCCTTATGTGACATATTCATTGTATCTTATCTCAACAAAGGGCGCAACTGATTTGTCTGCAGATATTGGTTGGGCGCACCGGCCTCGCGACTATATTGACGAAACGCTGCCGTTTTACGACTTAACACGATCAGCTACTTGTTTCTTGGCGATCGCTCTTCTAAACTAAACTTAATCGCCACTGGAGGTTTGTCATGAAAACGATCATCTACACCCATCCTGATCCTCACAGTTTCAACCATGCCATCTTGACCCGGTTGTGTGATCACTTTACCGCCACTGCTCAACCGTTTGCTGTAATCGACTTGTATCAAGATCACTTCGATCCGCGGCTGACCCCAGCAGAACTGCAAACCTATGCCCAAGGGCAAGCGCTTGATCCGCTGGTGGAACGGTATCAAACTTTGCTCGCCGCATCGGATGAGCTGCTGTTGATTTTTCCAATTTGGTGGCATCAAATGCCGGCAATGCTCAAAGGCTTTTTTGATAAAGTGCTTTTGCCAGGATTCGCGTTTGCTGAAGATCCAAACTGGCGCGGTTTGTTGCCGACGATCACCAAAGCCTCAGTGATCACGACCGCCGGTGAAACTAAAGCTGAGCTTCAAGCGCGCCCAGGCGACCCGATCCAAACCACCTTGATCAATGGGACATTCGCCGATATTGGAATCGCGCCAGGCAACTGCCAGTGGCTCCATTTTGGGCGTACCGGCAGCGTGACTGACACCGCACGTCAGCAATTCTTAGCGGCGCTGCCACAGCTTTACCAACAGGGCCAATAATACTTGTCATCTGCTTGGGACCGCCCGTGGTGCTCAAACACTGGGCAAAACGTTGCCTGACTCGGGTTGTTTCCGCAAAATCCTGGTGCTAGACTAAACTCAATTTACAATTGGAGTGTGAACACCTATGGAATCCGTCGCCTTGCACCACCGCAGTATTCGCCGCTTCAAACCGATCGCCGTTGACTACCAAGCACTAGAAGCAGTTGCCCAAGCTACGTCTTCTAGTGAATTTCTACAGTCGTTTACCATGATCCGGATCACGGCACCGACTTTGCGCGCCAAAATCGCTAAGATCTCCGGGAGCGCAGTATTAGCGCAGCCTAATGGCGAGTTGTTCATTTTTGTCATCGATACCAGTCGCGATATCCACTTAACTGATCCGGCCAGTGATTGCCACAATTACACCAATTGGAATGCTTTTTTAGCCGGGGCCTTCGACGCGACTTTAGCTGCCCAAAATGTGCTGGCTTGTGCTGAGCGCTCTGGCCTTGGCGGGGTGATGCTTGGCAGCATTTTAAACGATCCGCAGCAAATGATCGATTTATTGCACCTGCCGCGCTACACGTTCCCGCTGTTAGGCTTGATCGTGGGCGTACCGGCTGAAGATCCCCAACGCAAACCGCGTCTGCCACAGGCTTTGGTGGTTAGCGAAAATACTTATCCCGCCTTTGACGCCGAGGCTATGGCCCACTACGACCAAGCCGTCAGCGACTATTATGCCAATCGCGCAAGCGGCGCACGTCAAGAGTCGTTCACCAGCTTAGTGCAGCAACACCTCACTGCTGACCAACATCACCGCGATGAAATCGGTGCGATCTTGAAAGCTCAAGGCTTCAACTTGCCTCAAGCATAACCAATACCCCCAAAAAGGCCGTGATCGAGACGGACCTTTTGGGGGTATTTGTTAGTCGTCAAGCGGCATTTTGGGCGCTCCCTGCTGACTGCCCTCCCTCCTCCCATTGAAATTCTGGGAGCGTTGCTTTGATTGCTTGAAAGCCTCACGGTAAGCCCACCATTTGCGGCTGTGATCGTTAACCGTTACAATGGGGCTAAGATAAAGCGCTTACCACACATGAGGAGGTTCCTTTATGAAAGTTGTTGTGATTGGCGGCGTCGCGGCTGGGCCATCTTTTGCCACGCGGTTACGCCGGCTGAATGAACAAGCAGAGATCATCATGTTCGAACGCGGTGAACACATTTCCTACGCCAGCTGCGCTTTGCCCTATTACTTAGGCGGCGTGATTACTGACCGCGATTCTCTCATCGAGCGCACCCCTGAAATCTTAAAACAAAAAAATAACCTCGATGTGCGCATTCGCTCTGAAGTCACAGCGATCGATGCCGCAACGCAAACCGTCCATGTCCATGACTTGAGCAATGATCGCAATTACACTGAAAGTTACGACAAACTGATTTTGGCCACCGGTGCCAGTCCCGTATTACCACCGATCCCAGGATTGGCTGAGGCCGAAGCGGCCTTCACCATTCGCAGCATGGGCGACGCCGACCGGATCAAGGCGTATATGGATGCCCACGACCCGCGATCGGTTGCCTTACTCGGTGCCGGCGCGGCTGGGGTGGAATTAGCAGAAAACTTCCGCCACCGCGGCTGGACAGTAACTTTGATCGATCAAGCGGCGCATGTCATGGCGCCATATGATCCAGAAATGGCCGCCTTTTTGGAAGCAGAGCTCACCAAACACGGCGTCGACTTGCGGTTGAAGACGACCGTTGATGCTGTGGCCGATGGCGGGCATACATTGCGTCTCAGCGATGACACCACACTGAGTACGGATCTGTTGATCGTCGTCACCGGTGTCGCGCCAAACAACACCTTGGCGCAAAATGCCGGCATCACCTTGGCAAATGACGGCCACATTCCCGTCGATGACCACCTACAAACTGAACTGCCCAATGTCTACGCCATCGGCGATATTATCGAAACCACCAGTCGCATCACCCACCGCCGTATTCCCAGCGTCTTATCTTCTGCTGCCAATCGCCAAGGGCATTTATTGGCAGATATCATCAACGGCGAAGACCTGACCTACCCGGGTTTCATCGGTGTGGCAGTGGCGCAGGTTTTTGAGCTCACCACCAGCAATGTTGGCTATACCGAAACCACCTTGAAACAAGCTGGGATCACCAACTATGATACCGTGATGATCACCCCATTTGATCATGCCTTCTTCTACCCGAACGCGCGGCGGTTGAATCTGAAGATCATTTTTGAAAAAGGGTCTGGGAAACTGCTTGGCGGCCAATTCATCGGCTATGAAGGCGTCGATAAACGCTCTGGTGAATTTGCCGTCGCCGTTGTCGCCGGCATGACCGTCAACGACTTGCCTGACTTGGAATTTCCTTATTCGCCGCCTTATTCCTCTTCACGCGACATTCTCAATGTTGCCGGGTATGTAGCGATCAATCGCATGACCCAACTGGCCAATACCGTCTCCTATCACGACTTGAGCGCCGACCAGCGCGAGCACGGGTATTTCTTGGATATTCGCGAACCCGGGCGGCCAGCAGTGGGCAATATCCCCGCTGATGGCAACATCCCGCTGAGCCAATTACGCCAGCGCCTATCGGAATTGCCTCAAGGACAGCCGATTTACATCATTGAACGCAAAGGCTTGGGACCGTACAACGCCACGCGAATCCTTGCCGGCAATGGCTGGCCAGTCAAAATCGTCACCGCATAACAAAAATAAGCGCAGGATCACCCGGATGCACGCGGCTGATCTTGCGCTTATTCTTATCGCTTGGCGGCTTGGATCTTGGCTAGTGCCTGGTATTGCGTCATCATCCACTGCCGATAATCTTGCCCCTTTGGCATCGTTTCAGTAACTGCTAACACTGGCACCTTGGCTTGGCGGCAACGCTTCACGATCTCAGTGACGATCGGACTGTGGACTTGCGTATTTTGGACGAAAAACACCAACTTGCGGTGCTTGATCGCCGCGTCAAGCTGCCGCACGTCTGCCGGGCTGGGATCGCTTCCGGCTTCGATGGCCCGGGCAAAATGGGCATTGCTGACCCGATAGCCCAAATGCCGCAGCGCATGGTCAAAAACTGGCTCAGATACGGCCACTGACTGATGATCGGCTTGTGCTTTGACTTGTTTGATCACCTTCAGCAATGGCTTTAGCGAGGCAATATACGCTTTGGCATTTTGGCGATATTGGCTTTGATGAGCCGCGTCAAGTTGGCCAAAGCGTTTCGCCAAGGTGTTGGCCAGCTTAGGCATCGTCTGCGGTTTGTACCAGACATGCTCATTTTGGCCAGCCTTGACCCCGACCAGCTTGGCGACTGCAACTTTTTGCGTTTGCTTCGACTTATTCTTCAGTAATTTCGTCATCCAAGTATCATACCCCGCGCCGTTATAGATCACGACGTCTGCATGGGCCACTTGCTTGCCGACTTTGGTGGTCGGCGTATAATCATGCGGATCAATGTTCGGCTGATCGATGATCGTCTGAACGTGACCATACTGGCCTAATACCGCTTGGGCCGCTTCTCCATAAAAATCAACGCTCGCAACCACTTGCAATTCTGGTTTATCTGCGGCAGCCACCTGCTGGTTTCCACTAAACACCAGCGCCAATGCCAAGGCGCTGATACCACTGATCAATATGTGTCGAAAATGCATCGGTTCCTCCTATATGTTTGCGCACCGCTTGCCGTGCGCTGATTGTCTAACGCTTGGCTAGTTGCATTGGCTGCTGTCGGCGCTTGGCATCGTGCAGCACGCGCAACGCATGTTTACGGGTCTTAATGTTGGGGCTGCGCAACTGGCGATAAGCTGTGGCCAGGTCTGATTTGATCATGAGCGTCCTCCTTAATCGTAATCGTTACGAATAGCAACGATCAATAGTCTAACCTATCCGCCGAAGCGTGTCAACACGCACCAAAAAAGCGCCCCTTTAAGAGGCGCTTTTTTGATCGCATCAACAGTCTAAAAGACAAGGTTTCAGTGCCGCTGCGCTTTTGGCATTAGCCATGCAGACCCAATGACCAAGCTTAACCCAGCCAATGGCCACCACCAGGTGGTGTGCTCGCTAGTCAGCGGCAAGGCCGGCTGATGGCTCACGATCGCGGTGCCTGGCAGCTGATCAATGGGCTGATACTTGTTTGGCAGCGCCGGGTGCGAGGTGGTTGCTGTGTGGCTGCCAGAAACATTGAACTCGGCGATCGTGGTACCGCCAGCTTCACTGGCGGCGACTGGTGTTGGCTGCGCACCAAACCACAATGCCCCTAAAAGCCCGAATCCTAGTAATATTTTTTCATAGTGCATCGGCTTACCCCCTGAAAAAATTACGCGGTTTTGTGTTGCTGGTGCCGGCGGATCAAGGTCACGATCAACCACAATAAGCCCACACTGGCGATCCCGATCAATAACCATGCCCACCATGGTAAACTAAACGCCCGCTTCATGTGCACCGTGCGGTTGATCTTGTCGGCTTCAGCGGCTAAAATCGAGAAGTTGCGCTTGAAATGCCAGCGTCCATGCGGTCCAGTAATCAATAGATCCAAGCTGTAATCACCAGGATCTAACGCTTTATTTTGCAAGATACCATAATCAAAATGCGAATTTGGCGCCACAGTAAACCCATTGACTGTCCGCTTCATCACCACTGCCGAGCTATTGCGCTTGGTAACTTTAGCTTGCAGGCGCATCTTGCCCCAAAAAGTCGGCGTGGGGTTTTGCACCGTGGCGATCACGCCGGGTTTGCCGTTTTGGATACCGGCACTGACACCCGTCAACTGCAGCTCCTTTTTGACTTGATCCATGGCTGTATCGCTGGTTTGCAGCTGCACCCCAACTACCGTGGCAAATTGATTCTTGAACTTGACGCCACCACTAGTATCGCCATTCGTTTTTTGTGTGTCAACTAAATATAAGCTGCCTAATAAGACCCCCTTGAACCCTTGAGCTGGGATCTTTAAGTTCACCGTCACTTGCTTAGTCTGCCCACCAGCTAAGTCCACGGTTTGCGTCGGCTGGCCTAGATCAGTTAGCCGATATTGGGCTGAAGGATCTTTGGGGCCGTTGGGCTTATAAGCGATCATCCCATTGCTTTGGGTATAAGCTGTGGTCAAAGACAAGCGCAAATGTCGCGGACTGCTGGTTTGATTGGTGACAGCAAGCGTCAAAGGCTGCGTGGTGCCAGGTTTGACCACCAGATCAAAATAACTGGAAACGCCGGTCCGGTGGTTTTCTGGGATCACCGGGCTGACCGTATATTGCGCACCGGTGTTGGCCGCATGCACCAAATGCCCTTGTACTAGCCCTAACCCGACCACGGCGATCAACGCCGCCAGCCACGTTTTCATTTGCTTCATTACTTGTCCTTTCTAGACCAAAACAGCGATCACAGGTGAGCCCTGCGATCGCTGTTTTTTCCCTTGCCAGAGCCAGCAAAGCGCCATTACACATCATTAATTGGCGTCTGGTGTACCTGCTAGTGTCCAAGTTACCGTGGCATCATACAACCCGTTAGTAACGCTAGGATTAGCATCAATGTGGAACTTAGTCGCCGCATCAACACTGGCAGTGTTATTCCCTTGGCCTTGGCCAACGGCTGCATTCCAAACCAAAACGTCATTGCCGTCAGTAGTCAAGCTTGCGGCAACAGGTGCATTGGTTGCAGTATTAGGACTGGTAACGTCTTTTAATACCAGATCCAATGCCCCGGTCAATTGCGTTGTGCCGTTGGTCGGCTGGTTGATATTGGCACTCAACTTCCAGCCGGCACCAGTCCCGCGGTTATCGGTGACTTGCAAGGCGCCATCTGCATTTTCAGCAGGATCATTCGTCTTGTTGGTGACGGTACCATCAACATAAGTCAAATCAGTCCCGCTGATAATGTCGGCGACCTTACCGTCGCTAAAATGCATATCTGGCGCCTTGACTAACCATAAATCAGCGTTAGTGCCGGTGCCGTTATCGCCGCCTGGTGTGGTGGAACCGCCACCTGCCACAACAGAAAATTCTGCGGTGGTAGTACCGGTAGCGGAACCGTCAGCAGCGGATACCGTCAATGGTGCGATCGCTGCGGTCGCAGCTAAAGCCAACGCCACAGCGCCGGCAAACATAGTCTTCTTCATTAAAAGTTCCTCCTCATGATCCGCTGCCCCTGGCAGGCTTACTTCTGCCTAGCGAATATTGTCGTTACGTTCATATTAAGGACTATGAACATGAGAGTCAACCACCGTAAAGATGGGGTTGCGCCGTTTCATTAACATTATTTATGACTATTATTTATAGTTTATGTTTACGGGCGTTGATTGCTCACCAGGTCCGGCGTATTTTCCAATCACCTCACCTCTTTTTCGGCATTTTTTGCACAAAAAAATATTTTTGCAAATCACATCATTTTGTGGCTCATCGGCCTAGGCCACGTAAAAAGCAACCGCTTCTCAGATAGAGAACCAGTTGCTTTCATCAAAGATACACTTATCGTTGCCAAAATTGATCAAAAACGGTGATCGGCAAATGGCGCTTATGCGCGGAGCGTTGATACCAACCTTCGATCGTAGCCGCAGCATCGTCGCTGACCGGCTTGCCTTCTAGATAATCATCGATGTCGCGATATGACACGCCGAGTGCTTCTTCATCAGGAAGCGCCGGCCGATTTTCTTCCAGATCAGCCGTTGGAGCTTTTTCATATAAATGAGCTGGGGCTCCTAATGCCTTGAGCATCGCGGCGCCTTGGCGTTTGTTCAAGCGCCACAATGGGGTCACATCAGCACCGCCATCACCAAATTTAGTATAAAATCCGGTAACGGCTTCAGCAGCATGATCGGTCCCGATCACAACGCCAGCGTTAGCGCCGGCAATAGCGTATTGGGCGATCATGCGGGCGCGGGCTTTGATGTTGCCCTTGTTAAAGTCGCTGACGGTCAAGTCATTGGCTTGCACGGCTGCTACCATTGCATCGACGCTAGGCTTGATGTTGACCCGCACAGTTTCGTCTGCTTGCATAAAGGTGATCGCGGCCATTGCGTCAGCTTCATCAGCTTGTTCTCCGTATGGCAGGCGCACGGCAATGAAGCGGTAATCAGCATTGCCAGTTTCTGCCCGAAGCTCTTGAACCGCTTTTTGGGCCAAAGTCCCAGCTAACGTCGAATCTTGCCCGCCAGAGATCCCCAACACAAGGGTCTTCAAGCCAGGGTAGTGGCTAAGGTACGTTTTGAGAAAATCAACACTGCGCCGGATCTCTTTTTGTGGATCGATCGTCGGCTGCACGTGCAAGGCTTGAATGATTTCTGCTTGTAATGGACGCATAATAAGTTTCCTCCTATATGTCGTAGCCGCAACGAAGGGTGTGAGCCTTGCTCACACCCTCGATGTTAGGCTTGATGCCAGTTCACTTTTTCCTTGATGCGCTTGATGATCGACATCTTGTTATCCCAAGCGGCTTGGGACAAGTCCACGGGGTATTCTTGCGGGTTTAATACCCGGGTATATTCATCCCACAGCGAATCGACGCATTGCATCGCGTATTCGCGAATGTCCACCAATGCCGGTAGTTCATAAACCAATTTTCCTTGGTCAAAAATAGTCCGCAACAACGGCCGCGCATCAAAATCACGCACTGTCTTGTTGATATAGGTGAAGTTGGGATGGAACATGTATAACGATTCTTGGTTGGCGATATCTTCATACGCCAAAGCCACATAATCGCCTTCAGACTTACCATTGCCATGGCGTGTGATACGCCAAACTTGCTTTTTACCCGGAGTCGACACTTTTTCGGCGTTTGACGACAACTTAATGGTATCCGTCATTTCGCCGTGTTCGTCTTCGATCGAAACCAGCTTGTACACCGCCCCTAATGCCGGGTGGTCATACGCAGTGATCACCTTAGTGCCGACGCCCCAAGTATCGATCTTGGCCCCTTGCATCTTGAGGTTTTGGATCGTATTTTCATCTAGATCATTGGACGCGACGATCTTCGTATCAGTAAAACCGGCAGCATCGAGTTGTTGGCGCACGCGCTTAGAGATGTATGCCATATCCCCAGAGTCGATCCGCACCCCTTGGAAATCGATCTTATCGCCCATTTCCTTAGCCACGCGAATCGCGGCCGGGACCCCGGAACGCAAGGTGTCATAAGTATCCACCAAAAATGTCACATCGTGGTTGACCTCGGCATAGGCCTTAAATGCATTGTAATCATCGCGATAGGCTTGCACTAAGGCATGGGCATGGGTCCCTGAAATAGGAATACCAAACACCTTGCCTGCTCGAACATTAGATGTGGCATTGAAGCCGCCAATAAACGCCGCCCGTGTTCCCCACATAGCTGCACTGGTTTCTTGGGCACGCCGGGTACCGAATTCCATCAACGGGTCATTGCCGACCACAGCGCGGATCCGTGCGGCTTTAGTCGCAACTAAGGTCTGATAATTAACCATATTCAAAACCGCCGTCTCGATCAACTGTCCTTGCGCCAGCGGCCCTTCAAATTGCACGATTGGTTCATTATTGAAGACCAAATCGCCTTCGACAGCAGAACGGATCGTACCAGTGAATTTCAAGTCATGTAAATAATCAAGAAACGCCTGCGGATATTCAGTGACTTCTTTAAGATAGTCGATATCAGAATCGCTAAAGTGCAAGTCCTTGAGGTAATTCACGATATGTTCCAGACCCGCAAACACCGCAAACCCGCTACCGAATGGCAAGTCTCGGAAGTACACTTCAAAGATCGCATTGCGTTCCGCGATTCCTTGCTTCCAATACGTATACATCATATTCAATTCATAAAAATCTGTATGCAAGGCTAACCCATCATCTTTATAATTCATAACCGTACCTTTCGTCTGCGCTACCATTAGCGCTATGGGTGACAAGATTGTTGGATACATTTTACCGCGTTGCGCTTGCGATAGCAAAAAACCGCGTGAAGTTTTTCACGCGGAAGAAAAGTCTAACCGGATTGATCGAGCGCTCCTTGTTTTGAGGTCACCCCCGCGTGTGCGGGGGATACTTTTCACAGTTTAAAATCCGGCAATTTCGGTTAGGATCACCCCCGCGTGTGCGGGGAATACTTAATTTCAGACTGCGTAAATTCTCGCTTGGCGGGATCACCCCCGCGTGTGCGGGGAAGACTTGGAGATAATCCGTCGCTTTTTGCGAGGTGGGAAACATGATTGATGAAATCTTTTCCCGCTTACTAGACTACGCTGCCATCTATGACATTGAGGTTGGCTTTGAAGACCGGTTGTCTCCCAATACACCATGTACTGCTGATTCAAAAACTAGGCGGATACTTATCAATTTAAATTGGCATATTCCTAGGCAACTGCCCTTCCAGCTTGCCCATGAAATCACGCATATCCTAAATGGAGACAGCAACCTCTTGTATTTCACCCCATCTAAAACCGGTATCGAAGGTGACGCAAATAGTGGCGCAATATGTTTGTTAGTACCTATGTACTTTGAAAACGTTGATCCCAGCCTTGCCAGGGTTGACGAATTCATGTCATTTTTTGCAATAAGCCCCAATATGCGCGATATTTGTTCTGGTGCCATTAAAGGATTTTACAACGCAAAATAGGGCGTCTATTGAGACACCCTGGGAGGAATTCAAATGAAAAAGATACTAGCTACCTTTACGCTTGCTCTAGCCTTACTTCTAACTGCTTGCGGCCAGAAAATTAGTAGTAATTATGCTGGCGTCAATATTGGGGATGCCGCTGCTAAGAAGCTTAACTTAGCGCTTCCAGACGGGAAAGCTGCCATCAAAGCCTTGGGCACATACAAGAAGGATGATTCATTAAAGAACTACAAATCTGCGGCGGCAGCTGTAAAAAAACTTCAAAAAACATGTAAAGACAATGAACCCGCAAGCTACGCGGGCAAGTATGACGCTTCAACTCTAATTACTACCGGCGCACTAAAAAGTAAGGACGTATCACAGATGAAGGGCGCTGTTGCCCATATAGTTTCCGAATATGCTGTAGAGTCCGTGCCTGAAAAGTTCTTTAACGCGCCAAACAATAGTAAGCTAGGAAAGCAATTAAAGAAAGTATCTATACAGTATCAAAAGGACGTCGGTGTCCGATAAAACATAAAAACGCCTGCCCTATCGCCTTGGACAGCATGGGTAGACGTAGCCACGCATTGCGCTGGGAGATAAGGCCCTTTGCATGCAATGAGATTATACCATCAAAGGAGGTGGTGCCCAAGCGTTATATTCTCCGTGTGTGAGAGCAGGAAGGATATTAATAATGCCAACTTACAAAAAATATGAATTGAAACCAAAGAAGGATGCTAAAGGGAACCTAAAAAAGCCAGAAGTACGCTGGCTAGTAAAGGGATACCTGGGTGAAGACCCAAAAACTGGCATTCCAAAGTACACTACCCTACGTGGTTATTTGAAACAGGCTGACGCTAAAAACGCATTTGACGACGCGCTTTATAAGTTCAAGCATAGTGAACGCCATGATTCGCACAAGTTTACCATTGATGAAGCATACAACAAATGGATTAAAACACACGCCAGTGAGATTAGGCCAACCACTATGCGAGAATACAAGTCAGCATACAATAACAACATCAAGCCTCATCTTGGCGGCTACTTTGTGGGCGCTATCACACCAATGGATGTGCAAGAATGGATCAACTCACTAACAGTGACTGGCAGAACGCCCAAAGGAGTATTAACCATGATTATGGATTATGCCGTCATTATGGGTTGGGTGCAAGTAAACCCATGCTTGGCAGCAAAGCTTCCCAGAGGTAAGCGCACGTATGCTGTCACTAAGGATAAGCGCTATACGCTTAAAGAAGCCCAGCATTTCATTGCTGTTCTTAATAGCAAAGCAAGTAAGTGCCCAGAAACATGGGAACGCCGTAGAGTGCTGCTTACCCTGGTTCTAGCAACGGGAATGCGTAGAGGCGAGGTTGTTGGATTAAAGTGGTGTGACGTTGACTTTAACCGTAGTCTGCTTCATATCAAACGTGCTATACAAGATACAGCGGACGGTGAAGTTGTCGGAGACACCAAAACGGAAACCAGTTCTCGCACAATCGTTTTAAGCCCAGACGTTACTAAGATGCTTGCTCAATGGTGTGTCACTCAAGCTCGCGATCTGCTTGCAGAAGGACGTGAAATATCTTCCAATCAATGGTTGTTCACCGGCCAAGCTGCCGACGGTCATTTATCGCTGAGCACCCCATGGGAATGGATGAAAGCACTAGCCGATAAATCTGATTTAAGGCAAATAAGCTTACACGGATTAAGACACACAAAGGCAACCCTTCTTGCCCAAGCAGAGGTGGACGTAACCAGTATTGCTGCCATTCTTGGGCACTCTAGCATTGATACCACAACACGCATTTACATTCACCCAACACATGAAGGCCAGTCGGAAGCTGAGGAAGTATATTCTAAATTATTTAAGTAAACCATCTGGGTCATTATCTGGTCGCAAGATGGCGTATAAAATCAGCGGCACGTTAAAAGCCCCGCCATAATAGGCTTTTATGGAGATGCAGACAGACGTTCCACGTATTTGCGGGGAATACGGCCATGGTGCCTGGGAGATGAATATTGGCCTAGGATCACCCCCGCGTGTGCGGGGAATACAGCTTTTGACCAGTGCGCACGTCTAATCGTGTAGGATCACCCCCGCGTGTGCGGGGAATACCGCGATGCGATTGCACGATTATTCGCACAAACGGGATCACCCCCGCGTGTGCGGGGAATACCCTATACCTTTAAGGAGAATACAATCATGACTAGGATCACCCCCGCGTGTGCGGGGAATACCATAATCGCACGGGCGGCCGCGGCCCGGTTTGAGGATCACCCCCGCGTGTGCGGGGAATACCTGATAAGTTTGCCACTGCGTATATCTTGCCTAGGATCACCCCCGCGTGTGCGGGGAATACTTTTCCAGCATGGTAAAGACCTCTTTTTTTTATAGGGATCACCCCCGCGTGTGCGGGGAATACACGCGCTACCGTATCCCTGTCTCGCTTGTCTAGGGATCACCCCCGCGTGTGCGGGGAATACCTGGTCAATATATGCCGCTTTGTTCTTGTTGTAGGATCACCCCCGCGTGTGCGGGGAATACTGGTATTCAGCCCAAGATGCCGTCAAAGTCGGGGGATCACCCCCGCGTGTGCGGGGAATACAATGAGGATGAAAACGGGGACAAACGGTTTCCGGGATCACCCCCGCGTGTGCGGGGAATACGCGATCGAATACGATCCGCTGCTTAACGGGGCAGGATCACCCCCGCGTGTGCGGGGAATACGGACAAAATCACTGAGCCAGAAGCCCTTAGCTAGGATCACCCCCGCGTGTGCGGGGAATACGGCTTCAGGGAAAGGGATGATGATGAATGACGGGGATCACCCCCGCGTGTGCGGGGAATACGCCTATGAAATAAATCCATATTGTAAACATTTGGGATCACCCCCGCGTGTGCGGGGAATACCGACTAACCAGCTTGGCATAACCGGCTACCGAAGGATCACCCCCGCGTGTGCGGGGAATACAATGTTGGCTCGCAAAATGCCCAGCAAAAGAAAGGATCACCCCCGCGTGTGCGGGGAATACCCAACCGTAAAGTTGAAAAGAGCGATAATCTAAGGATCACCCCCGCGTGTGCGGGGAATACAGCTTCTGGTACTGATCAGGAATATGTAATGGGGGATCACCCCCGCGTGTGCGGGGAATACATCATCACACACAACGCCGAGCCAACCAGCACGGGATCACCCCCGCGTGTGCGGGGAATACATATAACGTTTCTTGGGCTGAGTTGATCGCATAGGATCACCCCCGCGTGTGCGGGGAATACGATCGAAGACAACCCTCATTTTGATTTGATGAAGGATCACCCCCGCGTGTGCGGGGAATACGTTCCTAAAGAGCAAAATTGGTCATGTCACCTAGGATCACCCCCGCGTGTGCGGGGAATACTTACATGCTGTGTAACCGCCACATCGAAACTGGGGATCACCCCCGCGTGTGCGGGGAATACCAGTGTTCATAAGCTCTGATCGCTATCTGGTCAGGATCACCCCCGCGTGTGCGGGGAATACGTAGAGTTGGGCGGTGGGGCTTTGTTTGGCTGGGGATCACCCCCGCGTGTGCGGGGAATACAGTCCCAGTTGTAACCGAAGACTGCCGCCACCGGGATCACCCCCGCGTGTGCGGGGAATACTTAAAGGAGGTTGGCTTTGGTGCAGACGTTTGAGGATCACCCCCGCGTGTGCGGGGAATACGTGCCGACATAACTTCCAATTCTGGAAACACCGGGATCACCCCCGCGTGTGCGGGGAATACCTCAAGCTGGCGGGAAGTTCTGTATGGACACTTGGATCACCCCCGCGTGTGCGGGGAATACCAATTTTGGTTGGCCTGTGTGCCGGCTATTTTAGGATCACCCCCGCGTGTGCGGGGAATACGACATCATGGAAGATGATCCCGACTACGACGAAGGATCACCCCCGCGTGTGCGGGGAATACCAGTTGAGATCGAGTTCAGGAATTGCAAAATTGGGATCACCCCCGCGTGTGCGGGGAATACTTCATCTTCAAACGCAACTCATCCACGATCGGAGGATCACCCCCGCGTGTGCGGGGAATACCAACGGTTGAAGGTGGCTACCTTAATCACGTTATGGATCACCCCCGCGTGTGCGGGGAATACTAACCATATAATTAATGATTTTCGCAACGGAAAGGATCACCCCCGCGTGTGCGGGGAATACGAACACGCTCTTGATTGAGACGCGATTGCTATAGGATCACCCCCGCGTGTGCGGGGAATACCCTCAGCTTTGGACTTGCGAACATCTGCCTTAGGGATCACCCCCGCGTGTGCGGGGAATACGCTTATCGCCGTTGCCAAGATATAGTTTTCTCAGGATCACCCCCGCGTGTGCGGGGAATACTTTAAAACCGAGCAGAGCGCAAATAACGGGGTAGGATCACCCCCGCGTGTGCGGGGAATACAACTTCGTGATGAAGTTTTTGCCAAGATATTGGGGATCACCCCCGCGTGTGCGGGGAATACGTTCCTAAAGAGCAAAATTGGCCATGTCACCTAGGATCACCCCCGCGTGTGCGGGGAATACATAGGGGTGGGCGTGAGCGCGGGCAGTTGGCTGGGATCACCCCCGCGTGTGCGGGGAATACAAAAGATTGCCTTAGATCCATTACGCTCTGATAGGATCACCCCCGCGTGTGCGGGGAATACTTTTGCCTCCTCACTAGCTACTGGAGCAACAGAGGATCACCCCCGCGTGTGCGGGGAATACACTAAACAAATCCCGTCAAATCAAGCTTTTGGAATCTCCAAATGTCCATTTTTTATTAACTTCAACGCCAAACGCATTGTTGCCTGAGCGTCTGCCAATGCGTTGTGTGGTTGCGAATTAACAATGCCATATCGCTTTAAGACTGCACCCAGCTGATAGCTGTCTAAAAATCTGTCCACCCTTTTAACGACTGGCATCAAGTCAATGAACTTATTTGCCCACTTATCCTGATCTAGCGTGCGAACGGCCATTGTAATAAACTTTTCATCAAACCCAACATGGTAGCCTATGATTGGTCGCATTTGAATAAAATCCTTCAACGCCATCAACACAGTGGCCAATGGAACGCCTTTTTGAGCTAATTCGTCATCAGTGATACCTGTCAATGACACAATCTCTGCAGGTAACTGCTGCTCGATTTGGATCAGATGATAAAACGATTGCACTGCTTCTCCAGGTACAAAACGTGCCGCACCAATCGCGATCATTTGATCAAGGGTCGCATCTAGACCAGTAGTTTCAACATCCAATACTACAAAGGCACTGGGCTTTTCTATGACAGGAGCGGTTGTCACTTGACGCGTATTCATCCGCGCACGATGATAATGCGCCGCGTTACTAAAGCCTGGTTTTAATGGCGCCTCTGTGGTGCTCAAATGTTTCAATAATGGAAGGCCATCAAAGTCGATCACCTCATGATCTTGACGAGTGGTTTTAAATTGATAGCCAAGCTCATTTTGTGCGTTAAACACCATCGTGGCTTGTCCACTTCCAATATCGCGCAAAATCCGATCCCAAAGCTTATCCCGGATCCGGGCACTGACATTGCCGACATAAACACCTGTTTGGACCTCTTGGTACCACTTCGTTAAATCACCACGCAGCGATGGCGGCACCTTAGTCAACGTGATCACGATCATTTTCTATCACCAGACTTAAATTCGCGATAGGAAACTCCCATTTTTTGCAGACCCATTTTGTCATCCCACAAATTCACTATGTCCGCTTCCAGGTCATCGTCTTCTTTAGTTGATAACAACCGTCGCAGATCTGCTACCATCCTGATCATCAGCTTACCATCTACAAAGGCATCACGCACCGCCAACCGCGTCATTCGACCTATATCATCCCCTGGGGTATACTCGGCAGTCACGGCAAAGGCGATCGGGATCGTCACTTCTGCCTTGTAGAGGTCAGCGAAATCATACACAAAAGACAAATCGTGCCCTGTATGCACAAAGCCCAATCCCGGTGAAGC
Source organism: Lacticaseibacillus baoqingensis (assembly GCF_003946165.1). Classification (GTDB taxonomy): domain Bacteria; phylum Bacillota; class Bacilli; order Lactobacillales; family Lactobacillaceae; genus Lacticaseibacillus; species Lacticaseibacillus baoqingensis. The sequence continues at coordinate 4,081 of NZ_RHOI01000011.1, read as the reverse complement.
TCCAAGTGCGACAATCACACTATAACTTAAGCCATATAAGGCTGAATGGGCCGCAGTCAACGCCTGGTTGATCGGCGTACCGGCAGTAAAATCGTCCGGATCATACTCGCGCCGGGTCCAAGGCACGCCTGTCTTGACCGATTGTTCGCGATAGACTCGCCGCACACGTGCGCCTTCTTTGCCCCGCAGTTCCTGCATTGATAACGCAGAAACATCGTCATTTGGAAAACGCATCTGATACATCTGCCGTGCAATTGCTAGTCGCGTACGTTGATTGGAAACCAAGCGAGCCTGGTTGACTAACAAGTTTGTGGCGTGATTCAACGCGCGCCCATGTGCATACTGCCGAACACCGCGTTCACCTACCCAAACCACACTCATCCCCGCATCACCGATCAATTCCATCGCTCGATGAGTCACATCTACACCTGGCCCCAACAGTAATACGCTTATGATCGCAGCCGGCACAAAAACAGTCCCACGATCGTCCACGACGACAATGGCACTGTCTTGACGGTTCAATTTGGCGTGTTCAAGATACAAAAAGGTCACCCGATCTCGTACGCGGCTTAATTCAGTTAAATCTGCTTTCTTAGCACCAGCTTGTTTTTTCATCCTCACGCCTCAGGAATCACCGTCATCATGCCCATTCCATACGCCCGTTCGCGGCCAATACCAGACCGCAGCGTCTGTTGAAACTGCGCGATATCCGTCACAGTCAGCCTACCTTCATAAGTGACGCGGCTGATTCGCACAGCGCGCCCTTGTTTGCGACGTAAAATCGGATAACTGCGCCCGACGATCGTAAATGATGGCGTCTCACCAGCCGTTGACAGCGTAAAACCGGCTTTTTCCGCCCGGGCACTTAACCACTGACTTTGTTGTTCAGCAGTCACATGCGGATAAACTCGACCGCGAGCTTTTCCCGATTGAGACACAGAATACGTGGGATTAGCCGTCAGGCGAAAGCGCAGTCGTTGCCCGTCGTGCAAACTCGCTAAGAATGGCTCATAATCTTTGACTTCTGCCGTACCTGGCACGCCAAAAGCCGCTAACTGATCCAAATCCGGTCGATTCTCGCTGACAACGAGTAAATACTCTTGGCCACCCAAAGAATCTAACCGCCACAAATGCCGTAAACGCTCGCCGGATTTGACCTCCTCAGGAAAGCTTTGCTCGACCCAATGGTGATATGCCCCTAGATGTGTGAGCGACTTCAACTTTTGGCGATTGTTTTGATCCACGAGTACTCGTGATATAAACATCAGCTTCCCCCCTTAAATTGCTGTCCATGCATCATGATCTGTCCCAACCTCAGGTGCTCGATATTGCGCATTTGCCAGCGTCACGCGCGTTTGAGCGATCGCCCGGAAACCATGCTGACGAGCACGTTGATCAAACGATAATACGCGATCTTTGACCAGTTGCGTCCCTTTGGCTGGAATCAGTTGATGATCTGCATAAAGCTCTGCGGAATAAGTGGCTTGTTTACGATGTCGCTGTTGAAACCACAAACTTGCTTGCCACTCTAATTGTTGCAATACTGTCACGGGATCCGTGTCTGCGAATTGCTGCATCTTCAAGACAACGGCTGGAACTGCGGCACGCCTACCAAGATATAGTTGAAACTGCGGTTTTTTCAACGCCGCTGCGATCTGCTCGATTTCTGCGGTGTCACCACCGATTGCAGCGACAAACACCGCGTCTTGCAAATAATCACGATACGTGATCTTGCGCGTATTAGGTTTCCATTCCACCGTCTGAAACTCTGACAGCACGCTTCCGGGTTGATCCACTCGCACGGCAAAAGCAAGTTGGTTTAATGCTTGGATCCTTGGATCCGTTCGCCGATATCCAAATGCGGCCGCGATCATTCCAATGATCGCGCTTTTTGTCGGATAAGGGTTCGTTGTGCGGCGTGCAAAGCTAGCTTGATCTCCATATGCCTGCAATGGTGCGCTTAGTCTAATCGTTAGTGTTTTCATCAGGCACCACCTGCTTCAGTTGGTCTTCCACCTGGGCCAACAACGTTTGCAGATCCGCAACTTGAGTGCCCACATGACTCGTCAATTTGCTCAAAACCAATGTTGCCAAAGGCGCTGCAACAAACTGCTGGGCGTCTTGATATTCTTTTTCTAAGGCGGTCACGGATGGGGCGACATAACCAGATTTTGATTTGATCGGTTGTTCAAACGCGGATACTAAATTCACCGGTGTGTCTGTGCGCAAAGTGACCAAGACATAGCTTGGCAAAGTCTTATTGGCAAAAGTATTTTGTTTGCCAGTTGGCATCGACAACAAGAAACTCTTGATATACGCCAACGCCCCAGCAACTGCAGTGGGTGTCCCAACATTGTGCACTAACTCCGCAATATTCAAATTCGCATAGCGATATAACGTTGCCGAATTGAACTCGACCGAACCTAACATTGCCGCCCCGGCATTATCGTCATGTCCGTAATCATCCATCGCCGTGAAATAATCAAATTCTGGCACGATTTCATGCGTCGACAACGCATGCGCCACCTGCGCAGAAGCATCGACATTCAATTCAGGGTTATCGGCTACCATGCGCCCAAACAAAGCCAGGTCTAAGGATTGATCACCGTTCAACACGGCCTTGACTGCCTTTTTATCATAGTCTTCATGGGCCAATGCATATTCTGCCAGCTTCTCCAATTGACCATGGCTGATCAACAATAGCGCGCCAGTTTGATGCTCCTTATCTAATTTGATCTTCGCCGTCTCAAAGATCGCCTGTACCTTTTCCCAAGCAGATTCATCGGTTTGCTCAGGTGCCAGGTCCTTTATCGCCTTGGCCAATAATTCGGCGGCTGATTTCGTCCTCAGTCCAGCTTGAATGGCTGGATCGGTTATAAAAGTGTGTCGCATCGCATGCTTCCAACTCTGTGAAGACACGCGCGCACGGGTCACACCGCCGTATAATGCGGTTTTAGGGGCACCAGTGTCATCACGATTGATGTTTGCTGCAGGTACGGTTTGCAAAACATGAATATCAACGTATAAATTTGTCATGATCATTTCTCCTCTTCAAGGGCTTTTACTGGCCGATAATAGATTTGGCCCCAAAACAGCCGGACACGATTGGCCTGTTCATAGCTTTGTTGAAACCAGTACAGATCTTCAGCGAGCTGTGCGTAATCAATGGGCTGCTGCGACGTCTGGACGATATCGACCAAATGTGACAACGCATTGATCACGCTATTAATATTGGTCACTTTGAGCAACTGATTGACGCGATTGTCAATGCGCGTTTGATTGCCTTTTTTGTGGCTCATTTGCGCCAGTGCTGCCATCAGCGAGATTCCTTCATCGTCTTTGACTGATCCATAAACCAATCCTTGATTGCCTTGCTGATGGCGCGCGTATAATTTCAGTGCCGTAAACACTGCGGTCTCAGCAGCCGTCGGTTCACCGTTGCGACTCAAATCACCTTCCGCCAGATTGGCCATGATCACTGGCCACGCTACTTGCGCTTGGGGACTCATCAACGTGATCGAGTGCCTGAGTCCGGCCAATACGGCCTTATCCATATTGCCATTTCCATACAAAATTTGAATGATGTGCGCAGTCGTATTACGAATTTTTGGCCTCATGTTTTTCCCCCTGCTTTAATCCTAAATCAACTATCAACGCATGATTCAATCGGTTCATCGCCGTAAAAATATTCACAGTGCCTTTTTCGGAAGGAATACCTACGATATCACGGCCAGTCGCTTCGTTCATCAACTCTTGGGCACTGCGTCGCACCAACTGAAGCAGTGTCTGCTTCCAAATAGTGATCTTGGCTTCTCGGTCATCTTGTTCCGTTAATCCAGCTAACCAATCTTTAAAGGGCACATTCAAGCGGTCATACAGTTTGGCTTGTTCTCTATTAGCAAACTCATTGCCGGTCAGATTACGGATCTTGACCAGCTGGCTCACAAAGATCCAATAATCTTTGGCGACTTGTTGGGTCATCTTGATCGTATCTTCGATTCTTTGGCTCTGTGTCAAATGGTGTTGATTAATAGTTTTTATCTTTTGAAAGGTCCACTCTTCGGAGTGGATTTTTTGTTAT
>NZ_RHOI01000010.1 GCF_003946165.1 Lacticaseibacillus baoqingensis | reverse complement strand
CAGGTGTCTTTTTGTTATCTAAAAAGGGTCTAGCATCTCCAGTGTTGATTACTACCAACACCAAAAATTCTAGACCCGTTTTCATGAGCAGACGGTGGCGCTTGCCTAAAATGACTCACCGAATATCAATGTAAGCGGCTTCTAGGCATGTTATAAATTTCACGTGGTGACCGGCACCCAGCAGCGACACACTGCAAATCAAATATACTTCGTTGGAGGAGGCATTATCATGCAAATCGTATTAGGCGTCCTGATGTTGGCCGCCGTGATCGCGGTAATGACATTATTTACATTCAAGGCCCCGCACGGTAAAAAAGCCGTCAGCGCATTATCTGGCGCGGCATGTGCAACATTTTTACCACAGGCCTTTCTGAGTTACGCGATCGGCGGCGTGTTCCACGTCCAATTCGCACAACAAATTGGGGATATCATGGGTAACCTGGGTGGCTTGGCCGCCGGCACACTGGTTCCATTATCATTTGGGATCAGCCCTGTCTTCAGTGTTTTACTCGGTGTTTCCCTGTTGAAGGTCAAGCTATTACCGGCCTTCATTGCAGCATACTTAGTCAGCTTCTTGATCAAATGGATCGAAAAGAAGGTCACTGGCGGACTTGATTTGATCGTCGTGGTCTTGGTCGGCCCAATGTTGGTCAATGCCATTGCTGGCTTGATCACCCCAGTGGTCATGATGATCTTACACGTCATCGGCAGTGCGATCACGACCGCCGCCGTAACCAGTCCGATCGTCATGGGGGCAATCTTAGGCGGGATCATTCCACTAGTCGGAATGACGCCATTGAGCTCTATGGTCTTGACCAGTTTGATTGGCTTGACTGGGATCCCAATGGCCATCGGTGCATTATGTTGTACCGGTAACTCCTTCTTGAACTTCACCTTCTTCCGTAAGATGAAGTTTGGTGACAATGCGACCACGATCGCTGTCACCATTTGAACCACTGACTCAAATCGACATCATCGCAGCCAACCCGATCCCGATTTTCGGGGTCAACTTAGTCGCCGGAGCGGTCAACGGGATCATCGTGACGCTCTTCGGCTTGGTGATCAACGTTACCGGGATGGCAACGCCATGGGCTGGTTTGATCGTGGCATTCGGCTTCAACGATCCAATGAAGGTCATCATGGCCGTCTTGTTGATCCTGGTTGCAAGCACGATCTTCGGCTATCTTGGCGCGATCGTCTTCAAGAACTTCCCGATCCATACGGTTCAGGAATTGCATGCAGACGAAGCTAAAGAAGATGCCAAAAATGCTACAGACACCCAAGAGGGTGCCACCGATCTGGCACACTAGTCAATCTATACAGAGGCGATAGTAATGACAGCTACTACAGTTAATTACAAAAGTGTATTTGATATCATCGGCCCGATCATGATCGGCCCTTCCAGTTCGCATACCGCAGGCGCCGTTGCCATTGGCAAGGCTGCTCGCGAAGTCTACCGCGATGACCCGACTAAGATCGTGATCCATTATTATGAATCCTTTGCCGAGACCCACAAAGGTCACGGTACAGATTACGCGATCATCAGTGGGATCTTAGGCTTTGCTCCGGATGATGCCCGGGTACCAGACGCCGTAAATATTGCTGAAGAACGCGGCATTTCAGTCAGCTTCATCGAAGAACAAACTGACAGCCCGATCCATCATCCTAACACCGCAGTGGTTGAATTAAGCAATGACAAGCATGCCATTGAACTTTCCGGCTGTTCCATCGGCGGCGGGACTATCGAAGTCCGCAACATCAAGATGGAAGGCTACGACATCTCCCCAACTGGTACATTGCCGGTGATCTTGGCCATCTTTAAGACTCCTGAAGATCAAGATAAATTCAACAAGGATCTGGCTGAGATGTCGATCATCAATAAGACGCAAAAGTATCTTGGGTCTCAACGCAAAGATATGTTGCTCGAATATGAATTGGATACCCGCCTAAAGGCTGATCAGATCAAGGCCTTGAGCGCATTGACCGATGAAATGATCTACATGTAACCGAGTTCAACGAGGGGAAGTCATATTATGTATATGAGTATTGAAGAATTAGTTGCAGATTCAGTCTCTAAGAAGCAGCCGATCTCTGAACTGATCATTAACCAAGAGTGCGAGAAGTCTCACAGTTCCCGTGAAGAAGTCTGGCACGAAATGGAAAAGAACCTTGAAGTGATGCGTGCTGCCGTCGAAAAAGGCGCGCATGGCAAAGGGGTCTTCTCCAAGACTGGTTTGACCGGTGGTGAGGCTGCGATGCTGCGCAAGTACCGGAAGAATCACGTCACCTTATCTGGTGATTCGATGGTCGAAGCCGTGCAAAATGCGATCGCGACCAACGAAGTCAACGCTTCTATGGGTGTGATCTGTGCGACCCCTACCGCCGGTTCTACCGGGACTTTACCAGGCGTTTTATTCATCTTGGAAAAGCGCTTGGGCTTATCTGATGAAGACATGGTCCGCTTCTTATTCACGGCCAGTGCCTTCGGGATGATCGTTGCCAACAAAGCGATGATCGCTGGTGCGACTGGCGGCTGCCAGGCTGAAGTCGGGAGTGCTTCTGCCATGGGTGCAGCAGCGGCTGTCGAAGCAGCTGGCGGCTCAGCACAACAAAGTGCTGAAGCCTTCGCGATGGCAATGTCTAACCTGCTCGGGTTGGTTTGCGACCCAGTTGCCGGGTTAGTGGAATTACCTTGTGTCAAGCGTAATGCGGTCGGCGCTGGGAACGCCTTGATCGCAGCTGACATGGCCTTAGCTGGGTGCACGAACAAGATCCCTGCTGACGAGGTCATTCAAGCAATGAAGACAGTTGGTGAAGGTTTACCAAAAGCCTTACGTGAAACTGGTTTGGGCGGCTTAGCCGGCACCCCTACTGGTAAAGCAATGAAGGAACGCATCTTCGGCAAGAACGAACACGTCGCCAGCTGATTCAAAGCGTTTGCAGTGTGTCGAAAGGACCGTCTTTGACGGTCCTTTTTTCATGGGCTAAAAATAGCCATCAAAAAAGCACGCCGGCTCGCCCTCCAAACTGGAGGCAGCAAACCGGCGTGCTTTGTGAGCAACAACCGCGAATCAGTAAACGCGCTTGCCGTACTTGTAAACCGCCTTATCCGCTTGTTGCACGGCCTTGACGTCTTGCAATGGGTCTTGATCGAGCACTAAGAAGTCAGCGTACTTGCCCGCTTCCAAAGTCCCGTATTCTTGATCGATCTTCATGAGTTTAGCAGAGTTGACGGAAGTCTGGAACGCTTCAAACGGGGTCGCGCCTTGTTCAACCATTAATTCCAGCTCAACCGGCGTCATGGTGAAGTCGTTGAATGGCGTCCCGGCATCCGTCCCTAAGGTCACTGGCACACCGCGCTTCCAAGCGTGCATGATGTTTTTGTACAGATCATCCAAGGCATCAGCAGCCTTTTTGATTTCCCAATCAGGGATCTTGCCTTGCGCGTATTCTGGGATCGCCCAATCAGCAACCAGCGTTGGGGTCAAGTAGGTGCCTTGTTTAAGCATCATATCGACTTCTTCATCGTTGACGTAAAAGCCGTGTTCGATCGAATCCACACCGGCTTTGATCGCATTCAAAATCCCTGGGTTGCCTTCAGCATGCGCTGCCACGATGCGGCCCTTATGATGGGCTTCTTCAACGGCAACTTTGATTTCTTCAGTACTCAACTGCGGGTCATCCATGAAGTCCCCGGCGGTCATAACGCCGCCAGTAGCCATGACTTTAACTGCCATGGTCCCTTTTTTGAGGCCTTCACGCACCGCTTTGCGCATTTCGTCAGGAGAATCGACCAAGTGACCAAAGTTCGGGAAGTCGCCATGCCCACCAGTCATCGAATAAGGGCGGCCAGAAGGCAAAATATCAGGCACTTTGGTCAGCTTGCCTTCTTTGTACATTTTATCCAAAGCCAAGTCGATATCATAAGAAGACCCGCATTCCCGGATCCAAGTGACCCCGGATTTCAACAAGTCGTGCAAATGATCCACCGAACGCACGGAAGTTTCGACCACGTTGGCGCCAGTACCGCCATCGCCAGTCGTCGGATCCATCGTGATGTGAGTATGGCAGTTGATCAAGCCTGGCATCACATACTTGCCATCAAGATCAACGCTGTTGTCAGCGGCTGGAGCTTTGCCAGTGCCGGTAGCTAAGACCTTGCCATCGGCATCGTCAACGGTAAACCAGGTGTTAGCCGTCACGGCATCAGAAGTCCCGGCGAAGAAGTTCGCGTTTGTAAAAGCTGTAGTTGTCATATGTGTTGCTCCTTTATGAGTTTAATATTGGCGTTGGCCTTGGAGATAAACGGCTTTGTCTGTTTGTTGGAAAGCCTTAACATCCTGCATCGGATCAGCGTTCAAAACTAAGAAATCTGCGTACTTGCCGACTTCCAAAGTGCCATATTCGGAGTCGACTTTCATCAGCTTCGCACCATTGACAGAGGTATTGAAAGCTTCAAACGGCGTCATTCCTTGCTCGACCATCAGCTGCAATTCCACTGGGCTCATGGTGAAATCATTGAACGGCGTCCCGGCATCCGTGCCTAAAGTCAGCGGCACTCCGCGTTTGAAGGCATGCATCAAGTTGTGGTAGAGATCATCCAACGCATCGGCAGCCTTTTTGACTTCCCAATCCGGGATCTTGCCTTTAGCAAAAGTCGGGATCGCCCAATCGGCCACTAAAGTTGGGGTGATATAAGTACCTTGTTCAAGCATCATATCCACTTCTTCGTCAGTGACATAAAAACCATGTTCGATCGAATCCACGCCGGCTTTGATCGCATTCATAATGCCAGGGTTGCCTTCAGCATGCGCTGCCACGACCCGGCCTTTATGGTGAGCTTCTTCAACGGCTACTGCCATTTCAGCCGTTGACAGCTGCGGGTCATTCATGAAGTCGCTAGGCGTCATGACCCCGCCAGTGGCGATCACCTTGATCGCTTGGGCCCCTTTTTTCATTGCGGTGCGCACGGCCTTGCGCATTTCGTCTGGCGAATCGACGACATAAGCGGTGTTAGGCAAGTCCCCATGGCCGCCAGTCATAGAAAACAGCTTCCCTGATGGCATGATCGTTGGCACCTTGGTCAATTGCCCATCAGTTTGCAATTGCTTTAACGCGATATCGATATCAAAGCTGCACCCACATTCGCGAATATAGGTCACGCCTGATTTCAACAATTGATGCAAGTGGGCCACTGCCCGCACGGTCGTTGGCACGACGCCGGTGGCAGAACCGCCATCACCAGTCAACGGATCCAAAGAAATATGCGTGTGCACATTAGTCAACCCAGGCGTCACATATTGACCGCCTAGATCCACCACGTTATCAGCTGCCGGTGCCTGACCGGTACCAGTTGCCGTTAGTTTGCCATCATCACCCACGGTGAACCAGGCGTCTTGTTGCACAGTGGCGCTGGTGCCGGCGAAGAAATGACAATTCTTGAATACTGTTGTCATACCAGAAACTCCTTTCAATATTGCCGCTGCCCTTTCAGGTAAACGGCCTTATCTGCTTGTTGAAATGCCTTCACATCCTGCATCGGATCCGCATCAAGCACCATGAAATCCGCATACTTGCCAGTTTCCAAAGTGCCATATTCATCATCGACATGCATCAACTTGGCGCCATTGACGGATGTGTTGAAAGCTTCAAACGGGCTCATCCCATTTTCGACCATCAGCTGCAACTCGATCGGCGTCATGGTGAAGTCGTTGAACACGGTGCCGGCATCCGTTCCTAAGGTGATCGGGACCCCGCGCTTGAAGGCATGCATGATGTTGTGGCATAGATCATCATAAGCATCCGTGGCTTTTTTGAGCATCCAAGCTGGAACTTTGCCTTGCGCATACTTTGGAAAGGCCCAATCAGCCACGATGGTTGGTGTTAAGTAGGTGCCTTGTGCCAGCATCAAATCGATTTCGTCATCGTTAACGTAAAACCCATGTTCGATCGAATCCACGCCCGCCTTGATGGCATTCATGATGCCAGGGTTGCCTTCTGCATGACAGGCGACCACGCGGTGTTTATGATGGGCTTCAGTAACTGCCACTGCCATTTCGGCCGTTGACAATTGCGGATCATTCATAAAGTCGTTAGGGGTCATCACCCCGCCGGTAGCCACTAATTTGATCGCTTCGGCACCATTTTTCATCGCCGTGCGCACGGCCTTGCGCATTTCATCTGGTGAATCCACCACATTACCGCCATGCGGCACATCCCCATGCCCGCCAGTCATTGAAAACAACCCGCCAGCCGGCATGATCGTTGGGACTTGTTTGAGCTGACCGGCTTTTTGCATCTGGCGTAAGGCGATATCGATATCATATGTACACCCACACTCGCGAATATACGTCACACCAGATTTCAATAACTCCCGCAAATGCCTCGTCGCCCGCACAGTAGAGGCGACCACATTGGCACCGGCGCCGCCATCGGGTGTTTGAGGATCAAGTGAAATATGTGTATGCACGTTAAACAATCCAGGTGCGACATAGCCGCCTTGCAAATCAACGGCGGTATCTGCTGCAGGCGCAACACCAGTGCCAGTCGCGGTTAGCTTGCCGGCATCATCGACGACAAACCAAGCGTCGGCTTGCACCGTCGCATTGGTCCCGGCAAAAAAATGACAATTCGTAAATACTGTACTCATTGCGACGCTTCTTTCCTTATACTCGCGCGTACTCTTCCAACAACCGGATAATGTAATACGTCCCTTGCTGATAGTCAGCCACCCGAACGCTTTCGTTCGGCGCATGCGGGCCGGAGCCGGCATAGTTGACGCCCACTAAGATGATCGGCAAATGCAAGGCATCATCAAAGAATTTCGCGGGACCGCCGCCAGGCATCATCGGTACAAACCGGACTTGGCCATCACCGTAAACTTCTTCGCCAACTTGTTTGGCAAGTTGCAAATGCGGATCATTCAAGTCTGAATGAAAGGCATCTTCGCCTAAGTTGTAATGCAGCCGCACATCAGAATAACCATTTTTATCCAATTGTTTTTGAATCAGCGCGGCGATTTTCTCTGGCTTTTGGCCGGGTACCAAGCGGCAATCCAGTTTGGCTAAGGCTGATTTTGGCACGATCGTCTTCAGCCCTTCACCTTCGTAGCCAGAAGACAACCCATTAATGGTGATCGTCGGTGCTGCAGCTGCGGCTTGCTTAGGATCATCCGTGATGAAAGGCCGCTTCAAGCCATAATTTTGCTTGATCGCCTCCCCATCAAAATCCATCGCCGCGATGGCTGCTTTGCTGGCGGCATCCAGCGGCGCCACATCATCATAAAACCCGTCAATGTGGATCTGGTTATGGGCATCGCGCAGTGATGCTAAGGCTTGTACCAAGCGCCAAGCGGCATTATCAACATATGCGCCTAGCGATGAATGAATATCGGCATCTGCCGTTTGGACATTGAGGTCAAACGAAACGATCCCCTTCATCCCAGCCGTGACTTGGAAATGCTCGGCTTCATTTTTGCCGCCAGTTTCCCAAATACAAGCGTCTGCCGTTAATTGATCGGCATGGGCTTTGACATATAAACCGACATGCGGACTGCCAATTTCTTCTTCCCCTTCAACAAAGAACTTCAAATTGACTGGGAAGCCGCCATGATCCTTGAGCCACCGCAACGCGGTCAGGCGATACATCAATTCCCCTTTGTCATCCGCCACACCGCGGGCGAATAATTCGCCATCAACGATCGTGGGCTCAAAAGGTTCGGTATGCCATTCCGCTAATGGCTCTGGCGGCTGCACATCATAATGGTTGTAAAACAACACGGTTTTATCGCTATTGCCGGTAAACTCTGCAAACACGACGGGGTTGCCGCCTTGATCATGCCACTCTTCGACCTTATCTGCGTCAAGGGCGGCAAACGCATCCTTGACCCAATCGACGGTCTTGCGAATGCCTTTATTCTGTGCTGAAATTGTCGGGATCCGAAGGTAATCCTCCAGCTTCGGCAAATAGTCGACGGCAAATTGTTCGACTTCTGTTTGTCTGCTCATCGCAATGACCCTCCTTCAACTGTTCGTTTTTTAATATAGTTCTCATTTTGAGAATCGTCAACCGCAATTTCTCATTTTTGATGCACCAATCACAGAATTTAGGAAAATCTGTTTTGCGGTGATGACAGTGCCTGGATATAGGATGAAACCGCGGGTTCCAAGCCAAAAATGATGAGAATTTCTGGCGAAGTTATTGACATTCCTGAAATTAGAATTAGAATTAGCTCCATATTCTTAATATTTTCTAATACGGAGGGTCACTATGAATTTTCTTATTGCCTTTGCAGTGGTCATGGTTTTCATGACCGCTGGTGAGTGGATTTCCACTGTCACCAAAGCTTTTATTCCATCAGTCTTTATCACCGCGGTATTATTTGTCATCGGTTTTTGGACCGTGATGCCAAAAAACATCGTCACCACTGCTTCATTCAATAGCAGCTTCATCAGTATCTGTATTTCACTTTTACTGGTGCATCTGGGCACCTTGATGAACCTGCGTGAATTGATCGCCCAATGGAAAGCGGTTTGTATCGCGCTATTAGGGGTCTGCGGGACCTTACTATTGACGTTGACCATCGGGACGTTGATCTTTGACTGGCGCACCGTCGTCGCCGCCGTTCCGCCATTGACCGGCGGCTTGGTTTCCGCCTTACTGATGACCAACGGCTTAAAAGCCCAAGGCGTCACTGCCTTAGTTACCTTGCCTGTGGCCATGTTTGTCTTCCACTCAGTCGTGGGCTACCCATTAACTTCAGTGCTTTTGAAACAAGAAAGCCGGCGTTTATTGAAAGGCTTTCGTGCTAATGGCAGCAAGCTTGATCCTAACGTACCAAAGATGCGCCGCGGTGCAGAAGAAACCACTGACAACCGGCCGAAGTTATTGAAACTGCCTGAAGCTTATCAAACCAGTGCTTTCATTATGGCACGAGTCGCCATCGTCGGTTTATTGGCTGCCGGGTTTGGTTTACTTACCAATAATGTCGTCAACTCCAACGTGGTTTGCCTGATCTTTGGGGTCATCGCTCACCAAATCGGTTTCTTGGAAGACAATGCGTTAAATAAAGCCGGCGTCTTCAACTGGTTGATGTATGGGTTACTGGCTTACATCTTCGGCCAACTCAGTGCCGCAACGCCTGACGTTTTAGGCGGGATCGTCTTACAGATCGTCGTCTTGATCGCTTTAGGGGTCTTAGGGATGTTCTTGGCTTCTCGGATCTTGGCGAAGCCTTTTGGGATGTCTTGGCAAATGGCCTTTTCCTGCTCTTTAACCGCCTTATTTGGTTTCCCAGCTGACTATATCCTGACTTCTGAAGTAGCTCGGGCCATGGCGTCTACTGAAGATGAAGAAGAATACCTTACGCAGCAAATGATGCCTAAAATGTTAGTTGGCGGCTTTGCCACCGTGTCTGTTGCGTCTGTCATCATCGCTTCGATCTTCTTGAAATTGATCTAATCGTTTGCTTTGGAGGTGCCTCATGCCAATTCGTCCTATTACCAGCCAAGATGATGCCGCAGTTGCCGCATTGGTCCGCTCGTGCTTACAAGCAGCCAAGCTTGATCAGCCCGGGACTGCCTATTTTGACCCGCAACTCGATCATCTCAGTGAATTTTATGCCGCAAACCCCGGCCGGGCTTACTTTGTTTTAGTCGACGCCGCTAATCAGGTGATCGGCGGTTGTGGGATCGGCGAATATCAAGGACCAGTGGCAGAATTGCAAAAGCTCTACATCGCCCCTAGTGCTCGCGGCCAAGGCGCCAGTCATCAGCTGATGCAAACTTGTGAGGATTTCGCCAAGCAAGCCGGTTACACCCAAGTCTACTTAGAAACCCATCATAACTTAGGCGTTGCCATCACGCTTTATGCACATAGCGGCTATCGGCAGCTGCCAAAGCCGCTGCACGCTGGTCCGCATACGACAATGGATTATTTCTTTATCAAAGACCTCTAACCAAAAAAGATGAGGCTGTGACAAAAAGCGGTTTTAGCCCATGACAAAAAGCGCCTTGGGGCCACGATTCGGTTTTAGAATCGCGGTACCAAGGCGTTTGTGTCGCTGGGTGTGGCTCTTTAAAACGCGACTAGCCGATGATCTCGTGGTCACGCTCTGATCTTTTTAAGCTTGTGCTTGCGGGGCCGCATATACTGCAGCGCCGGCAACTGTTTCTAATGGCCGCAGCTCGTCGCATAACTTGACTGCATCCCCAACGGCTTCAACCACCATCAACGCCATGTCGTCGCTCAATTGCGCCCCGCATTCGACGCGCAAGGCCAATTCATCGTTAGCGGCTAACTCGCGCAACTGTTGGTCATCATTCGTCAACAACAATACCCGTGTGGCCGTCCCGAGATCAAGCGTCACTGGGACCCCGTTGATCGCCGTCAATACTAACTTATCGGCCGCGCGCTGCGTCGTTAACGCCAAGACCAGTTGGTGCTGTGCTGATGCAACGGTCAACTTGGTCGTATCCGGCTGCTCAAGGTCTTTGCTGTTCGGCGCAAAACTGACTTTGATGCCTTCTTGGTAAGCATACTCGTAAATATTCTTGGTTTCAGTCAAGCTGGCGATACCTGCCATACCGGCGACTAAAGCCGTTTGCAATTCAACCGTCAAACTCGATTGCCGGATCCCCGCATCGAGATCAAAACTAATTTTGGTGATCGGGGTTGGCAATAGGCTCCTCAGCGCCTTTCCAAGGTTGAAAGCGGCGTCGATGTGTTGCTGAGTTGGTGTGATCGGGATGCGCCCGACGATATCAAAAACGCTATTCACCTGATTATCCATATTGATCCTTCCTCACTTTTGGTCTGTCCTTATTGTACCAAGTGATTCGGTGAAATTGATGAAAGCGCTATGTTTTCATTCACTTAATTGTGCCGTGTCCGCCTTGTAAAAACAGCCGTTTATAATTTATAGAATATAAATCTGTTTTTATTATGCCATTTCGATGAGAATCTGTTATGATATTGCTAACTATTCGAAAGGAGGTCTGAGTATGCGTCTACTCCCACTCATGATCACAAGCTTCGCCTTATTAACAGGCTGCAGCGTCAACGGGCAAGCGACTAACCCTAGTCAACCCGTCACCGTTTCGGCCCAGGATCAACAACTTTCACTGAAGCAGCGGCTCGCCTTAGTGGCGCTAGCCCCGGCAATGCAAGCCTCAGGCCTCGACACCGCCCATATTTTACAAAACCGGCTGCAGCTGACTGCTTATCGCTATCCGGTCAGCAAGGTGATCACCGATGCCCCCAAAACGGCGCAAGTCTACCAACTGCAGCTGCCAAGCGGCACCAGCGGCTATCACATGGTGTATCTCAATGGAGATACGGTGATCTTTGGCAATCTTGAAACAGCCACGACCGCTGCCAAATTTGCCGCAAACGGCACCCAAACGACCGTCACCGCACTGGCGAAAAAAACCGATGCTGGCAAGCTCCAAAACATGGTGAACTTGTTGACTATCGATACCCAAACTGCGATGCATCAAGCCACCACCAATACCAGCAAAGACACCGCTGCCACTTATGACGGTAAAGCGGATATGGCCAACATGACACGGCAAAAAGCGATCACTTGGGCGTGGAATCATTACCATCATGAATATCTGCATGATGATGCCGCCCATGTGTTAACGAACTACCAAGTCGAATGTGCTAAAGGCGCCGATGGAGCATGGACCATTGCCTTTCGCAAACCGATCACTGGCAGTGAGATGACGCAGCTGGCTGCTCAATATCAAATCACCGCCAGCGGCAAACTCCTCGCATTGATCGCCAATCCTGACTAACCCTTCACCAAAACAACGAGGCTGAGACCCAAAGCGGTTTTAGCCCACGATAAAACGCCTTGGGACCACGATTCGTTTTAGGATCGTGGTCCCAAGGCGTTTGTGTCGCTAGGCGTGGCTAGACGGAGATGTCTTAGTCACGTCGTTTTTAAGTCACGAAATCAGCGCTTTTTGGACTTCAACAAAGCCACAAGATCTTCAATATCCTTAGCAGGGGTATGCGTATCACGCAATTTCAGATGCGGGAAACTCTTAAGCAAGCGCCGCTGTACAGCATTCAACCGCGGCACCTTAGCCCGTGCGTTGGCATCGCTTTGAAACGCAGCCAGCCACGCCCGTTCTTCACTCAACTCTGAGGTGACACGCTCATGCAGCTGTGCTTTTTTGGCTTCGATGGTATCGCCAATGCGCTTGGTCGCCGCACCAAATGCCAAAGCATTAGCTAAGGTGAAGCCAAAGTCAAAGCTGGCCATGACCAACAAGGCGATCGCCGCAAAGATCCCATAATGCGCCGCAAAAAACAGCACCCCCGCCGCCACGAATGGGTGGATCAACTTGACGATCACCACCACGCCAATGCCCCAAAACATCGAGATCGGCAAAGCGACGCGACCATTGAGGTTCAGCGGGACCTTGCTATAGTCCCACCACCGGGCGTGAAAGAGCAATTCCATCAGCCAGCTGGTCAAATATTCGATCACGGTGATCACCAGCGCACTCAAGACATATAAGACCAGCAGGTTATTTTGCCATGGTGCGATCGCGGCTAACACCGTCACCATGCTGAAACCATACACTGGAATGATCGGCCCGTTCAAGAAACCTGAATTGACCCAATGCTTTTTTTGCACGCTGACATAACCGCTTTCCCACAGCCAGCCAATGAACGCATAAGCAAAAAAGTACAACACCCACAGCGTAAATTGTTGTTGAAAAGCCATGACCCGCCTCCTGTCTCTTAAGACTAGTTTACCAACCGCCCCTAGTCGGTGACAAGCTGGCTTCCAATTGGCGCCTCACAGCTTATGATGATCGGCGTGCGAGCTTGCGCCAGCCGTGCGCATACAACCCCCAACCGCAAACAAAGGTGAGGATGTCCGCTCCTGCTTGCGCCCAAAGCACCCCATGATACCCCCACCAATGCGCAAACAATGTGATGGTCAAGGCAAACAGCACCCCTTGGCGCGCCAACGCCATCACCAAAGCCGCAAGCGGCTGGCTGGTGGATTGAAAGACCGTGGTAAAGACTAAGATCGCACCGATCGCCGGAGTCGTGATCAACAACGCGCGCAGCATCAAACTGCCTGCCGAAACGATGTGCGGCAGCGGCATAAACCAGGCGATCAAATGCGGGGCAAACACCATCAAAAGCCCGGCGCAAACCACCGCATACCCCACTTCAACCAAAAAATCATACCGCAAGATCGCCTGTAACCGCCGGCGATCGCCAGACCCAAAATTATAGCCGATCAAAGGCTGCGCACCAAACGCAAACCCGACCATCACTAACATCACGACCATATAAATTTTTTGGCTGATACCCATTGCTGCCACCGCTTCGGCACCATAATGCGCCAAGCGCTGGTTGAGCAGCATGGTACCAAAGCTTTGCATAAAATTGGTCAAAGACGCCGGGATGCCGATGCTAATGATCGCCCACCAGGCTGAAGCGGTGATACGCGCGCTTTTTGGCGCCACACTAAGATATTGCGCATCATGCGCGGTGAACCATACTAATAATGCGGTATTCAACGCATAGCCTAAGACATTGGCCAACCCCACACCAGCAGCGCCCCAATGACACCAAAACAAGAAAATGGGATCTAAAATGATCGCCAACGCGGTGCCGCAAGCCGTCGCAACCATCGAATGTTTCGCCAAGCCTTCTGTCCGAATGATATTGCCTGGTACCAGTGATGTGATAATAAACACCGCCCCCAGCGCCAGCATGCGGTAAAATCCCGCCGCATATTGCCGGGTGGCCGCGGTGGCCCCGAGCCAAATGAGCACCTGATTTTCGCCAGCCAACAGCGCAATGGTGATCACGAGACTTAAGGCGATCGCCGCATAAAAGCAAAAACTGCTCAACTGGCGGATCTTTTCATGTGCGCCAGCACCCATTAACCGCGAGATCAACGCACTGCCGCCCAGGCCGAAGATATCACCAACTGCCAGCATGAATGAAAATAGCGGTGCCCCTAAAGCCACCCCGGCAACCAAATCGGCATTGCCGGTTTGGGCCACAAAAAACGTATCCGCCAGATTGTAGACCATACTGGCCACCATGCCGATCACCACTGGCAAGGCCAGTTGGCGATAAGCTTGTGGCACCGGAGTACGCGCAAATAATTCTTCCATCAAAAGTCCTCCAGACATCGACTAATCTCTGGTCGCTCGCCCGCTTGGACTTGCCAGATCTTGATTTAACACTGACTGCTCGCATTCACGCGTTAGGTGTGCGCTGCTTGCGGCGCCAATATTCTCGCGCATAATAAAACGCATAGCACAACAAGACAAATGGGATCATATAATACAGCGACGGTCGCTGCGTCGGATCAAAAACAACTAACACGCAGGACAACAAACTCATGATCAAAGCCGCCCATGGCACCAGCGGATACCAAGGCATTTTAAATTTTAACGCGGCGACTTGATGGCCATCTGCCACCCATTGCTTGCGAAAGTTCAATGCGGATAAGGCAATCACCATCCATACGATCACCACTGCCAAGCCGGAAATTGAAACTAAGACCAAATACACCGTATCTGCGGCAAAAACACTGGACAATAACGCTAAGATCCCTCCGATCATGCTTACGCACAAGGCCTTAAACGGCACCCCATGTGCATTGGTATGCGCAAATTTGGGACTGATCATCCCTTCATGGGCCAATGACCACAACATCCGCGTAGACGCATACAAGCCTGAATTGGCAGCAGACATGATCGCCGTTAAGACGACAAAATTCATGATATCGCCGGCGTAAGGCAAGCCGATGCTTTCAAAAACCAACACGAATGGGCTTTTGGTCACCCCTGCTTGTTGCCAAGGGATCAATGCGGCCATCACAAAGATGCTGCCAATGAAAAAAATCACCAACCGCAACAATGTCGTATGGATCGCTTTGGGGATGTTTTTTTCTGGATCTTTGGTTTCACCAGCGGTCACCCCGATCAATTCGGTGCCTGAAAAGGCAAAGTTCACCGTTAACATCGTGGTGAAAACACCTTTAAAGCCAGTCGGAAACCAGCCGTCTTTGACGAGATTATGCAGCCCTGGTGCGCCTTTTCCGCCAGTCATTGGCAACACCCCAACGATCGCTAAAGCGCCTAAAATAATAAACAAGATGATCGCAACCACCTTGATACTGGAAAACCAAAACTCGGCTTCGGCAAAAAATCTCACCGATAACGCATTGACGGTAAAAATCACCAGCATGAACAGCGCGCTCCACACCCATGTTGGGCTGTGCGGGAACCAAGTGCGCATGATCAAACCCGCCGCGGTAAATTCAGATCCTAACGCTACCGTCCAAGTCAGCCAATACAAAATCGCCGTAGTGAACCCGGTTCCCGGGCCGATAAACTTATCGGCATACACATGAAACGATCCGGTTTCTGGCATTGCAACCGATAATTCTCCCAAACACAACATCACCAGGTAAACCACCACCGCCCCGATAGCATAGGCTAAAATCGTGCCGATCGGACCAGCTTGATGGATCGTGTAACCGGAACTTAGAAATAGCCCTGTACCGATCACCCCGCCTAAGGAGATCATTAATAAGTGTCGCGATTCCATTTTTCGTTCCAGCGTCGTGTGTGCAGCCAAATTACCGTCTCCTAATTCATCTCTGAGTTGCACCCGCAAAATTTGCACAGCGCTGTTAATTAGATTAACATTAATACTCAATAAACGTAATAGCAGAAAGCAGGTCACGCTATGTCCAAATTAAATGCTTTATTGCAGCGCCAAACCGTTGTGATCAATGACGGTGCCATGGCGACCGAGTTAGAAAAAGCCGGCGTGCCCACTAACAACGCCTTATGGTCGGCAATGGCACTGCTCACCGACCCGCAGGCGATTCGTGCCGTGCACCGCAGCTATTTTGAAGCCGGCGCCAACATCGCCACAACCAATTCCTACCAAGCCAACCCGCAAGCCTTTGTGAAACTCGGCTTGTCAGAAAATGCCGCTGATCACTTGATCCAACAAACCGTCACGCTGGCAAAAGAAGCGCGCAGTGCGTATCTTGCTGCCCACCCCCAGCGTGCAGACGAGTTGCTGATTGCCGGATCGATCGGCCCCTATGGCGCCTATTTGGCAGACGGCAGCGAATATACCGGGGCTTACACGCTGACGCAAGCGCAATACCAGGCTTTTCATCGCCGGCGGATGCAGCTTTTGGCCGCTAGCGGCAGTGACTTTTTTGCCTTTGAAACGATGCCTAATCTGCAGGAATTAACGGCATTGGTCCACTTGCTGGAAAATGAGTTCCCGACGATGACGGCTTGGGCGTCTTTGTCCGTTGGCGACGCCCATGATCAACTTTGCGATGGCACCGCGCTTGAAGCGGTTTGCCAGCTGCTGAATGAAAGCCCTCAAATCGAGGCCATCGGCATCAACTGCACCGCGATGACCAACGTTGCGCAGACACTGGCCGTGTTGCGCCCATTGACCCATAAGCCACTGGTCGTTTACCCCAACAATGGCGATCACTATGATCCCAGCGACAAAACTTGGCATGTCACCCCTAATGCGCCTAGTTTTGCGGCGCTAGCCCCGCAATGGCAACAAGCCGGTGCCAAGATCATTGGCGGCTGTTGTCGCACGACCCCGGCAGATATTCGCGCGATCGTCAAAAGCTGCCAAGGCTAACGACAGCCGCCTGTTGTTAGCGCCAATAGGCTTTCAACAAACCACAAAAAACCGCCTCAAAACTGGGATGATCCCCGGTTTTGAGGCGGTTTTGTCTTTCCAAACGCAACCATGTTTAACGTTGACGATACCGCTTCAACCCGATCAAAGCGCCGAAGCCGGTCAACAACATCGTCCCCAGCACCGCCAAAGGCCGTGTCTGCTGCTCGCCGGTTGCCGGCAGCTGTGCTCTTGATGCTTGAACGCTGCCCGCTTGAATCTGATTCAGCGTTTTAGCGGCCGCCGTCTCTGGCAGCTGTGGTGCCGGCGCGGCTGTAGTATTTGGCAAGCTGATCCGGGCTGGCTGGCCTTGATCAACTCCGCCACCATTGCCGGTATCTGGTGTCGTTGGTGTCCCGCCGCCGTTGCCGGTGTCCGGTGTCGTTGGCGTCCCGCCGCCGTTACCGGTGTTTGGTGTCGTTGGCGTGCCGCCGCCGTTGCCGGTGTCTGGTGTCGTTGGCGTACCGCCGCCGTTGCCGGTGTCCGGTGTCGTTGGCGTCCCGCCGCCGTTGCCGGTGTCTGGTGTCGTTGGTGTACCGCCGCCGTTGCCGGTGTCTGGTGTCGTTGGTGTACCGCCGCCGTTGCCGGTGTCTGGTGTCGTTGGCGTGCCGCCGCCGTTGCCGGTGTCTGGGACACTGGCATGATCCGTATAAACCAGCGTGATCTGTTGAGCCGTTTGATTGAATCGGCCACTCAATGCCGCTGAACCCGGTCCCATCCCGACATAAAGATAACCTGTCAGTTGTGGCGGGGTCACTTGATAGCCATTACCAATATAGCCGGTCTTCACCACATCAGGACGGATCTGCCGACCGGTTTTATCTACATAATGGATCGTTAAATCGCCTGCTGGCACCGGTTCTGGTATCGTGCTGGATTTACGCTGATAAACGAGCGTGATCGTTTGCGCATCGGCTTGCAGTTGTCCAGTTAACCCAGCTGAACCCGTCCCTAGGCCAGTATAATCATAATCGGCAAACGTGTCCGGGGTGACGGTATACCCATTGCCCACATAACCGGCTTTGGTCGTAGCCGGTTGGATCTGGTGACCGTCTTGATCGACATAGTTGATGGTCAAATCGCCAGCTTTGACCGGTTGCGGAACCAGGCCTTGCTCTTGATGGTAAACCAAGTCGACCGTTTGGGCACTGGCAGTAAATTGCCCGCTGACTTTTCCAGCGCCGGTAATGGTATAACCATTGAGCTTATCGGCGGTGACCGTAAAGCCATTGCCCACATAACCGGACTTGGTGAGGGCAGGTTGTAATTCGTGACCCTTTTCATCCACATACCGGATCGTCAATAAGCCGCTTGCCTGTGGCTTGTCGCTGATACTGTCTGCAGGTTGATAAACTAAAGTCACCGTTTGCTTAGCGGCAGTTTGCGTCCCTTGCAATGCGGCCGATCCGGCAGCAACATGGTTGAACGTATACCCAGTGATCGTGTCAGGTGCAACGTGGTAGGTATCACCGACATTACCGGTTTGCGTATCGGCTGGCTTGATCTCATTGCCGTTAAGATCCACGTAACGGACGGTTACGCCGCCGGCTGGTTGCGGGATAGCACGGTAAACATAGGTAAGCACCTGCGGATCAGCAGTCAGCGTGCCGCTTTCAGCAACAGAGCCGGCTTTGATTTGGTCAAATTGGTAACCGGTAATTGTCGGATGACTCAAGGTATAAGTGTCGCCGACATGTCCCGTTTTGACGTCAGGAGCTTTGATCGGATCTCCAGCTTCATCCACATAGTTCACCGTCAAGCCGCCAGCAATTTTTGGTGCTTCATGATACACCAGTGTGACTGTTTGCGCGGCCTTGCTGAATTGGCCGTCCACAGCCGCCGAACCTGCTTGAACATGATCGAAGGTATAGCCAGCCAAGTTGGTATCCACGTGATACGCGTCGCCGACATAACCGGTGGTTACCGTTGGGGCTTTGAGCTGATGACCTGCTTCGTCAACGTAATGTACCGTGACATCCCCGGCATTTTGTTGATAGACATAAGTAATCGTTTGCGGGGCTTTGGTCAACGTGCCAGTATCTGCGGCTGAACCAGCTTTTGCTTGCGCGAAGGTATACCCGGCAATAGTCGCCGGAGCAGCGGTATAAGCATCACCCACCATCCCTGTTTTGGTGGTTGGCGCTTGCAGCTGGTGGCCTTGCGCATCCACATAATTGATGGTCAAGCCGGCTGCTTTTTGCTTGTAAACCAACGTCACATTCTTGGTGGTATCGCCAAATTGGCCGGTTGGTGCGGCTGAATCAGCTGCAGGCCGATCATAGATATACCCCGCCAACGTCGTATCCGCTTGGTAATCATCACCCACAAACCCGTTTAAGTGTTTGGTTTGCAAGACGTTGCCGGCTTCATCAACATAGGTCACATTGACTTGGGAAGCTTTGGCATAAGCCAGCGTCACCACATTTTTGCTGTCATCAGTCCCTACCGTCAAAAATTGCGGCGTCTTCAACCGGTAACCGCCTACCGCTGGGACGGCATAAGCTGCCGTTAACGGCTGGCCATCACCATCCACAGTCGGCGCAGTGGTGCCTTCAGGATAAAACCCGACGACATTCCCAGCGTTGGCTTTGATCCCAGATTGGCTCGGACCGCTGACGCCCGCAGGCAGCCCAGTCGAGCGAATGCTTAGCGTTGCCCCAGCTGGCGTGTAGCTGTAGCTGTTGATCGTCGCTTGATAGGCGGCTTTAGACTCAGCGGTCGCCGCAGAAACACCTAAAGTGTAACCTTGGCCGACCCAGTTTTCAGGCACTTGATACGTCCAAGTCTGCAGCGTCTCCCCATTAGCACTTAGAACATGTGTGGTGATCATCCGCGTGTTTGGATCATAGCTCATCCCGAACGTATACGTGATCGTCCCGGTACTCCCTGCAGGCACCGTTATTCCGGTATCGATCGGGGTGTCGATCGGATGAGCGGCATCCCCATTCGATTCATAGATCAACCAGCGCTCAGCAGCATACCCGGATATTTGCGTCAAGGCATTGGTCGAAATATTGAAACTGACGATCTTGTCAGCCCCCACTGCATTCGAAAGGCCTAAGTCATAACCGGTTTTGGCAGTGGCTAAAGCAGTCGTAGCATTGACCGGCTCAAAGAACAATGCAGTGCCATCACCACCCACCCAATCTGACATTTCTGGACTCCAAGCCACTGCCATGGTCAGATTTAAGGCAAATTTCGTCGTGAAGTCAATTTGTTTGTTAGCTAACAGCAATACCATGCCAGGCCCATAACCATTAGCTGTCGACTCATGGCCGGTCGTGAGTTGCACAGTGTTGCCGGTGATCGGCTTTTGTGTGCCGTCTTTGTCGGCCGCCGTGAAATAATCCGCCATATTGGCATTGGTGACGGTGATCACCCCGCCAGTTGAATTGTGCGGATCGACTGAGTAATTTCCGTTATCATCTTTGGTCGTAACGATCGGCGTTTGCCCATCTGCAAGCACCGTTTGCATGCCATGCGGCGTCAACGGTACCGTCACCGTGACCATACCTACGCCAAAAGTGAAAATGGCTGCGGCAATCCAAATCTTACCATCTTTATATAATTTAACATGCCGTTTGCTTGATTTCGCGTTGAACATTGTGCTGCCCCCTTTGATCAGTGCCACGACGGACTATCTAAGCTTTAGTATAAAGTCTATAAAAAAACTTTTAAGTCATCTTTATATATAAATTGTTTGTCAAAATTGGCGAATCGCCTCATACCGGGAAAAAGCGCAAAAAAAGTCAAGCTGCTGTCACAGCTTGACCACTAAATTCATTTTCAATCATTGATATCCACGCCAGCTTCGATTCCTTGCTTGCGTGTCGTTAACTTGATGATGGTCATGAAGCCCACCGTCCAGATCAACCCGCCTAATGCCGGCCAAATGCCATCACCGGTAATAAAGAGGCTTAAATAAATCGCAATGAAAAAGCCGATCACTAACGGACTGGTAAACTTATACGCCGGCATCAAAAACCCGTCTGGCTCGAAGTCTTGCGACTGGCGATACTTGCGGTGCGCCATCATCGTCAGTAAGTACACGATGATATACAAATCACTAGACACGCTGGCAATAAAGGTAAAGGCATTAGAGATCTGCGGCAAGGAATTCAAGATCGGGCCGATCAAGACCAGCGCGGCCGAAAATAAAATGCCGCGAGCCGGCACGCCGGTTTTGGAGATCTTGCGAAAATGCCGCATGAACTTTGCATCGGTATCCAAAGCCAGCTGATAAAAATGCCGGCCTGCAGAATACATATAGGAATTCAAAGCCGATGCTGCCGCAGTCAAAACCACGAAGTTGATCACAGCCGCGGCTGCTTTGAGTCCTGCCAATTGGAAGACTTGCACGAAAGGACTTTGCGTCGGATCCAAGCTGTTCCATGGGTAGATCGCCATGATCACCGCGATGGCGCCGATGTAAAAGATCAACACCCGGTAGATGATCTCATTGATCACCTTAGGCAAAACCTTGCGCGGGTTCTTTGTTTCACTCGTAGTGATGCCAATGAATTCCATTCCTTGAAACGCAAAGAACACCATTGGAAACGCCGCGACAAAACTCATAAAGCCGTTAGGGAACATGGCAAAATGGGTCGTGATATTACCCAAGCTGGCATGACCGATCGGCGTCTTGTAGTTGGTGAAAACCATGAAGCCTCCGACCAAGATCATCACCACGATGGCCGTGATCTTGATCATTGCAAACCAGAACTCTGCTTCGCCAAACAAACCGACAGCGATCAAGTTGATCGCCACCAAAATCGCCAACACACCGAGTTGGATCGCCCAAGTATACCAACTTGGGAACCAATACTGCACATACTTGGAAACCGCAGTCAATTCTGCCATCGCGACAAAAATGATGCCCAACCAGTAAGTCCAGCCCGCGAAATACCCTACTTGATCGCCTAAATACTTCCCAATGAAAGAGATAAACGTGTGCTTATCAGGGTCGTGATACATCAGCTCACCGATGCCGCGCATCATCAAGAAGAAGATGATCCCTAACACCAAGTAAACTAAAAGGATCGAAGGACCGGTTTTCATGATCGAATTGCTGGCGCCAAGAAATAGCCCCGTACCGATCGTCCCGCCAAGAGCGATCATTTGGACATGCCGCTTGGTCAATTCACGTTTGGTTCCGTCTGCGTTTTGCTGCTCTGCCATGCACTTGTCTCCCGTTCATCCAGATTACATGCTTCGTTTACCGAACCATGTCACTGCCATCTATCTTAGCTTTCGCTAACCGCCGCTGGCAACTGCCATCCACCGCCAAAAGTGGCGCCAGCCGCGCGACAACAGGCTTGCATGATCAATATGAAATTTATTAAGAGTTACATGAATTTTGTTCACCTGATTTATAATGAAGCCCGGCGGTAACGAATGCAGTTTCGCTAAGGCGCGATCAATGCTACAATCGAGGCGTACAATTTAGAATTATTCTCATCTGCTAAAGGGGGAGTCATTTTGCCAATCGACTTAAAAGACGTCCAATCCGTATACAAAGACGCCGGCGATAACATCATTTTCACCACTATGGACCTCAAGCGCCAAGATCACGCGGCGGATCTGGAGGCGATCCAAGACCTCGCGGAACATATTCCTGCCTTCTCGAATTCGCTGAACGTGCGTTACCCGGAAGCGGGCTTGGCCGTTGCATTCGGCTTTTCGCGCAAAGCCTGGGACTACTTGTTTGCCGAGCAAAAGCGGCCGGCTGAGTTGGAAGAATTCACCCCGATCACCGGGCCTAAATACACTGCCCCAGCCACACCTGCAGACTTGTTTTTCCATATTCGCGCTAAAAACTCTGCGGTACCATTTGAATTTATGTCCATGGTGATGGATCGCATCCGTGATCACGTCAATGTCTTGGATGAAACTCATGGGTTTAGATATTTTGAAGGGCGCGCCATCATCGGTTTTGTGGATGGTACGGAAAATCCCAGCGCCTTAGATACCCCTGATTATGCTTTAGTCGGTGATGAAGATCCCGCATTCATCAATGGTTCATATGCCTTCGCGCAAAAATACTTACACAACATGACCGCATGGAACAAACTCAAAGTCGAACAACAAGAACAAGCGATCGGCCGCAAGAAGTTCAATGACGTCGAGCTGGATGACGACCAAAAAGCGCCTAACGCTCACAACATCGTCTCCCAAGACAACCACGACGGGGTCGAGCACAAGATCGTGCGCATGAATGTGCCTTTCGCGAACCCTGCTGAAGGCGAAAACGGGACTTACTTTATCGGCTACGCCCGTCATTGGGACGTGACCAAGCGCATGCTGTCCGGGATGTTCACGAAGTCTGACCGCTTATTAGACTTTTCAACGCCGATCAGCGGCGAAGTCTTCTTCATCCCTTCTTTAAGCGTGTTAGCCAAAATCGCTGACGGCGAAGCGCTCTAACACGAGTGCCTTTAAAGCCCTCAGCACGGGTGGTTGATCGATCACCCGTGCTGAGGGCTTTTGCACCGCACAAAAAACGGCTTTGCCTGAGACCAAGTGATCAAGTCCTGAGCAAAGCCGCTATTTTGTTCCCATACCTAGTGTTCTTCTTCATCGGCACGCGTATGTTTTTGTCGCCAATAATGTAAGCCGATCGTGAACCCAAACGCTAATAACACAAAGATCGAAAAGAAGGTATTCGACACTTCGATATCGATCATTGGCAAACTCAACCCGAGTTTGATCGCGATAAAGCCGATCAACACATAGGCCATCGTCAATAGCTCTGGGATCCGCGCTAACAATGCGATCATCATTTGGGCGACAAACCGCATCGCTAAGATCCCGATCATCCCGCCTAATAAGACGATAACCGGATTATTGTCTAAAGCCAGCGCCGTTAAGATCGAATCAATGGAAAACACAATATCCAAAAGCACGATCGCCGCCACTGTTCCCCAAAAAGAATGCGGCTTTGTCACAGGCGTTTCATCATGTGCGGTTTGCGGCTGATGTTGTTCATAGAAAAAGTGTACCGCCATATATAATAGGTATGCCGAGCCAAGGGCCTTGATCCCCCAAAACTTGATCAAATAACTGCCCAACCCGATCGCGATAAACCGAAATATGTATGACCCCCACAATCCCCACATCAGCGCCGAGCGCTCTTTTTTGGGATCGCCTAAGGTCGCGGTTTGTGCCGCCAACACCACGGCGTTATCAACTGACAATAAACATTCCAATATGGCCAGGGTGAGAATCGTCATCAGTCCTGAACCAGTCATGATCGCGGCGTGCCAATCTGCCGCCTCAAAAAACGGCGCATATAACTTGATGAGTGTGTCGATGAGTCGTCCCTCCTTCTGACTTATTCACTATTATACTAGAGTTTTCACTAAAATCTCATAAAATCAAAGCGAACCCATGATTATTTTTTACGGTACCAGTTAAACGTGTTACATTGGATTGACTGGGGGGGTTGAAGATGTCTATTTCAAAAACGCGCGCCAACTTGATGTTGCTCAGCGCAGCAGTGATCTGGGGGGCCGGTTATCTGCTTTCTAAACTAGCCACTAATGCCGGCATGCATGCGGGATTGATCAATGCGATCCGCGGTTTCATCTATGCCGGCTTGGCTTATTTATTCTTTCATCGTGCGATCAATCACATGACAAAAGCCGACTTGCGCGTCGGATTGATTGCTGGCGGCATCAATTTCTTAGGCTACCAGCTGCAAACCATTGGCCTCATGTATACGACTCCGGCAAACAATGCCTTCTTGACCGCGATCTATGTCGTCTTGGTGCCCTTTATTGTCTGGCTGCTGTTTCACCGGCGGCCCGAACCCAAAAGCTATCTGGCGATCATGATCTGTATGCTCGGGATGGCGTTTTTGACTGGTGTCTTTTCCCACGGCTTGGCACTGCATGTCGGTGATGCCTTAACGATCTTGTCGGCGCTTTTTTATGCCTTGCAGATCGTGTATTTTGGCAGCGTCACCGATTCAAGTCCGTGGATCATTGCATTCATGTTAGGCATCGTGCAAGGCGTTGGCGGCGCTATATATACCTTATTGTTCGAACAGCAAACTTTTGCTGCCATCGATTGGCAAGCAGGTCTATGGCCGGTGATCGCACTGGGGATCGTCTCCAGCTTTGGCGCCCAAACCCTCCAAGTTGTCGGCCAGCGTTTCACTGATCCCACCCCCGCTGGGTTGATCTTAATGACAGAGTCCATGTTTGGCAGTGTCTTTTCAGTCGCTTTCGGGTTTGAACCCTTCACCAAAGACTTATTGATCGGCGGCAGCTTGATCATCTTCGCCTTGCTGCTGATGCAAGTCGGATTGCGCAGATTATGGCAGTTCCGCCGACGCGCTTGATTCTTTGGCCCGGCAGCAGCCTTGTGATTCCAACCATTACAGCACCCATCAAGATACTCGAGCCCGCCTGCCAATTGACTTTTGAGAGCTTTAAGTGTATTGTCATCAAAATGCCATTTTTGGCTCAGGAGGATTTTAGATGACAGAAACACGTGAAGCAGCAAGTGATTTTCTCGCTCGTTTAGGACAATTCGGTAAAACTGGTGAAACTGGGGTCACGCGGCCGGTGTACACCGACGCTTGGATCGCCGCTGTCTCTTGGTTGCAAAAAGAAGCCCAAGGCAAGCACATGGACGTGAGCGTTGATGCTAATGGGACAACGTTTATGAGTTACCCAGGAAGCGAATCGACTGAGATCGTCGCTGCAGGCTCACACATCGACTCCGTGGTCAACGGCGGCCGCTACGACGGCGCTTATGGGGTGGCTGCTGCCTATTTGGCGATTACTGATCTGTATGCTGAATATGGTCAGCCCAAGAAAACCATGACCGCTGTGGCCATCAGTGAAGAAGATGCCGCGCGTTTTCCGACCACTTTTTCAGGTTCCAAGCATTATGCCCAAGTCGCCGAAACCGACCCAGATATCAAAGACGCTGACGGCATTACTTTCGGTCAAGCCCGAGCGCATGCGATCGCGGCTTTGCCTGCGTTTGTGACGCGTCAAGATCAACCTCTGCCAAGCGAATGGTTTGAGTTGCATATCGAACAAGGCCCAGTCTTGGCAACAACTGGCATCCAATTAGGCGTGGTTTCGAGCATTTGTGAGCTCAAGCGCTTCAATGTGACCTTGACCGGCCAAGCCAATCACGCCGGCACTACCCCGCAACATCTGCGCAAAGATCCGATGAAAGCCGCAGCCCGCATGATCACAGCTTTAGATGACTACGCCAAAGCAGTAGGCGAACCGCTCGTCTTCACCGTCGGCAGCCTGACGGTCGAGCCTGGTGCATCCAATGCGATCCCGAGCCAAGTCGTTTTCTCAATTGATGTCCGTCATCCTAAAAAAGCCGTCGTGGACGATTTTGAAGCTAAGCTCAACGAACAGATCGCCGCTTTGACCACGGTCAGCGGCTATGTCGACTCGTTGATGGAGCCTTACCCAGAAGTGGTCATGGATGAACGCTTGCAGCATCAATTCGCTGAGATCTGCGAAGCAAAAGGCTATCGCTATCAGGTAATGCCATCTGGTGCTGGTCACGACACCCAAATCATGAATCGCAAAACGAAAACGGCGATGTTATTCGTCCCAAGCCGCGACGGGATCAGCCATTCACCCGCAGAATACACGGCGCCCGAGGATCTAGAACGCGGGATCGCCGTGCTTAAAGCCCAACTTTATCGCGAATGCTATTAAGCCCTAAAAAAGGCTCTGCCGACCGGCGGGTTGCAATATGACCCTTGGGCCGGTCACATCATTGACAGATCCAAACACCAAAAAGACGTTGCCAGTTGACAACGTCTTTTTTGGGCCTCATTTGCGGGTCGCAGCCGGCAAATCACTTTTAGTTGATCTGTTCAAACGTGGTCTTGGTCTTTGCTTGACCTTGGCCGGCTTTGGCGATTTGATAAGTAAAACTGTGGGAAGTGAGCTTTTTGCCCAACGTCAAGATCCCATTGTATTGCCACTGTGAGACTTGACCGTCTTTATCTGCCTTAGCTAAAGTCAACGAATTGGCGCTAACACTATAATTCCAAGTCGCGTCTTTAGATTGGGCAGCGTAAGCTTTATCAAAATCTGCTTGGCTGTTAGCGGCAGTCAATGCGGTATTACGATCGGGATTGACCACGGCCTTGTCACCAGTAGTCGCAAACGTCACGTATAGGGTCTTATCTTTAGAGACACTTTGATACCGGAACGTGTTGCCCGGAATTTTTTTGGCTGCTGCATGACTGACGTACCAATATCCGCCGCCACCGATGGCAAGGATCAGCACGATGATCAAGCCAACGATCGTCCATCTTTTCTTATGCATGCTTAGTAATCCTCTTCTGTCGTATCATCAGATGTCGTGTCGCTATAGCTGTCATCGGTATCTTCATCACCGGTATCATCATAGTCAGAATCAGAATCTGAATCATCAGTGCTGCTGTCGTCGCTGGTATCCGTATCTTCATCACTGCTATCTGCATCATCTGAGCTGCTGTCTGCGTCAGCATCGTCACTGTTGGTAGACACATTGAAATCAAAATCGGACCCGTCTTGAGTGATCGTGACATCGATTTCATCAGCACTATCTAAGTCACTGAGCTTGCTGTCAGTATCAAGCTGGTCGTAAACCTTGTCAGCTAACTTGACCGCATTCTTTTTCGTCAGTGCATCGCTGCTTAACGTGACTGTCTGATCATCTGAATACAAGGTATCCGCATCGGAGTCGTCACTGGTGGTGTCTTCATCGCTGGTATCCGAGTCATCACTGGTGGTATCTTCGTCGCTAGTATCCGAGTCATCACTGGTCGTATCTTCGTCGCTAGTATCCGAGTCATCACTGGTGGTGTCTTCATCGCTAGTATCCGAGTCATCACTGGTCGTGTCTTCATCGCTAGAAGCGCTGCTGGAATCAGAATCGTCACTGGCAGTATCAGCCGAGCTGTCATCGCTATCGTCTTTAGCGGTGAAGTCAACGCTCAACTGGTCCGCTTTATCCCCAGATAGTCCCAGCTTGTCTGCCAGTTCACTTTGAACAGCGGATTCAAAGTCATCCTCAGACAATGTTGTTGCACTAGTGGTGCTGCTGTCATCACTGCTGGATTCACTAGTCGTATCCGCGGCACTGGCAGTTTCAGAACCATTGTCTTTCGGTGAAACATACTCGGTGGTGTTATTGACTTGCGTGGCTTCAGCATGTTGTTTGATCGTGACCGGAGAATTATCGATATGGACAGAGTGGTCGCTATTATCGGTGTAACTGTTGATCGTGACTTGGGTATAGGCAACATGCGTGCCATCCCCTTCATAATGCCAATCGGTTGGCACCACGCCGTCACGGTTCAAGATCAACACATCCCCTGCATAGATCAAGTCGATGTTTTGGATGTGGTTGTCATAAGCTAATTTCGCGACAGAAATACCTGTTGCCTGCGAAATACCGGATAATGTATCCCCCCACTGGATCACATACCGGGTGCCGCTGAGACTATTCACATCAATATGTTGCGCGGCGATATTGGTTTTGATCTGAGTCGACGAATTGGCTACCCAATTGGTAATATCCGCGCGCTCCGCATTCGTTTGACTCGTATAAAAACTGTCGGCTAAGGCCGTCGTCGTTCTAGTCACAAACGGTACGAACAATAACGCCCCAGCTAATGAAGCGCCGACGATCCGCTTTTTATTCATGTTACAGTCCTCCAAAAAAATTTTTGACTACCCCACAGTAGCTTTACCTTATCATACGCGTTTTAATAAAATAAATGAACTACTTAGCCGTAAATTACTCTGCTTCTAAAAACCCTGCAGCCCGTATTTTGCCGCTTTTAACATGCAGACGCGCCGAAACAGCGCGACTGTCACTTGGCCCGCGCGTATTTTGCAACGCCAAGTGCCAAACGGCTGGCCCAAGCCATGAGCTGGGCGAACATCTCCGGATGCACGCGGGCAAACCGGGCAACCAGGCGGTCACTGCAGGCATTGAAGTAGCGCCGGTGCGGGCGTTTGGCTGTCGCCGCTTGATAAAAAACTGCCGCCAGATCAGCAGACGTCGCCGAAGAAGTCCCCAAAAACCGCTCAAACACGGTCAAAAAGCCGGTGGTCAAAGCCTGATACGGCGAATCTGGGTGCAAATTCGCCTGTGCATGTTGCATGGCGATGGTGGACCAATTCGACTCCGTGCCCCCTGGTTCGACCACTATGGAACGCAACCCAAATTGGCGGATCTCAGTATCAAGCGTATCAGACCAAACATTCAACGCATGTTTGGAAACGTAATACCACCCGCCTAGCGGTGAATACATGTCCCCGCCGATACTGGAATTGTTAATGATGCGTCCGAATCCTTGCCGACGCATTAACGGTAACACCAGCTGCGTCAGATCTGCCGCCCCTAACAAGTTGGTTTCTAACTGTTGCCGCGCGGCTTTAAGCGGTACTTCTTCAAGCGGCCCAAATTCGCCGTACCCGGCATTATTCAACAACACATCCAAGCGCGTTTGTCCCGTCATTGCCTGCGCTACAAATGCTGAGTTGCTGGCATGATCAGTCACATCAAGCGCCAAAGGATGAATGTTCTCGCCGGTAGGGATCAATTGTGTACGCCTTGCACCGGCAAAAACTGTCCAGCCGTGTTGCGCGAACAATATCGTTGCCGCCTTGCCCATGCCGCTAGATGCCCCGGTGATCAGAATCGTTTTTTGCATAGCGCCGCCTCCTAAATTGGTTAGCTTCAGTGTAGCACCAACCCGCTAGCTCTGGGTGCTTTTTCAACTCGTGCGGTTTGCGCTCACACATTAAAAAACGTCCTTGCAAGACGATTCAGTGATTGAATCGTCTTGCAAGGACGCGAGCGGCTCTATTTGCCTTTAGCTGGCCGCTTGGCGGCAGTGATCAATGCGGCATTGATCGTTTCCGCATAAATCTTATCCCCAGCGGCACGCCCGGCAAAATGCACGCCATCGGTGCCGGCAAAGACTTCCGGATGCTGTGCAGCAACTTTTTCCCAATCAGCCACTGTGATCCACGGATATTGAGCGGGTAACTTCCGTTCGATCACTGCCAATTTAGACGAGTTCCAATCCGGGGCAGCCTTTTGATTATAAGGTGTCATCAAGACTAATTTATGCCCTGGTGCCAAGTCTTTGAGCACCTTTTGAAGCTGTTCGGCATAATCATCTAACGCATTCGTGCCAATACAGATCACCACGAACTCACGCAGCTGTTTGGCTTTTTGCTGCGCCATCATCACTTGATAAGCCAAGTCCATGGTGCGATCGCCTTCTGCATCCACGGCCGAATCGGCCACATGCGGCTGCAGATATCGACGGGTCCCTAAGGTCACAGAATCACCAATGATCGATACGCCGCTAGGGATCCCGTGTTTGGCAGCCGTACTTTTTTGATTATGGCTGCGGTAATCATCAGTATCGTGGCTGGCCACAGGAACTGGAGCGGCCGGCTTAGGCTTTTCTGCTGCCATCGCCATTGCGCCTGCTTGATCCGCTTGGTCGCGGTCTTGATAGAGATTGCCGATCCACAAGGTTTGTTCAAGTTTGGACATCGTCGGCGCGGATTGGATCCGCCAGCCGCTGACTGCCACTAAAGCGATAGTCGCCAAGCTTATTGGCAGCGCGATCCGCCAGCCGCGCGGCCGCCATGCCAATAAGTGCGCCGGCCGACCGGCGATCACAGGTTCCACGACATAATACGACAAGGCAGATAAACACAGCCCTAACGCAACGGTCAACACGACCGCCGCAGTGTTGTTCATTAAGCGGGAAAAGATCACGTATAGCGGCCAATGATACAGATACAAACTATAAGAAGTATCTGCTAAAAAGGTGATCACCTTAGGTTCTTTGGCAAAAGGCGTATGCTCATGCAAGATCCGAGCCGCAACAATCATCACACATGCCAAAACGACGGCAGAAACCATGCCGAACGTATAAGTCGCCAGCTGATCGAATTTCAAGGTCAAGCCCAGATAACCTAAGGCGCCTGCGGCCAACACCATCACCAAGCTCGCTTGCCAAGCTGCCGTTTTGCGACTCAGCCAAGCCAGCGGCTGGCTGACTGTAGTGATCCCACTAAGGGTACCGACCACCGCCCCCAGATAAAATGGAAAACTATGCGTCACGCTGGAAAAATACACTGGCGAAAATTCATGCAGTCCTTGCGCGCGCCACGCCATCGCCGCATAACTGCCAACTGCTAAGACTGCCGCGACCACGCCTAAAGCTGCCCGATAATGGGCAAAACGGCGATAATCGTCGCCGCCGTGCCACAAAAACAGCCGCGCTAACACCCAGCTGACTAAGCCCCACAAAAGGTAAAAGTGCATTTCCACGGCCAAAGACCACGTGTGCACAAAAAGATGCGGGATAAACTTCGTCTCATAGCTGCCGCCAGTGGCGATTTCAAAATAATTCGTCACAAAGCCTACTGCTGCTGCCACCTGCTGGCCTAACCCGGTGATCATGTCAGGCGTGACAATCAGCGTTAGCGGTACCACGATCAACACCGCCAACACTAGCGGTGGTACGATCCGGTAAAACCGGCGCCGGTAAAACGCCAATAAGTGAAAATCACGCGTTCGTGCAGCTTCGTCGACCATCAAACTGGTGATCAAAAAGCCTGAAAAGGCAAAAAAGACGTCAACGCCAATAAAGCCTCCAGGAAAGCGCGTCTGAAAAAAATGATAAGTCAGTACTAAAATCAACCCGGTGATCCGGACTAAACTAAACCACTTAATCCTTTTCGACTGATGTGTGGTTGAATACCCCATTGTTGAATGTCCCCTTGTATGTCTTATGTGCAGTTGTCAATGTTCCTTGGCCTTGCATCACACCGGCTTTAAATTGGCCTTGATATTGCCAACCATGGTGGGAGGTATAAGTGCCTCGACCATTAAAGCGGCCCGCTTTGAACGTTCCGCGATAATGGTCGCCATTTTTAAAGGTCAGCGTGCCTGGACCGCTGAATTTGCCTTTGAGTACTTGACCATCATAGGTGATGGCCGCTTTGTCGAGGGTATAATGGGCGCTATGGGCTGTCGCCGGGCGCAACGCGAACCAAGCCGCCGAGACGATCAATAAGACTGTCACCAGCTCAGCTAACGCGCGCAAACGAGAATATCGCAAAGTATGTCGCTTCTTTCATGCAGAATAATCCTATTCTAGCTAAAAATTAGTAACTTTTATATAGGTAAACAACATTTCTCTGAATTAATTTTTAGACTTGCCGTCTTCATTGCCGATCCAGCTACCAACAACGCACAAAAACCGTGAGGCGATCCTTGGCATCAGGCGCGACTCACGGTCAATGTTTTAATTATTATTGTTGCCGGCGACGATAGACATACGTGCCACCGATCACCACGATCAGCAAACCACCTAACAACATCAATACGACGTTCTTTTGTTCACCTGTCAAAGGCAAATCTGCAGTTGCACCATCGTTAGCGGCTTG
The DNA here is from genome assembly GCF_003946165.1 of Lacticaseibacillus baoqingensis. Lineage (GTDB taxonomy): Bacteria > Bacillota > Bacilli > Lactobacillales > Lactobacillaceae > Lacticaseibacillus > Lacticaseibacillus baoqingensis. The sequence goes on along the minus strand of NZ_RHOI01000010.1, from coordinate 67,566 downwards.
ATCAGCAGGTTGAGCTGCTGCGCCATGGTTAGTTGCAGCACCTGCTTGGTTCTTCTGGTCAGAGCCAGGTGTTGGCTTGGGGGTTTCACCAGGCTTTTGCCCTGGCTTCTCGCCTGGTTTTTGTCCTGGCTTCTCGTTTGGCTTTTGATCCGGCTTTTGATCCGGCTTTTCACCTGGTTTTTGATCCGGCTTCTCGCTTGGCTTTTCACCTGGCTTCTCACCTGGCTTCTCACCTGGCTTTTGATCCGGTTTTTCAGGTGTTGGCCCTGGGACCACCGCAGACTCTTTGACTAATACCGGCTTCAGCTCGCCTGCTGCCACATACGGGACCGCGCGCGTTTGTTGCCGCGTCAAATAGGTTTCTAACGGTACTAAGCGGACGTTGGTGACGGCTGCTTTCGGGAATTCAGCCACTTTTGCTTTTAAGCCATCGGCAAAATTACCCCGGGCCACGATTTGATACGTCTGCCCAAAGTCGGTGCTGGTTTCAATTTGGTAACGGGTGATGTTCCCGTTGGAATCACAGTGATAACTATAACCGGCGTACGGTTGGTAATAGATCCCGCTGACCGGTGTTTTCTTGTCGAAGCTGAATTCAACAGCAGCTTGCTTCAAATCAGCGTTAGGTTGCGAGTGCCAACTGGTTTGGCGCTGATCGTCATTCAAATACGCGGCTGGTCCTTCTTTGTGGGCCGTATCTTCTGACGTTTGGCTGGCCGCTTTGAGCTGATAACTCGACTTTGGCAGCACGGTTGCCGTTGTTGCTGGGTCAACGCTGGTCACGTCAAAATCCAACCGCTTCGTTTCACGCCACTGGTCATGGGCAAAATCACGCATCCGCACCGTTACTTGACGCCCATGGACACTGATTTGATACCCGTTTTGGCCTTGGCGATTGCTCCCATAATCAGCGTTGACAAAACTTGGCATATCGACCACATGGCCATAGCCTTGGGCAAAATGATCGACCAGATCTGGGCCATTATGCACGTGCCCGGTGAACGTTACCGCTTGCGGATACGCCTTCAAAGCGGCCTTCAATTCTGTTTCACCACCAGCGATCCAATCGGCGCGTTCATGGTCACTGGTCCCTTTGAACGCTTGGTGCAAGGCGATAAAGATCGGCTTATCCGCACGCGCGTCGATGGCCAGTGTTTTTTTCAACCAAGCGATCTGCTCAGCTGAAATATAGGCTTGATCTTTTAGATCACGTTCAGTATTCAACGCGATGAAATGATACCCATGCACCCATTGATCCCAATACAATTGTCCGCGCTTGCTTGGATCATCATGCGTCCGGGAATTGACCATGTAAGGACCATTGAACTGCAAGTATCGCGCAAACGCTGGCGTCGTGCCGCCAGGAGCAGTCGTCGGGATCTGCGGATCGCTTGGCTGGCCAATGTTTGGCGTGCCTTGCCAGCGCACATCATGATTCCCATTGGCCACGATCGGCACCTTGCGTGCAGTATAGTGCTTGATCGTATCATAAAATGTGGCGTCTTGGGCCACGGTCCCATAATCGGTGTTATCGCCGGTAAACATTACGGCATCTGATTGCGGGCTCAAGGCATTGAGATCTTGCATCGCCGTGGCAAATTGGGTCGCAGATTGACCGCGCCCAACGTGGACATCTGAAAAGACATTAAAGGTCACATCCGCTTTGGCCTCAGAATCCAAATAATATTCCTTGGTCAGTTCGTAGTCCCGTAATGTCCGCGATACATCCCCGCTTTGAGCGTTCAAGGCGTCTAAACGCTTTTGGATCGCTTCGAGGGCTTGTTTTTTGTCTGCATCAGCTTGTGGATGAGCGTGCTCAAAGTCCGCCGCTTCATGCGCTTTAAGATCACCTAGCACGGGCAGATACAACCCAGCGCGTTCGCCAGCCGACAGCGGATGAGCGTAAACATTCACTTCGTCAACGGTAACATCTGAAACAGAATAATGATGGCCTGCATCTGTCCCTAAGGTCAACCGTCCATCATCTAACGCGCCGCTTAAATTGCCCAGCGGTGCCGTTGCCAGCGGCTGTTGGGTATTATCCACGTACAATGCCAACTGTTGTGCCATCCGGTCGACAGTCGTGACGACGAAATGCCACTGACCATCATTTAACTGTTTGGCTGGGGTCTTAACGTTGGTGCGTCCATCAGTGGCCGTCATGGCTAAGCCTTGTTGACTGCGCGCGATACTCCAGCCAGGCGTTTGCGCCGTTTGCCAATTTTTTACCCCAAAAAGCGCATCGCTGCTCGGCGCATCTTGGCTCTTATACCAAAAGCTGGTACTGAAACTGCCGGCGCCAAGCTTGACCGGGCCAAAATCGATAAACTGCGGCTGGCTGCCGGCCCGATTGACCAAGCGCACAGCCTTGCCTTTCACCCCGTCGACAAAAGTCGGCTGGCCGGCTACAGCACCGGGATGATGGCCTTGCGCATCCCCGGCATCATTATGATCAAAATTTGCCTGCAAGACATGATCCACAGTAGCTTGCGGCGTGGCCTTGATGGCTTCTAATAACGCCTGCAGCTGGGCGTTCATGCTGGTTAGCTGTTGCTGGCTGCCATGCCCAACCAAAGCAGCGATCGCAGCAGCCAGCTTGTGCGCTTGCGCATGCTGCTCAGCGGTGCCTAAGCCAGCTGTGTGTGCGGCTTGCAGCATAGCTTCAGCATCGGCGCTGGTACTGGTTGCTAAGGTGTCGACATAGCGCCGGGCGATCAAGCTTTCCGGCACGGTGCCGCCATACATTACCATTTCATCGATTTGGCCGTCTAATAGTCCGTATTTCCCGCGGCTATCAGCACCGATGACGATTTTTTCGCCGTCAGCCGTCGTGTCGACCAACCCTGCCAATGAGTTGCTGGAGCGGCGTTGGCCGTCCACATAGGCGGTTAAATTACCGCTGCGATCATAATTGGCGACAAATTGATGCCATTGGTCATCATGCACGCCGCCGATGCGTGCGGTTTCGACCCGTGAATGTCCATTGGCCAAGTTGATCCGTACATCATTGCTGAAATTGCCGACGACAAACCCTTTATTCGAGCCGGAATTATAATCCTTGTTCCCGATCACGACGCCGCCGCCTTCAGTACCGACTTTGGTCTTAAACCAAAAACTTAAAGCGAAATTGCGCTTGCCAAGCGGCAATGTGGTCGCATCACCAACGGTCACATACTGATCCGCCGCCTGCCCACTACTGCCGTGTTGATTGGTAATATGTAAGGCTTGGCCACTGACCCCATGCGTATATTGCGGTGAACCGGTGACTTGACCATTGTGTTGCGCCGTAGCGTCTTTGGCATTACCGTCAAATGACCAATGGGCCAACTCTGGCGGCAGCGTCTCTGTCGCATGGATCGTCGTGAGAGGTCCCGCCTGACCAAACAGGATACCTGCCGTGACAGCCAGGGAAACGAGTCGCGTTTTTCTCATCAAAAAATATCCTCCAATAGCATGATTTAATGCTTTATCACCCTATCACGCCACTGGCAGACCCTACTATCGCATTTTCGCAATAATTCAGTAAATGTTTTCGATGCTTAAGTTTACGCCTGATACACCCAACTATTAATAAATTGAGATATGGGACAAAAAAAGGGATCATGACCTGACCCCAATAGCCGTGATCAAGACCGCGGCTTGATCGTGATGCGTGGTGCTTGCTTATTCAACATGACGTTCAACACCGCCGCATCGACTCCTTGCATGCCCACGGTCCCTAAATGACCGATCCCGCGAATAGTTTCATCGACATCAGCGCAAACCAGCCCATTGGTTGCCGGCACCACGATATCTTGAGCGGCTAACTGCACCGCCCGATACATGGAATTGACTGCCGTGCCGACTTTCAAGGCACATGATGCGCCGGCGCCATCGCAAACCATTCCCGGCGCATCTCCGGCCATGTTGCGCACCGCCTTGCACGCCCCAGCATACCCCAATGCCAACAAGTAACTGCTGCCTACTGCCGCCCCCATTGCTGCGGTATCCGTCGCACAAAACGGCCCTAATACCGGCAAATAAGCATGCGCATACAGTGCCGTCAAATGACTTAGCGTCAAGGCCCGCAACAAGTGTTCCTGGTCAACATTTTGAGCGCGTGCGATCACGCTGATCGGGATCGTGGCAGTGATACCTTGATTCCCCGAACCAGAATTACTCATTGCCGGCAGTGCAGCCCCACCCATGCGCGCATCACTGGCAGCAGTCGTATAAGCTTGGATCTGCGCTGCCAAATCAGCCTCAGCATCAAGCGCATGCTTTGGTGAGTAAGCACGGCCGACGCCTAAGCCATAAGCTTGCGTTAACCCAGCTTCTGCTAAGGCCCAATTCAGTTTATCCGCGGCTTGCATGAAGGTGATCTTCGCCAGCGGCACCGTCGTGGCAAAATCCCAGATCCGCTGTAAACTGACTTGTTGTAAGGCCGCTTTTTGCGCAGAACGAGCATGTGCTGCCGGCTTAGGCTGGTCAATTAACCGTGTGCCGTTTTTTTCGACACGATAAATATTGGTGTGGCTGCCCGCAATTTCCACCTGTGCCCACCCTGCACGAGTCGTCACTTTTACCGCGACATACAGATCATCAGCCACTGCGGCCATGCTGGTATGGACCCGGCCTGAATGGGCTAATTGCTTGATCGCAGCGACTTGTGCCATGGTGATCGCGGCGATCACATCTAAGCCGGCATCAGGATCTCCTGCCACTGCCCCGGCAGCAGCAGCCACCGCCAGCCCTGGTTCACCAACACCCGGCACCATCACCGCCATAGTATTCTTCATCACATTCGGTGATACGCGCACCGTAATAGCTTCAATCGTGTCATCTTCTAAGTAGGTCAGCGCGTTAGCCGCCGCATACGCGATCGCGATCGGCTCGGTACAGCCGGTAGCTGGCGCCACTTCCGCGCGTAAACAATGTAAGAACAAATCTGCATCGGACATTTTTGAACGCTCCTATCTGCCGCTTTAATCACTATTGTACGCAGATTTCGGTGAAAACGCTATCATTATTATCTCTTGATCAACGTCAGCAAGTCAACCATGGAAACGGCATACGGGTTTTGAACACGAAAAACGACTATCCGCGGATCGCGGATCTAATGGCCGCTTGACTCGCATCGGCGATGACGCCTTGCACCAGCGTGACGCCTAGGTTGCTCGCAAGGCCTTTTCATCCCTGGTGTCACACGCTTTGCTTGCAAGCACCCTTCATGTGTCCCGCCAGCGCTGGTGACATGACTCAACGATGTTAAGCGGTTTTGAGGTCGATTCTACTGCTGAAACAGGCGGGCTGGGCCGTCATCGCCTCGATCAAAAGAGCCGCCGTCAAAGTAATTTGATCGCGGCTTTTCCCGGGAAATATTTCCAGTATGGTCACCTGTAACGAATATTCGACAGCCGCAACAACTGTTGATACCTCGCTTCAGCTTCCGTCGGTAAGACAAAATGCTCATGGTGCATCAGTGACGCCACCTCCATATTTAATGACATCAGCACATAAGGCGTCGACGTGCCGTCGGTCATCAGGCGCTGATACTGTTGTGCCAGCAATGCCTTCAGCGGCGCCTGTTCCGGCGGCAGTAGCGCGATGATATCAACTAGCCATGAGATCGCCAGCCGTCGCCGTTCACCACCCCCGGCGTACCACTTGATCTCTTTGTCTTCAGCACGCCAGCGAAACAGGCCGCGCCACTGCATCTTCTGCTTCAGTCCCAGCAACACCCGCACGTCGCACTGAAAAATCTGTGCCAGCTGCACCAGCATGTCGACATCGGGATAACTTTGGTCGTTCTCCCACTTAGACACCGCCTGCCGGGTAACGTGCAACTGCGCGGCCAAGTCACTCTGCGATAACCCACGGCGCTGCCGTTGTTCCTGAATCAATTTACCCATCTTCAACATTTTACGTCACTCCCCATCAGCCAAGGCTACAAAGCCACCGCAACATTGTCAACTAAACGGCAGGGCAACTGTTGGTTGCGGCTCGGATCTGCTGGTGCTGCTTGCATTGTAGTAGAGGCACGCCTACGCTGAAGGCGAGGTGAGATAGATGTCAACCAAATCACAAAAGCAAACGACTACTTCGGCAAAACAAGCCATTACAGCATTATCCGCATTGCTGGCCCAGCGCCCGGATCAATCGCCGCAATTGTTAGACATCACAGATGTGTTGCGTCAGGTCTACCAGAAGCTCGACACCGCCAAAAATCCAGAAGCGCTGATCAATCGGCTCGTGAATTATATCCGCATCAAGGCAAGCAACGGTAAGATCACATTCCCGACGCCGCAAGAAAGCCTGATCGACGAATTGGCTTGGATCGGTGCTAAGGCCGGCTTCAACGGCCAATACATGGCGGATTTCTCAGACAAGCGCCAGTTTTACAGTTTCTTAGAGAAGATGCCGGTTCGCGACTGAAACGAGACCCGATTGAACGTGAAAAGGAGCCGCACAGCGCGACTCCTTTTTCGTATTCTATTCGTCTTGATGAATCCATCAAAATCTCGCCTACCGTGGGAAGCGACGAGCGCGCCTGATCACGGCATAGATTACCAACTCAACCACCACAATACCTGCTGTGAACACCCCTAATACGCCTAACGCCAGCAGTCGAGAGCCCGTATTTTCGATGTGTCCTGACCCATCAACGTGTCGAATCAGGATCCATACGCCCCCACTGGCGATTAGAAACCCCAGCATCCCATTGGCGATCCACCAAGCTTTATTTTTCAAGAGACCACTCCTCAAACGGAATCGATCTTGGCAAAGTAGCCACGCGGATTCGCTCGTCAACAACGCGCCAATGACGACATAGGCCAGCTGATTGCCAACATCCATCCCAAAGATTTGTCCCCATGCGATAGCAACCATCAGCAAACCCACCGTAAACGAGGCAATCTGGGTGTATCGCTGCTTAATCGGCTTATGTTCACAGCCAAGTATGACCAGCAGGCTAACAATCATGGCATCAGACAATACCAACATCTCAGCAGTTGTTGGAATCACCAACCGGATAATGACGGCAATCGCCACCGCCGTTGGCAAGCAGGCCAACTTTTGCTTCTCGACGTCATTGGACTGCCGTCCCAACAAGTAATCCGTCGAGACGTCCAACAATTCAGCAAGTCCAGCCAGCGTCTCGAGGTTAGGCAGGTTCCGGCCAGTTTCCCAACTGGATACGGTTTGCCTAGAGACAAACATCCGCTCCGCCAGTTGTTGCTGTGTCATACCGCGTTGTTGCCTGGTCTGACGTAATGTTTGCTCAAACATGGTTGACCTCCTAAGCGTACGTCTCGACTGCGATCACGTCACGCTAGTCTCTCTAGCATCCTCACTATTTGTGATACGGACGAATGTATCAATCATTCACGCAGTTTGCCCTCTACTCTTTAATAAACCATAACGTGTATACCATGTTCAAAGTACCCTGTCATGATACACTATTCAGGCAGAAAGTTGAAAACGGTTGGTAAATCTGATCCATTGCGAGGTGGTGCCTATGTACATCATCCAAACTCTAAGGAAAGGAGGCACCTTTTGGTAACTGTTGCTGATGCGTTGACCCTAATGCTGATGTTCGGCGGGTTCGTCTTGTCACTCATCGGATTAGTGGTCGTCATCATTCAAGCAATCGTTGGCAATCAAAAAGACCGTCAGTAAACTTCTTGGCGGGAGTTTAACGGTCTAGTACCAACTTCTATTAAATGCCAACCGTCTTTAACGGTCTGCACGGACGCCATGTTGACGCATGACGTCTTTTTCTATGACTTGATTATATCATGCAGGTTTCCTAAACGAAACAGGTTGCATACGTTTATCAATGTCATCGTCACAGACTGGTCTTCATGCTTCTTTTCGACTCAATAGACCTTTGATACAACGCCTGCGGTCAAGCAATCCTCACCTGCGGTCACTTTAATTAACCGCCTCACTTGTGATATGGACTACTGTAACAGACAATCCTGCGGTTAATTCTACACTACGACTTACATTTGTACTTATGCTTCCCCTCCTCGCATGAAAAAATAAAGTGCCACAACCGATTTTACGTCGGTTGTGGCACTCTATACTGAGTATTAAACGTTGATTCAGTCAAAATACCAGTAACACCCAGTATTCAGCCTTATCCCAAGATTTTCGCCAATGATGGAACTAACTGATGAAAAACAGCAAATATGGAAGACCTCTATTCCTGTTTTCAAAAATACACTCGTAGTTTATCTCCATACTTTCTGCATTGTATTGGTGATTAATTACTGCACTTGTTTCACCTTGAGAAGCCTTCATTGCTTGTACCTTAGCCAATTCAACCAATTGCTGTTGATAATCTTTGACCTGTCTCTTAGTCATCACCTGCCAAGAAGATTTAGGTAACGTCAAAAAAGTCGACTTTGAAACAAACTTTTTCCCATTACCGGAGTAGTGAAAGACAGTGTTCATCAGCTTAGACGTGTACACCCAGTATGTAGTCCTTACCGTCAGCTTGGGTGCCGTTGTATTGGCGAGCTTATAGGTTGCTGTAGTCTTGTCCGCCTTCAATATATCACCATCGTCCGGCTTAGCATATGCGGTTGCTTTCTTTTCAGTCTTTGAATCGCGGAAAACAAGTACCTGATGTTGCCTGTTTGTTCCAACATTTTGGTAAATCAGAATATTCTTTGGCGTTGCTATCGGCAAGGCAGAATAGACCTTGGTACTCATCGTAGTCGACGTTTCCTGCTTCATGCCCCAGTGCCACTCTTGATTGCCGATCATGAAACCGACAGCTGTGATCAAGCCCACAACAGAGATACCACTGGCAATCACACGCAACGTCTTCGACTTGATCATAATAATTGTGACAAAAGCCAATATCGTGAGAATAAAAATGAGATAGATAATCTTCAGTCGACCTCCATTTGTACGTCATTAGATTTTGTTTGTTTCTTGATGAAACAAACAAAGACAAACCCCAAAATGGCCAACACTAATCCGGCGATGAATGAAACGCGGAAACCGGATACCGCAGCGGTAATTGACTTAGCACCATAAGCCAGTGGATCTGCGATTTTCAATGCATGCTGTGGCAGTGCATTGGTGGTGGTATTTTGAGTCAAAGAAGTCAACACGGCCACCGCAATTGATGAGGAAATCTGACGCGCTGTGTTGTTGATCGTTGAGGCATGGGTTGAGTGCTCCACTGCCACTGCCGTCATGGCTGCAGTGGTCAGTGGCATCAACGCCGTTGCGATCCCGATCATGCGTACCGCATACATTACCTTGATCAGTAATGTCGGTGTGGTGGCACTGATAAATGCAAACGGTAACGTCCCAATCGCCAAAATGAAAAATCCAGTTAAGGCAAGTTTTTTTACCCCATATTTATCAGCCAAATTACCTGCAATTGGTGCCATGACCCCCATCATTAAAGCACCGAAAAACAATGTCATCCCAGAGTTTAGTGGCGACATACCTCGCACATTCTGTAAGTACGTGGGGAGCATCATTTCAACGCCATACATCGCCATGGTAACCAACAGAGTGCCAACAGTCGCTACGGTGAAGCGCGAATTCAAAAATAGACGAACATCAAGTAATGGATCATCCATGCGTAATTGACGCCATGCGAACAAACCAATGAAAACAACACCAATAATCACCGGTAAAATGACACTCAGATCTCCCCAGCCCTTGTCAGCAACATTTGAGAAACCGGTAATAAAAAAACCAAACCCAATGGTCGAAAGCAGTACTGACACGAAATCAATTTTTTGTCGATGATTTTCAACGACATCATGCATCACAAATGGAATCAATACCACACAAAGCGCAGTTACCAGCAACGAAGGCAGAAACATCGAGCGCCATGACGAAGAAACTGTGAGTCCAAAGATAACATGCGATTTACTGAGAATCCAACCAGTTAGTGTCGGTCCCACGGCTGGCGCAAGTCCTAATGCCAAACCCGTCAGTCCAATTGCGGTGCCCAGTTCTTTACTCGAGAAAATATTCATGACAATGACTGCCATGGTCGACGATAAGATGCCAACTGCTAAGGCCGTGATGATTCGACCGGCAATGAAGAATCCCCATGATGAATTGGGTGAAAAGTAAGTCATTATGATACCAACAAGCTGCGTAATGCCGAGAATAAGATATAATCGCTTCGTTGGCACCCGGGTCAGAAATACCGCAGATAATGGCACAATAATCCCATTGACCAACAAATAATACGTGGTCGCAGTCTGAGCAGTGCTCATGCTGATATCAAACGACTTCATCAGCGTTGGCAGTGCTGTGCTTAACGAAGTCTGCATGATCGTACCGGCAAAGGCAATTAAAACGACTACGAACAAGATCAGCCAACGATTATATTTTTTCCCATGAATATCTTCATATGATTTTTTCATTTTTACTCCTAACATCATATATTCTCAAGATTAAATTTCGTTTTCAGAAAATTATGAAAACAACAAAGTTTAGGTTAATTGAATTGCGTGACTGCGTAAATGGATAAATATGATACAATGCACAGTAGTACTACACATTCGTGAAAATGAGGTGAAAACATGCCTGATAAGCGCAGTATTCGCACCAAACGAGAAATCCAACGCGCGTTGAATTCATTAATACAGCAAGTTCCTTTCAGTAAAATTACCGTCAACATGATTGCTAAAGAAGCGATGATCCACAGAAACACACTCTACTTATACTATGCCGACAAGTATGCCTTACTTACAGAAATATTCGAGAGTTCAATTACAATCAACACCTCTTGGCGTCAGAATTTACTTGATCACCCATTCTTACTTTTCAACGAGATTTACAAACAATCTTTCCACAACACGATTGTCATCCAGCAAAACGATTCAGAGTTCGACGAAGTGATCACTAAATGTTTCACTGACCTCTTTGCTTCTGTCATTGGTGATGACTACAACCAGTATTTCCTACTTGGACGAATCTCCGCGATCATTACTTGGATCAATCGAACCGGCCAACCATACAGCATCTATAAAGACGGTGACAAACTAGATCACATCTATACGACTCAGCAATTTCCCGAGGCGAACAAATAAGCTCCAGAATTCAACTCAACTACTGAATACTTCTTCACTACATACCAAATACCGCTTGCTCAAAATATTGAGCAAGCGGTATTTTTTTCCTCCAAAATTCAACTGTATTACTAACGACCATATCGGATACTTTTGTATGACTTAATTTGGTAAACCGCATCACTTGTGATACGGCCTGCCCGCATTGATCATAAATGCGCGGTAGACCTGCTCGATCAAGACCAACCGCATCAGCTGATGTGGCATCGTCAACAAGCCGAAACTCAATGTATTATCTGCCCGTTTCATCACCTCTGGCGCTAAGCCCAAAGAGCCGCCGATCACGAAGGTGATATCCGAATGGCCATAAGTTTCGAGCTCTTGCAACTCTTTGGCAAAGGCTTCTGATGACCGTTGCTTGCCTTCGATTGCCAAGGCAATCACCCAATCACGCGGTTTGACCTTGGCCAAGATGCGCTGGCCTTCAACTGCCTTGACTTGGGCCATTTCCGCTGCTGAAAGCGATTCTGGCGCTTTTTCGTCTGGCACTTCAACTAATTCCACCTTGGCAAACGCGCCAAGGCGCTTTTTATATTCCGCGATGCCATCTTTAAAGTACTTTTCTTTTAACTTTCCAACCCCAATGATCTTGATCGTCATGTCTTCACCCCTTCATCCATTCAGTATACCTTGGCTGACGCGTATTTCCCGGGAAATGTCTTCAATGTAAAAAATCCTGCCCCATCTTTACGAGAGTTTTACATTAGGCCGGTTGTCTCCGTTGCGGTTTTAGCGCAAAATAGGAATGTTGAGTCAATTTTGGAGAGGGTTAATTCATGACCGTAATTAAAAACATTGTCAAAGACCGCGTGTTCCAAATCACCGCGGCTTTGGTAGTGCTCAGTCTGTTCTTTGCCAGGCCACGACTAGCAGATATCAACTTTTCCACGTTGTTTTCGATTCTCGGGATGATGACCGTCATCCAGATATTCGAGTATCTACATATCCTTGATTATTTTGCCTACCGGCTGACGAGTCGCGCCACCAGCAACCGCCAGCTCACTTGGATGTTTGTGGTATTGGCCGTCGGGGCTGGTATGTTCTTAACGAATGATGTCACCGTTTTGACTTTAGTGCCATTATATTTGCGCATCGCCAAGAAGTTTTCGCTGCCGGAGATCTTGCCGGTGACATTGATCGGCATGGGCGCAAATTTCGGGAGTGCATTTACCCCGTTTGGGAATACCCATAACATTTTTTTGATGAACCATTACGGCATTAAAGTGGGAACGTTTTTCACCTGGTCGATCCCGCTATTGATCGCAAGCTTGATTTTAATGACGATCTTTATCTTCTTCATTAAAAAGACCCCGTTGCCTAACGTCCCTGCTCAAGACATTCGCATCCAAACTCGGCCGACCATTGTCACCATCATTGTGGCGCTGATCATTTTTGGCGGGGTACTGGAATTTATCCCTTCTTGGGTCGGGGCGATATGTGCCCTCACCTTGGCTTTTGCCTACAACCGCAAGATCTTGTTGGACGTCGATTACGGGATCGTGTTGACTTTCGGCGGGTTCTTCATGATCGTCAGCGTCTTGCGACAGCTGCCTTGGGTCGTCAGCTTGATCTCCGGGCTGGTGGCAACTGAGCATTCCGTGTTCTTGACCAGCATCTTCTCCAGCCAGATCATCTCCAACGTGCCTTCCACGGTGTTGATCGCCAAGTTTACCAATTTCCAAGAAGCTTTATTCTTAGGCTCAAACATTGGCGGCCTTGGCACCGTCGTTGGTTCGATGTGCAATCTCCTAGTCTTCAAAGAATATACCAACTGGGGCAATAAAGATTCCGGCAAATTCTTCCTTGGTTTTTCTGCTTTGAATTTCTTGGGTCTAGCGATCTTAGCCTTACTTGGTTGGGGAATCTTAGATTTCATGATCTAGTTTTCCACCTAATAAAGCGGGCGCGTCGATATGACGTGCCCGCTGATTTTTTGCGATACTCACGGTTTAAGGGAGAGGCGTTGGCGCGCGAGTTTTGGCGTCTTGTTAGCAGAAACTGACTCCCAGCTCAGCACGGTTTGGCCTTTGATCTTAACCGCCAGTGGCGTCCCGGTTGGCAACGGGGCGTCTGAGACATGCAGCATGAGCTTGCGCCCGCTGCCGGTAGCATCATAACTCATCACCGCATAAGTATAATCTAAGCCGCCGTGATTGTTTGCGTGCCATTGCACCTCAGGCACTGCCGGATCGACATAGACGGTCGTCACCGGCACCACCGGGTTGGCATAATCTAATGCCGCAGCCGCCGCTGTAGTTTGATTGCGCGTCAGCCATGGTGAAATACCCAAGGCCAACCCGATACTTAACCCGATCGTCAATAACCGCTTTTGCCACTTTTTCATCGCCGCTCCCTCCCTTATCCTCAGCCTAGCAATCATTTTGGTATACGCCATGGGACTAATGGCTGATTTCGCCACCCAACAATGGTAGGAGTTTACCCTCGTGGCGAAAACAGCTAAAATGAAAAAGCAGTAACCGCTATCAAGGAGGGCAATTATGGCAGCTGAATATATCCTCGCGATCGACGAAGGCACCACCAGTACGCGGACTTTGATCATTGATCACAACGGGCAAAAAGTCGCAGATGCTCAGCGTGAATTTCCCCAGTATTTTCCGCAACCCGGCTGGGTCGAACATAACGCCAATGAGATCTGGAATGCCGTTTTATCTACGATCGCCACCGCCTTTATCGACTCCCACATCCAACCTGGCCAGATTCGCGGCGTGGGGATCACCAACCAGCGCGAAACCACGGTGATCTGGGACAAAGCCACCGGCTTGCCGATTTACAATGCGATCGTTTGGCAATCGCGGCAAACCAATGACATTGCCAATGCACTACGCGACGCCGGGCTGAACACCATGATCCACGAAAAAACCGGGTTGTTGATCGATCCGTATTTTTCCGCGACCAAGATCCGCTGGATCCTCGATCATGTCCCTGGGGCGCAACAGCGCGCAGAAAAAGGCGAGCTGCTTTTTGGGACCATCGATACCTGGTTGTCTTGGAAGCTTTCTGGCGGCGCTTTTCACATTACAGACTACACCAACGCCAGCCGCACCATGTTGTTTAACATCCACACCCTGCAATGGGATGATGAGATCTTAGCCGCTTTGAACATCCCCAAAGTGATGCTGCCTGAAGTGCGCAGCAATTCCGAGATCTATGGTCAAACTGCTGACTACCACTTTTACGGTTCTGGTGTGCCGATCGCCGGCATGGCTGGTGATCAACAAGCGGCGTTGTTTGGCCAGCTGGCCTTAGCGCCTGGCATGGTCAAAAATACTTATGGCACTGGGTCGTTCATCGTCATGAATACGGGTACCACACCGACCATGTCCGCTAATAACCTACTGACGACGATCGGATATAGTCTTGATGGCGTCGTTCACTATGCTTTAGAAGGATCGATTTTTGTCGCAGGCAGTGCGATCCAGTGGTTGCGCGATGCCATGCAATTGATCGAATCCGCTCCGGCTTCTGAAATTGCTGCTAAACGCTCGCACAGCCAAGATGAAGTCTATGTCGTCCCAGCCTTCACGGGCTTAGGTGCACCTTATTGGGACGCAGATGCGCGCGGTGCTGTCTTTGGCATCACGCGCGGCACGACGCGAGAAGATTTCATCAAAGCGACCTTACAAAGTCTGGCCTACCAAACCCGGGATGTCGTGGAAACCATGTATCAAGATACTGGGATCACGATCCCAGCGTTGCGCGTCGACGGCGGTGCCGCTAAAAATGACTATTTGATGCAATTTCAAGCTGACATCCTCAACATCCCGATCGAACGGGCGGCCAATTTAGAAACCACCGCCATGGGCGCAGCTTACTTGGCGGGGCTGGCAGTGGGCTTTTGGCAAAATACCGACGAACTGCAACAAATCGCCGCACCCGCTAAACGGTTCATCCCCCAAATGCCGGCTGATCGCCGCAGTCGCTTGTACGCCGGCTGGCAAGCTGCAGTTCAAGCCACCATGGCGTTCAAACACTAACCGCATGCTAAAACCCGTAAGCCGGCAAAGCTGGCTTACGGGTTTTTAGCATGGTTAAAGCTGCTCGCCATTGGAGGCGATCACGCGTTGATACCAGGCAAACGAATCTTTCTTCAAACGCTTGCCGCTGCCACGCCCTTGATCGTCTTGATCGACATAGATCAACCCATACCGCTTTTTCATTTCGCCAGTAGATGCTGAGATAATATCGATCGCACTCCAAGGCGTGTAACCAAGTAATTCGATGCCGTCTTCAACGACCGCTTTTTCCATTTCTAAAATATGATCGCGCAAGTAGGCGATCCGATAATCATCATGGATCTGCCCATCTACCACGGTATCATACGCGCCATAGCCGTTTTCAACCACAAATAACGGTTTGTGCCAGCGCGCTGTCATCCAATTCATCCCATACCGCAACCCCACTGGATCGATCTGCCAGCCCCAATCAGAACGCGGCACATAAGGGTTGGGCACGACTGAGCGCGCTTCATCATAATCGTAATCCGGATTGTCTGCTGAATATTCGGTGGCCAATGAGTTGTAGTAACTGAACCCGACATAATCCACGGTGCCATTTTTTAACGCCGTCGCATCTGCTGCCGTGATCTCGATCGCGTAGCCTTTACGCGCCCAATAGCGCTTCAGCCACGCAGGATAGGTCCCTAATGCTTGGACATCGCCATAGTAATAACGATATCGCATCGCACGTTCTGCCATCAAGACATCTTTTGGCTTGGCGCTGAGCGGATAAATCGGCGTCATGGCGATCATGGCCCCCACTTGCAGCGTGGGGTCGATCAAGTGCGCTAAGCTGACCGCTTTGGCGGAAGCGACTAATTCTAAATGCGCGGCTTGAAACATCGCTTCTTCCGAATTTTCCGAGTCGTCCAACTGCAACCCCGAATTTTGCAACAACGGATGCGGATCACGCCACATGGCTTGATTATTGATTTCATTGAAAGTCATCCAATACTTGACGGTGTCGTGGTAGCGCTCAAAGCACACTTGTGCAAACTTCAAAAACGCCGCGACCACTTTGCGGCTGCGAAAGCCGCCATCTGCGGTCACTAAGTGTAAAGGCATTTCAAAATGCGACAAGGTTACGATCGGTTCGATCCCATATTGCTGGCAAGCGGCAAACAAGTCATCATAAAACTTTAAGCCTTCCTCATTGGGCAATGCCTCATCCCCATTGGGAAAGATCCGCGTCCACGCAATACTCGTGCGAAAACACTTGAACCCCATTTCCGCAAACAACTTGATATCATCTCGATACGTATGGAAAAAATCGATCCCCCAGTGATTAGGATAAACCGCATCACCAGTGGGCTGCGCATCCACTTGACGCGTCACATCCTTAGCACCGGCGCGCATCACATCGGCAATACTCACGCCTTTGCCGCCGGCTTGCCAAGCACCTTCGACTTGGTGGGCAGCCACAGCGCCACCCCAAAGAAAGCCAGCAGGCATTTGATACCCTTTGGTCATACTTATGCACACTCCTTATCTTTCCGCGCATCCAAGCGGCACTTCCCCCGAAGTCGCTTCGATGCGAAAACGTCTTGAGCCACCAGCATTGTCCCCGATAACATAAGCGCCCATGGCTCACGATTCATGCTTTGAATCGCGGTCCATGGGCGTTTGCGGATGGGCACGTGATCAAACGCAACATGTCTTGGCCCAAGTTAGTCCTTATTTTTCTGCTAGTCGCTTATACAGATCAACGATCTCACCCGCCAAATCACGGAAGGTGATCGCCGTCATTAAGTGGTCTTGTGAATGCACCATCAACAACGTCACTTGCGCATGCTCCCCGCTGGCTTCGGCAGTCAGCATTTTGGTTTGACCATTATGCGCTTCGACTAAAAAATTATCGGCTTCTTTAAGCTTTTTGTCAGCCAGCGCAAAATCTCCTTTTTTGGCTGCTGCGATCGCTTCAAAAGCAGAACTTTTTGCATTACCGCCGTTAATGATCAATCCCATGACGGATTGCATGTTCTCGTTGTTCTCTTCTGCCATGTCATCCTCCTAAAGTGAACCTGCTTGCGACTAATTGCGGCGTACATACCGATGCGCGCCTCTATTTTCACATTCGCCAACCCTGAGATGACGTCCAGTCTCTTTGTTGCCAAAGGATCTCAGTGCTTGTCAACAAGCTTGGCTGCGAATATGAAAATGGAAGTGCGCATCCTGCCCGCCTATTTGGCGTCGATAGCGCGTAACGCTTCTTTGAGTACCTTTTCACCGTTCATCATGCCATAATCTTGCATGTTGATCACTTCAACCGGGATGTTCGCGGCTTTTTGCTTAAAGCTGTCCAGCATAAAACGCACTTGCGGCCCGAGCATTAAAATGTCTGGGTGCTTTTCTGCCAGCTTGTTGTCTGCATCCGTCGATGCCGTCGCAAAGATGTCAGCATCGACTCCGTCTGCTTCAGCCGCTTTTTGCATCTTTGAGACTAACAGGCTTGTCGACATGCCTGCGGAGCAAACTAACATGATCGTTTTCTTAGCCATAACGAACTTCTCCTTTTTTCGTAAAAGATTTGCGTCAAACACTTAAAGCGTTTTCAATACAATGCTATAATAATACGTAGGTACAAATTTGACAAGTACTTGCAACTAAAATTTGTTAGAGGGTGAGCCCAAACATGTATCATGAAATCGCCGACCAGCTGATCCAAGCGATCACCAAAGGTCAATTCACCAGCAAACTGCCTACCGAAGCCAAACTGATGGCTCGCTTTGGGGTCAGTCGCAATACGATCCGCCGCGCCATTGACGTCGTTTACCAACAAGGTCTATTGCGCCGCGTTCAAGGATCTGGATATTACATCAATCACGTCCAACTCAATAGCAAACATGCCGTGAACCTCTCTGTTGGCGCCGGCAAGCCGTTAGTGAAGAATTCACCGCGGCCCACGTCAAAGATCGTGACGTTTGATAAAGCGATCGCCGCCACGATCCCATTAGCCACGCAGTTCAACGTCGAAGCCGACGCGGAAGTCTATCGCGTCATCCGCCTGCGCTATATGGACGCAGCCGTTTATGCACTGGAAGAATCTTACTACTTAACGGCAGTGGTCCCTTTTTTGTCCACAGAAAGTGTCAACGGCTCGATTTTCGAGTTTCTCGCCGAAACCTTCAACATCGCGGTGATCGCCAGCGACGATTACCTGTCTATGACCAAGCTGGCAGAAGATCAAGCGACGCTTTTGGACCAAAAACCAGGCACTCACCGCTTGACTTTAGCACAGATGAATTACACCAAAAACAATACGTTATTCAACTTTTCAAAGACCATTTATGCCGATCCGAAAATGAGTTTTTATTTCCATTCAGCCCACCTCAGCAGCAATTGAGCCTACCTTTATTATGGCAGGTTCAGCTTTGCCATCACAAGCAAGACGCCTAAGACCACTGATGACTTAGAAATAGGAGGACGATGATGAGCCAACCACTGCCTAAAAACTTCTTATGGGGAAATTCAACGTCAAGCATGCAAACTGAAGGCGGCGTAACTGAAGGCGGCAAGGGCCGATCCGTCTACGACATTCGCCCGGCAACTGACACCACCAGCGCCTGGCGTGTGGCCATCGACGAATATCACCGCTATGCCGAAGACTTCGACTGGATGCAAAAAGCCGGCATGAATTGTTACCGCTTCCAGATCTCCTGGAGCCGCGTTTGTCCTACCGGCGACGGCGAATTTAACGAAGCCGGTATCGCCTTTTATGCCAACCAAATCGCCGCGCTTAGACAACGCGGGATCACGCCAATGATCTGCTTATATCATTTCGATATGCCTTTATCCTTAGCCAAGCGTTACAACGGCTTTACCAGTCGTCATGTGGTCAACGCTTTCGTGCGCTTTGCCAAAGAGATGATCGATCGGTTTGCGGCTAAAGTGCCTTTTTGGCTGACGTTCAATGAACAAAACCTCTACTTTACCAGCGACGCTTTTGACATTGCCGGTGATTTGACCGGCCCGCGCAGCCTTGAAGCACTTTATACGATCAACCATCACGTGATGGTCGCCCATGCCCGCGTCGCCAATTACCTGCATGCCACTACGAGTGCAAAGATCGGGGGCATGCTGGCTTACGAAGAATGCTACCCAGCCACCAGCAACCCCCGAGACGCCTGGTATGCTCGCCAGATCGATGAATTCTTGAATCAAAATCTGCTTTCGGTTTTCGTAAACGGCCAATATTCACCAGCCGTTTTAGCCTACGCCAAGCAGCAGCACCTGCACTGGACGATCACCGCCGACGATCAAGCCGCTTTTGATCAGCTGCATGCTGACTTTTTTGCCTTTTCATATTACCGCAGCCATTTGATCGATAGCAGTCGCGTCCCGATCAATACCCCGGTCAATTATTACTTAGATCACGGTTCGGTCGCTAATCCCTATACCCAAGCCAACGAATGGGGTTGGAATGTTGACCCGCTTGGTTTTCGCGATATTTTAACCACCGTTTACAACCGTTACCGCCTGCCGTTATTCCCAATTGAAAATGGGATCGGCATCCGCGAAGTCAGCGACGGTCAAGACCAGCTCCAAGATGACTACCGGATCGCCTATCACCGTGCCCACTTGCAAGCGCTCAAAGACGCCGTTTTCCAAGATGGTGTCTTAGTGCTGGGGTATCTTGGCTGGGGATTGATCGATATTCCCAGCTCCAGCGGCAACATGGATAAACGCTATGGGATGATATATGTCAATCGCACCAATCACGACTTGCGCGACTTGCGGCGGACGCCGAAAAAATCGTTCTACTGGTTCCAACAAGTGATCGCCTCAAACGGCGCACATCTGAATTGAAATATATGGCTGTCAGTTTTTATTGATATATTTATCTAGATGTCACCTTCCTGTCATCTTGACCCGGTATCCTTACGGTAAAGGAAGTGAGGATATGCGCACTCGTGTTTTGTTGGCCCTAACTGCTGCCGTAATGCTCGCGTTGGGCGGTGGGTATTATTATCATCGTACGCAAGTGACCACGACTACCGTTCGTCAGGCCAAGGCTTCCGTTGACACGCTTTATCGCAACTCAACGCACACCCTCCCGGCAACGGATCTCAATTCAGCCCGCGTGGCTAAAGCAAAACAGGCGGTTCAAGCCGCCGCTAAGCAGCGCTTAGATGCGCAACAAAAAAAGCAGCTGCACCAAGCCCAACAAGAAGTCGCTCAAGCCGATCAAATGTTGACTGTCGTCGGTGCCACCCAAGCGCCGATCGCTCCGACCACAGATTATCGACAAACTGCAGCGGCAGCCTTATCTGCTTATGCCCAGCTGGAAACAACTGAGCCGGTGTTCACCCAAGTCTATCAACAACCGGTGACCACTTTAAACTCAGCCGCCACCGCGGTTTCCGCGTTGCAAAAACTGCAAACCGCGCCTAAAGTGACGCCTAAAGCGATCACCACGGCAGAATCTGCGGTCAATGCGGTGACCAATGGCGATGACTCCGCGTTTGCTGCTGAAGCCGAAGCGGTCGTTTCCGCCGCCAAACAAAAGCTCACCCCAGAATCCGCTGCGACCACCCCTGACGCACCTTCTGAAACAGAAGCGGCAGCTTCATCCAGTCAGCCGGTTGCCACTGCAGAAACCGCGGCAAACACCACGACCGAAACCGCTGAAACCGCGAATGCGGCCACTGCAAGCAGTCGCACCTCGACCAGCCAACCGGCTGCGACCGCGTCGAGTGCCACTGCTGCAAGTGATTAAGCGTGGCCCCCAAAAACCTGTCTCTGGCCCAACCTGTCAGAAACAGGCTTTTTTGCCCCCACCATTAATTTCTTGTCCCCCAAACACAGTTTCAACTCACGGCTGGCTGACTTGTTTTACCGGACAAGCGCTGACACTTGGCCAGTGATTGTCCGCAGCGTCTTTCTTCTGTGTTAGAATTAACCAATAACGAACACGGAGGTTAGCGATTCAATGAAACGGCAATTATTTACCTTCCTCGCCGTCTTGGGACTTTTTTTGACCTTGACCGGCTGCAAGCGCCAAGACACCAGTGCCCGTGGTGCCGTGTATACCGCCCAAAGCTACACCACTAAGGGCCAAACCAAACCGGTCACCACCGCCGTGGAAATGACACTTTACCTCAATCGCGATGATGACCAAGGCGTTTTATCGACCGCCACTTTGACCACCAATCCATACTACCGGCGTTACGAAACGTTAACGCGTCATTCCCAAGGCAGCCAAACGACTTTAAAGACCACCGGTGAGATCGTCGCCGCAAACTTCGCCACCAAAAGCGATGCTGAAGCCGGGATCAACCCGACTAAGTACAGCTACAATCAAAACGGCGACACCCGCAGCGCTGGTACTTTCACCAAAACTAAAACTGGCCTAGATCTCAAGTTAGGCAAGACGGTGTGGCATTTTAAGCAGACAGAAAAACAAACGCGTTATCAATTACCTTATGGCATCGCCCAACAAGCGAAACAAGCCAAAGTCGACCAGAATTAATGCAAGCACAAAATGGCGTTGCGACCACCGTAAATCGGTAGCCGCAACGCCATTTTGATTGTGTCATTAAACAAGTTTTATTTTGCAGTCACCGCTTTGATCGCTGCTTTGATTGCTTGTTGCTTGAGTTGTGCTTGCGCCTTGGCGATAACTTGCTGTTGCTGTGCAGCCGTCATTTGCGGATTTTTCATCCGCGCTGCCATGACAGCTTGTTGAACTGCTGCTGCCATTTTGGCTTTATCAGCCGCAGAAGGATTTTGCGCTTGCTTCAATTGTTTGCCTAACGCCTTAGCTTGGGCCGTCGTCAAATTCGCCCAAGCGTTGGGAATGGTGATAGTATTGCTGGCTTTAACCAGTTTGTGGTTATTTTGGTTACTGAAAAAGGCGCGGTAGAAATCATTTTGATAGACCCATTCGGTTTTGACCGTTTTCAAAGTGGCCGTTTTCTTACTGGTTTTGGCCACGTGATTGGTCACCAGATAATCTGCTTGCGTATGCGTCGTCTTGCCTTTTTCACTTAACTTATAGATGTACACTTGCCGCTTGCCGCTTGTGCCTACGTCTTGACGCAGCAGCATTGGTAAGGCCTTATTTGGGCTGGCAGAATAAATCACATGAGTCGTGGTCGTCGTTTGTTTTTTCATGCCAAAATGGCTGCGGTCGTTGGCATTGACCAGATACAATGAGCCCAGCATCACGATGCCAAAGACGGTCACTAAGATCCCGCGGACCCAGCCGGTCTTCATCATAACAAAGCTTAAGTACAAGCCGATAACGCCGATGATTAATGTCGCAATGATCATGCGCGCACCTCCTTAGCAGTCACGTCTTGGCTGGCAACTGCCTTTTTGTTCAAGAAGAACGTCAGCACCCAACCTAAGACGGAAAAACCGATCGCAAACCAAAAGGCCGCATGATACCCATCCAAAGTCGCATTGAAGAACAAATGCTTGTAACGCAACGGGTCAGTGGTCACCATGTGCTTTGCTGGCGCTGCATTACTGGTCACGTTAGATAAAACTGATACTAAGATCGCGGTGGTCATCGAGCTGGCGATTTGCCGCACAGTGTTGTTGACCGCAGTGCCGTGCCGGATCATATCCATCGGCAGTGCGTTCATCCCGTTGGTAGTTAATGGCATCATGACCATCGACACCCCAAACATCCGCACCGCATAGATCAAAGTAATGAATAACGATGGCGTGTCTGCTGTGATAAATGCAAATGGCAGTGTCGCCGCCGCTAAGAAGAAAAAGCCAAGTTGGGCCAAACGCTTAGCACCAATGCGGTCAAAGACATACCCAGTGATGGGGCTCATGACCCCCATCATCAGCGCCCCTGGCAGCAAGGTCAGCCCAGATTCAAGCGCCGTTTTGCCATGCAGGATCTGTAAGTACAATGGCAAGATCATTTCAACCCCGACCATTGCCATCATTGCAATCGAGCTTAAGATCGTTGAAATCGTGAAGATTTTGCTGGTGAAGACTTTGACTTGCACGAATGGCTCTTCCAGATGCAGCTGTCGCATCACAAACAACCCAATGATCACTAAGCCGACCACAATGCTGCCGAGGACGATCGCATCGCCCCAGCCACGAGAGCTGACTTCAGAAAACCCATATAGCAACAGGCCAAAGCCAAAACTAGATTCGATCAATGATAAGACATCAAGCTTCGGATCAGAAGTTGGTAAAACGTCTTTAACAAAAAACAGCGAAAGCAATAAGACGAGCACGACAACCGGCAACAGCATGCCAAACAGCGTCCGCCAACCAGAATTGTCGATCACCCAACCAGACAAAGTCGGCCCGATTGCCGGTGCCACACCGACAGCTAAGCCGGTGAGCCCCATGGCGGTACCGCGTTTTTCTGGCGGGAACAAGTTGAGCATAATGTTTTGCAGCAACGGCATCGTGATCCCAACACCCAGTGCTTGGATCAAGCGCCCGACCAACAAGGTTGGGAAATTGCCGGCAATAAACGCCACTAATGTCCCAATACCAAAGATCGACATCGCGCCAATGTAAAGCCACTTGGTGGAGATCTTTGCAGAAAGATATGCCGATACTGGGATCATGATCCCGTTGACCATCATGAACCCGGTTGTCAACCACTGAACCGTCCCAGTGGAAATATCAAACGCGCTCATCAATGTAGGAAAAGCCGTCGTCAGGATCGTTTGGTTCAATACGGTAATGAAAACCCCAACGATCAGCGTCACGACCATCATTGGTACATTGATTGTCTTACCATGCCTGTCTTGTACGTGCATGTGCATCGCCCCTTTAAAGTAAGTATATTTTGTGATCAAGTTATTACATAATGTGATATTGACAAAACGATATGTTACACTTACATTATACGTTAGTCAACTGTTTTCAGAAAAAATATGACGGACTGTCATTTCATGAAGATCTTCGTTGAAAGGGGGAAACCATGGAACTCGATTTTATGCAACGCGTCAAATCACTGGATATCTCTGTTGGCATTGGTGAAGCCAGTCGCATCACTGGTGCCACCGTCACGCAGATCCGCTACTGGGAGAAAAAAGGAATGGTGCGGTCGTTTCGCCGTGAAGATGGCGCCAACAAGCGTTTTGATCTCAAAAATATCATTCAGATCATGTTGATCTCTTCTTTGATCGAAGCCGGCTACACCCTCACCAAGGCCGGGGAAATGATTCGCCAACACCATCATCAAACTGATCGCTTAAAATTCTTAGCCCGCAGCTTGACCGTCGAAGAAACCAACGCGCAAACCCGCTTTAACTTTGGGCAATTAGTCAATGATCTTGACTATGACGTCGTTGCTGATGTGGATGACGATCACGCTGAATTTCGTAAGGTCCCCCACCAACCAGATCGCACCACTCGCGTCTTTGACCTGTAACGCCGGACAGCTTTAAACAGACACGAAAAAAGGTCAGTCTCATTCAGACTGACCTTGCACTCAAGACTATATTTCGCGAAAAGAATATCGCGCCCAAGCCATAAAATATGCTAAAATAAACGAGTAAATGTCTCCCAAGCCATTTACGTTCACGCGCGCAGGACAACTCCCAAGGTCCTGAGCGTTTTTTTTGCTTAAAAATAGAAAAGACCCGCACAACAGCAAGCCAAGCTTCTGCGTACGGGTCGTCCTGAAATGCGCCGACGCGACTGACATTCAGGTGAGCGGGTCTATTCAGTTTTTAAGACTGCAACTAGTATATAACGACTTATCAACGGTGACAAGAATTTTTCTTAATTGGATTGGCGATAGGCGGCGACTTCTGCGGCAGTGGCATACACATAATGCGCTGGCAAGACTTCCACTAACTGGCGCTGACCACCTTCTGCTTGCCTGGCATCATATGCGATCGGCACCCGTTGGCGTTCGCTGTCTGGATCAGGTTCAGGGATCGCAGATAACAGGCTTTTTGTATAGGGGTGCAAAGGATGATGATAGACTTCTGCTGCACTTGCCAGCTCCACCAGCCGCCCATTATGCATCACCGCGATACGATCGGAAATATATTTGACCATTGAAAGATCATGGGCGATGAACAAGTAGGTCAAGCCTTTTTTATCTTGAATGTCTTTAAGTAAATTGACTACTTGCGCTTGGATCGAAACATCAAGCGCCGAGATCGGTTCATCGGCAATGATGAACTGCGGCTCTACTGCCAACGCGCGGGCGATCCCAATGCGTTGCCGCTGACCGCCTGAAAACTCATGCGGATAACGCGACGCATGATCTTCATTCAAGCCCACCTCAGCTAATAATTCGGCCACGCGGGCATCACGTTCTTGCGGCGAATGGACCAGGTGATGGATATCCAAACCTTCAGCGATGATATCTTTCACTTTCATCCGCGGATTCAACGATGCGTAGGGATCTTGAAAGATCATCTGGGTTTGCCGCCGAAATGCCAACATTTGTGCACTCCCATTTTTGAGCTTGGCAATGTCTTGGCCTGCAAACAATACTTCACCGCTAGTCGGCTGATATAAGCGGATCAATGCCCGCCCCGTCGTGGTTTTACCCGAACCGGATTCACCCACCAAACCGAGCGTTTCACCTTTGTAGATATCAAATGACACATCTTGTAAGGCGCGCACTTCATCTTTTTTGCCCGCATTAAACGTCTGCACAAGGTGGCGGACTTGTACCAATGGGGTTTTATCTGTAATCATGATTGCCCTCCTTTTGCGCCCAGATCTGCTTGCGCCGCTTGATTTCAGCTGGCGGATCGACAGCAGGCGCATCTGGATGCAACAACCAAGTCGCTGCGGCATGCGTTTTAGAAACTGCAAAAAACGGCGGCTCTTGCTCTTGGTCGATCTTCATCGCATAGGGATTGCGCGGGGCAAAAGCATCCCCCTGCGGCGGTGTCAGTAAATCTGGCGGTGTCCCTGGGATCGCAAATAAGCGCTTGCGGGTCGCGCTGAGGGTCGGCATCGCTTCTAACAAGCCCCAAGTATAAGGATGCATCGGGTTATAAAAGATCTCATCCACGGTTCCATATTCGATGATCTTGCCGGCATACATGACGGCCACGCGATCGGCGATCCCAGCCACTACCCCGAGATCATGGGTGATAAAAATGATCGCCGTATCTAACTTGGCTTGAATATCCTTCAATAAATGCACGATTTGCGCTTGCACGGTCACGTCCAATGCCGTGGTGGGTTCATCGGCGATCAACAGCTTGGGATGGTTAATGATCGCGATCGCAATCACAATGCGCTGCCGCTGGCCGCCAGAAAATTGGTGCGGGTAGTCTTTTAACCGTGCCTGAGCATCCGGGATCCCCACTAGCGCCAAGACCCGCGCAGCTTCTTTCATCGCATGAGCGCGCGTGGCTTTGGTATGCAGCAATAGCGGCTCCGCGACTTGTTTGCCAATTGGCATAGTCGGATCTAAGCTGGTCATCGGGTCTTGAAAGATCATTGCCACTTCATTGCCGCGCATTTGGTTCAGGGCTTTTTCCGACTTATGGAGAATATCCTCCCCTGCCAGCTTGACCGATCCAGAAACCACACGGGCATTATTTGCCAACAAACCCATGACGGTGCGCATGGTCACAGACTTACCCGATCCGGATTCACCAACGATCGCTAACGTTTCGCCTTTGTCCAGGTGAAAATCGACATGCCGGATCGCGTGTACCGTGCCTGCATAGGTGGCAAAATCGATTGCAAGATCCTTGACCTCTAAGATTCTTTCCATAACCTGCCTCCTAATGTGCACTCCGCGGGTCAAAGGCATCTCGCAACCCATCGGCCAACAAGTTGAAGGCCAACATCAACACCACGATCACGATCGCCGGATAAATCAGTAAATATGGCTGCGTTTGTAGCGCCTTTTGGCCGTCATTCAACAACGTGCCTAAACTTGCTGTCGGTGCTGGCAAACCGATGCCAATATAACTCAAGAAGGCTTCAAAAAAGATCGCCGTAGGAATCGTAAACATCGTTTGAATAATGATCGTAGAACTGAGATTCGGCACCAAATGCTTGAGCGCGATCTGAAAGCTGGATTCACCTAACGTCTTGGCGGCCAAGACGAATTCTTGATCCTTTAGCTTCAAGGTCTGCGCCCGGATCAAACGAGCCATGGTGATCCAGCTCGTCACGGCAATCGCCACAATGATCGACTTTAAGCCTGGCTTAAACACCAGCAGCATTAAGATCACCACGACCAGATTCGGCACTGATGAAATGATTTCGATCACCCGCTGCATCAATGTGTCGATCCACCCGCCATTCCATCCAGAAATAATGCCATAACCGACGCCCACGACCAGATCAAACAAGGTCGCGATCACCGCAATAAACAAGCTGATCCGGGTACCCACTAAGATCCGTGACAACAGATCACGCCCAAGGTAATCGGTCCCTAACAAAAAATAGGTTCCTTTAGGCACTTGATTACGCGCATACATGTCGATGCCATTTTCATGTCCATTGAAAAACGGGATATTCAAATCACCCCATTTTGGCGGTAAATAAGTATAATTCAAGTTTTGCGCGTTAGGATCATGCGGCGTAATCACCAAGCTCAATAAGGCTGCTGCAAAGATGATCACTAATAGCCAAAAAGAGATCACCGCTGCCTTATTTTGCTTCAAGCGGCGCATCGCGTCTTGAGAAAACGTCAGCGCCGGTGCTGCGATATATTCTTTTTCAGTGGCAGCCACATGAGCAAGCTTAAATGCGTCTGGCGCGATATGTTTACTAGCAGCCATTAATTAGCCTCCCCACTCAGTCGAATTCGCGGATCGATGAAGCCGTATAAGATATCCACGATCAAGATCACGACGGTCAACATGAAACAATACATGATGGTCAAACCCATGATCACCGGATAATCATTCGTCGTGATCGATTTGACGAACTGTTCACCGATGCCTGGGATCGCAAAGATATTTTCTACGACCATCGACCCGATCATCAGATCCACTGCCATCGGCCCGATGATCGTCACGACCGGGATCATTGAATTGCGCAAGGCATGCCGCGCCACGACTTGCCACTGAGAGTCGCCTTTGGACCGCGCTAATTCGATGTAGTCACTGGATAAGACATCGACCATTTCGGTTCGCATAAACCGCGCAGTATTGGCCAAGGGTGCCATGGCCAACGCGATCGTTGGCAAGACGCTGGAGGAAAAACCATCTTCCCATAACGCCACAGGCAACACGCCCCATTTAAACGCGACAAAATATTGCAATAACGCCGCAAACACGAAATTAGGGATCGACCGGCCTAAGATCGCAAAAATCGTGGCCACGGCATCGACCCAGGTATTTTTACGGATCGCGGCTAATGCACCAAGCAAGATCCCCAGCAGCGTCCCGACAACCATCGCCTGCGCCCCTAGCTGTAATGACGGACCCAAGCGTGAGGAAATCAAGTAAGAAACTTTTTGCCCGGTAAACTGGTAAGACGTCCCAAAATCGCCGTGCACAGCACCCCACAAATAATTTAAATATTGCTGCCAAACTGGCTTATCTAAGCCGTATTGCGCCTTTAACTGGGCCAATTGATCAGCGGGCAGCTTTGGGTTGTTGAACGGCGTTCCTGGCAGTAACTTCATCAAGAAAAACGTGATCGAGGCCACCAGAAACAGCGTCAAGATCAAGAATCCGACTCGCCTTAAGATATATTTGATCATGACTTACTCCTCTGAGCATAAAATACAAAACAGTGCCGCCACCATTATAACCGTGACGGCACTGTCTTGGAGATACCAACTGCGTTATTGACAGGACTTGCTGCAGACACGCATGAAAACTCTTGTTGCTACTTTACATTAAAAAAGTATTAAAGTAAATATCTGCACCGCAAAACCCCTCATTTACGCTCGCGTTGCCTTGAATACTCACAAAAAAATAAGTGGCCAAGGCATCCTAGTCTAGCCGCGTTCTACCAAGCCACGCCCGAACAAAAACGCCTTGGGGCCGCGATTCTAAAACCGAATCGTGGCCCCAAGGCGCTTTTGCTATAGGCTAAAACCGCTTTGTGTCTCAACCTACTGTGCAATCAACTAGTTGATCTCAATTTGGTGATTATCGTGATGCGCTTCTGTCAGCTTTGGCAATGTGATGGTCAAAACACCATCCGCGTAAGCCGCCTTAATCGCTGCCTCATCAACGTTTGGCAAACGATAGCTGCGGCTCATCGCACCGTAATGCCGCTCGCTCATCAACAAATTGCCATCTTTATCTTCATGATCATTGAAATCATTCTTCTTCACGCTGATGTTCAAGATATTATCTTGATAGTTCAGCTTAATATCATCTTTAGCGATTCCTGGGACATCGACCTTAGCGACATAATCATGGTCAGTTTCTTTGATATCTGTGTTCAAGACCTGATCTGCTGCGGTCCGAGTAGGCATGAAATCTTCAAAGAACCGCCGCCCCAAGTTGTCAAAGAAGGGATCCTCTAACCAGTCATTACGACGCATCATTTCATTAGCCATACAACAGACTTCCTTTCTTGATCGAGGGGTTTTGCACCACCTCTTGTTTACATAATATATAGTAATCCCTTTTAGCACTCCAGTCAATAGAGTGCTAAAACTTTTCGAAAAAAAATTCTAGCTGGTCGTCATCTCTCTAGACGCCAATAAACGTCTTGCAGGCGATTCAAAGGTTAAATCGCCTGCAAGACGTTTGTGTATGGCTAAACCACGAGTGGTGTCAGCCTAAAATGATCAGCATATTTGATTACCAATCGCTTGGCGCTGTGCCTTCAACGCATTATCATCAACCACGACCACTGGCCGGTTGAGCATCACAGCCCCATCTAAGACGCCGCTATCATCACGCAATGCCAGTGTTGCCAGTTGATAATCCAACACGAGCCCATGGCCTAAATACATCTCTTCCAGATCGCCAGTCGTCAATGCTAACCCAGCATCATTGGTTAATGGGATCGCATAATCCGGATCTGCTTGGTCGCTGATCACCAGCTGGTACTTATTGCCAATCGCACAGGTCCCTCCCAGTTGAGAGTATTTGCTTGAACCATCATCTAATGCCAAAAACAGCCGCTCTTGTGATCCCATCTTCGTCTGCAAATAGGCCAACGCGTCTGGCTTGATCGTAATGTCCATGAGCTCCTCCTTTAAATTGTACGCAACTTAATTACTAACTTTAGTATAGTAGATAAGTGATGAAATGTCAAGGCAGCCGCTTATGTGCACAAGATGCACACGTCATCCCCAGCGGTTATCCACAAGGTGCAAATGTTCGCCCCTAAATCTAGTGTCGTGATGAAAGTTTGACACCAGATGATCATGGCCAAAAAATCAAGGGATTAATTTAAATGTTCCTGTTATCCACAAGGATGAACTGTTCGGTTATCAATTTTGTAAGCGGCGTATCCCTTGGGCCCCATGCGCGTACAGACGTTCGCATGAATCGATTATTTTTTTATCCACAGGTTGTGCACAGGCTGATTTAAAATTGCTCCACATGCGCAAATCGTAGTTATGAACACTATCCACAGAGTTATCCACAGAATTGGTCCGCAGTTATGCCCAATCACTATCCACACTTGACAACTCAGAGCTGAACATTCTGGTCAAAAACGCCTTGGACATTAATCGTTTGCTCGCCATCCCTGACTGCAAAAAACGCCTTGAACCCACGATCCAATAAAGGAATCGCGGTTCCAAGGCGCTGTATAGGCATTGCCACTGGCATTGCCTTAATTACTGTTGCTTTGATCAGAGGTACTATTGCTTGCTGTGGTCTCACTTAGCTTCACATTGACCGTCTTTTTCTCACCTTCATGGTAATAGGTGATTTTCACCGTATCGCCAACTTGATGCTTATATAGTGCCGTGCGCAAGTCTGCGACGCCAGTCACGGTGTCTGAATCGATGCCCACGATCACATCATATTGCTTTAAACCAGCCGTTTTAGCGATACTGCCGCTGGTAAAGCCGGCCAAAACGGCGCCATCTGTCACCGTGGTTGGCAATTTTAAGACGGACTTTTGCTGGGAGGCAGTCACACTAGATAAATCACGCACTTCAACGCCTAATGCCGGCCGCACGACCTTCCCATTAGCGACCAGCTGATTGATGATCGACACAACTTCATCACTTGGGATCGCAAAACCCATCCCTTCAATCGTGGCAGAATCCGAACTGGTCGACCCAGATAACTTCATTGAATTGATCCCAATAACTTGGCCTGACAAGTTGATCAGCGGGCCACCAGAATTACCGGAATTGATCGCGGCATCAGTTTGGATGACCGTGGCTTGACCCGTGGTTTGGCCAGTATTTTCATCGGTCACGTCAACGGTCCGATTCGTAGCACTGACGATCCCTTGCGTGACTGAAGTGGCGTATTGCGACCCTAACGGCGAGCCGATCGCTAAGACGGTTTGCCCAGCATTCAACTTACTTGAATCTCCGAAACTAGCCACTGTTGAGATCTTGCTGCCATCGATAGACAATACGGCCAAATCGCTAGTTTCATCGGTCCCCACTTTGGTTGCAGTCAACTTGGTGCCATCACTCAAGATCACTTCCAAAGCATCCGAACCGGATACCACATGATTATTCGTGACAATATAAGCCTTGCCGTCTTTCTTTTGATAAATGACCCCAGAACCTTCACTGTATTCTTCTAGATCTGAGCTGGAGGAGCCGGAATTAGCACTGTTGCCATTTGAATTCGAGTTCCCTGATTCCCCAAAGAAATCGCCAAAATCATCCAACCCGCTGCTGGTACTTTGGGCCTTTTGCAAATTGACCACGGAAACTACTGATTTTTTCACTTTAGCAAACGCCGCCGAACTGGCACTGCTTTCGTTAACAGAGACATTCGAAACCTGCGTCGTACCAGATTTTTGTGTTGTGGACGCAACCCCAAGATCAGCACTGTTAGCAGCCTTGAGTCCCCAATAAGCAGCTCCGCCACCAACGCCACCACCAATAACTGCCGCCACAACTGCGACAATCGCAGTTTGCTTCAGGTTATTCTTTTTTTTGGTTGGCTTTCCAGGTTCTTGCTCCTGAAAATTGTGAGATTGATTATCCATGTCTGATCCTCCTCGACTACGATCCTTATTGACAGTCTTAATACTACTGACAGTATTTGATGAAATTATGAATATTCCGCGGATAAGACCGGAAAAACAAGCCGGCGACGATACCTAAGTACCGCCGCCGGCTCACACCCGCTTGGTCTTAACCTTATTATACCTGCCTTGTCAGTAGGCACCAAAGAAGATGCTAGGCCCCGACTGTAAACATCGGATCGGCAACAGCCGGGTCCGTATCATAAACATCAAAATCTCGACCGACGCCTAAACCTTGCTCTTTTAACATGCTGGCCACGGTTAAGTGGGCCAACTCTTTCATATTGTTATGCGGGGATAAATGGCCTAAGTAAACGCGTTTAGTCCGCGTTCCGATCACATCCATGATCGCATTGGCGCCATCTTCATTGGATAAATGGCCGGTATCACTTAAAATACGTTGTTTCAATGGCCACGGATAAGGCCCCATCCGTAGCATTTCAAGGTCATGATTGCATTCCATCACCAAAGCATCCGCATCCCGAATGGTCCCAGCGACGCGATCAGAAACATAGCCGGTATCCGTTAAGATCGCGAATGCTTTATCGTCATGATGGAACTGATAAAATTGCGCCTGCGCAGCATCATGTGAAACCCCAAAACTTTCGATATCAAGATCCCCTAAGCTCATGGTTTCTCCTGGTTCAAAAAGTTTCACTTGTTGAGCCGATAACTTCCCAATACTTGCAGGCAAGGCCTCTAACGTGCGCTGATTGGCATACAAAGTCATTCCCGGATACCGCCGAGTCAATACACCGACGCCTTTGCTATGATCTGAATGTTCATGAGTCAAAAATAGACTATCCACATCAGCCAGATCACGCCCAATGCTTTGCATCATCGCCGCCAATTTTTTTCCTGAAAAGCCTGCATCGACTAACACCTTGTGACTTGGCGTCTCAATATACGTTTCATTGCCCGAACTTGAGCTGGCTAAAACACTGACGCGCATGCCAAAATCTTCCGTCAAACTGCTGCTCCCCTTCTATACGTCCACACCCACCAAAACCACGTGAGCCGGACAATTCTTCTTATTGCCTTAATCCTACCACAAAACCCCCACCATCGTATGCGGCATGGCTTTTGTGGCTGCCACCAAGCACACACGCTAGATCGGCATTGGGCCAACAACCATTTACAACAGCGCCGATTCAGAGCCCCGCACAAAAAGAAAGTTCCGTTAAGTATCGCAACTTCAATACTTAACGGAACGCTCTCACCACATTAATCTTAGTCTCTTTCTTTCACGACGGTCTTAGTGATCGCGTTAAGTTTCTTAATGGTCACACTCTTAGCGCCTTGGTTTTCGACGCCGACGAACCAAGTCGGAACATAAACCGTACTGCCTTTAGTATCAAGCAAGTAGTTGTAAGCCAGCTCTACCCATTCGACCTTGGCATTATTGGCTAGTTCATTGTCTTTATATAACGTCAATACTGCTTCTTGCGCTGACGTAAGCTCAACATTGCTTTTCAATACGGACATCTTAGCAATATAAGTCTGCGTATAGCCGGTCAGCTTGCCATTGGCAACTGAAAACGTAATCTGCGCCCGGCGATCATAGATCTTATGACCTTGGATCTGTTGACTAAAGACATAATGATTCCCACTCGACAAACTTTCGGCATACTGATAATGACGACCATACAAAACGTGCTCAGGTGCTTGCATCCAAGCCTTCAATGTCGCCACCGCTTTGTCTTTTTTCACTGGCAGCGGCGCGCGCAAGGTGGCGTGCAAGGTACTGTTATTCGTGATCGTTGTGTCGATATCAACTAATTGTGAGCGATTATTCATTAAGACGTTGTTGGCTTGCGAGGCCAAATAGCCTCCGGTAGGTGTTTTGGTACTTAATTGCGGCAGCTTGATCTGATCGCGTTGAATATCCGCAACGATCTCACTATTGGTCGACTCGCTGACGGCTTGATCCACTTCTTGACTTTGAAAGAAGCTGATCCCTAAGAATATATTCAGGCCCACGAAGACGATCAAAAAGATCCACTCGATCCGTCTAAAATCCATGTTGCCCTCCTACTCTTGCGCCGCAGTCGGCGCAGTATTAGCTTTTTTGGCGGCGGCATTTAGGCGCGGCCACTGATCATAACGGCGGTATTTGCCACCGATCTCAACGAAATACGTCGGCGTCAAATTGACCACCTGCGAGTTTTCATCTTGCTTAGCCCAATAATAGCCAAGGGTGATATCTTCGATCGTGTCCGCATTATACCCACTGGCTTGCAGCTGATCAAAGACGGCCTGCGTCGGCGGTAAAGTGGTGGCGTTTTGATCCGTGGGGATCGGCACGGTCAAATTATTGGTGGAAAAAAACATCTGCTGGCCATTACTCGTGTTCGCCACGGTCACCCGCCCGTAATAGTCTTGGTTAAAAATTGGTAATCCTTGGGCATATGAACGATACGTCACCGTTTTAGTCGCACTATGATAATGCGCATAGCGCATGCTATTGAGCCCTAACAAATTTAACGACCCTAATGCGGCATAAGCCTTATTCAAGTTAGTGGCTAGGCTTTTGGCTGGGGTAGCGGTTCCGGTATCGTCAAATTGTAAGACATCCGTATCTGTATCTAATGTCAAGCGATAATCCGTTCCCGCCGTGTACACCGTATCTGCCCCGATTTCCCGCGCATCTACTGAGCTGGCAGCTGTGGCTGGCATCAACAAGGACACATAGTGGTTGGCACTTTGCTGATCTAACAAGTAGACGTATGGTTGCAGTGCAACGTTGTCGGTAAAGATCGGGATCTGCCGGCCGTTGGCTAACCGACGCTCAGTGACGGATTTGCCAGTGATTGCGGCTTTGTTGATCAAGCGTTGCAATGCCGCCAATTGGCCATGCGTGAGCTTGCCGGTGTGGATCGTCCGATTGGCATCGTTAATGAACACTAACTGGTCACTATGCCCACTCAAAGACAATAACAGCCGGTTAAAGGTAAAGTCCGCATTCGTGGCCGTCGCTTTTTTGGTGAAAAAGTGTGCGTTGAAGGTCTGATACGCCATTTGGTCTGAGTACAACAGCTGTAGGCTGTCATTGGTACTAAGCAACGCGTTATACTCGCTGGTCGTGAGCTTGCCGCCATTGGTGACCGACCCTAATCGCCAAGAATGGATCGCATTGCGGACGTTAAGTGCAACGTTGTCATCTGGCGAAAACAACCAGGTTTTTTGATTTTCGTGCTGATAATATACGGTCGTCGGCGAAAAAACGATCCCGGCATTTTTAGCCACATCCGGATCTTCTTTCCGCTTGGTGGTGACAGTAGCTTCTTGGTGTCCTAAACGTGAAGGGTTTTGCCAGATCAACCAGGTGAAGACTAACGATACTGCGATCATGGCGATCAAGGCGACTCGTAATAACCACCCACTAAGCTTCATCCCAGTCATCCCCTTCCTCTAGCGGCTCATATGGCAAAGAGATGTAAAACGTTGAGCCTTTTCCTTCTTGAGAGTCGACCCAAATGCGCCCACCCAATGCTTCAACAACTTCCTTGGAAATAGCCAACCCTAATCCGGTCCCGCCTTGTTGGCGAGAACGGGCTTTATCGACCCGATAGAACCGATCAAAGACTTTGTTGATATCCTTGCGCGGAATCCCTAAGCCTTGATCGGTGATCGATAGGATCACGTGATTATGCGTTTCAACCAGCCGCGCGGTGATCACCCCGCCTTCAGGAGAATACTTGATCGCATTATTCATGATATTATCGATCACTTGCATGAATTTGTCTTGGTCCACTTCGACCCATAAATCGCGTTTAGTGATCTCGCGCCGAATCGTATAGCGCTTCTTGCGGCTGGATGGCAGCGGTTGGACCCGATTATTGTCATTCCCAGCACTTTCGTTGTCGGTTTTAAGCATCATATCAAAGCGGTCCAGGATATAGTTGAAGAACTCATTGAGGTTGATCGTCTCCAATTCGATCTTGCTGGTGCCAGAATCCATTCGCGACAGACTCAGCAAGTCATTGATCATTCGGATCATCCGATCCGTTTCTTCTTGTGTCACTTTCAAAAACTGCGGTGCGATTTCTGGATCTTGCCATGCCCCATCGGACAGCGCCTCGATATAACTGCGCATCGACGTCAAAGGGGTGCGCAACTCATGCGACACATTAGACACAAATTCGCGGCGTTCCCGTTCATTCTTTTGTTGCTCAGTGACATCATGTAACACGGCAACCAAGCCGGAAATAAAGCCAGTTTCACGTTGGATCAATGAAAAGTCCACGCGCAAGATCAAATCATGATCAGCTTGCTCTGAAAAATCCAGCAACAGCTCCTGTTGGCTTTCGAGTAAATCGCGCAACGTGTAGTCTTTGGCGATATTCAACAACTTCAAGATAGATAAGCCAATGACATCTTCGTTGCGCGTACTTAACATATCTAGCGCAGTTTCATTGATGATGATCACATTGCCACGGCGATCAGTGGCGATGACCCCATCTGTCATGTGGGCTAAAACTGAATCTAATCGCCGCCGTTCGGCTTCACTAGCTTCTTGTGCCTCTTCGACCCGTACCGACAAGTTGTTGACAGCAACGGCTAATTGGCCAAGTTCGTCTTGCCCGTGAATGCGCACTTGCCCAGAATAATCCCCACGGGCCATCCGGATCGCTTGCTTTTTCATTTCGTCGATCGGCCGGGTGATCGCCCGCGAGATCGCGATCGAGATCAAGGTGCCTAAGACCACCGCCACAAGACTGGCGATCAAGAAGATCCGCACGATCTTATTGATATTGGCATAAACTGAGTCCATCGATGCACTGATCACGATCGCACCGATCACGGAGCTGCCGTCACCTGTGGCATTCGGGTTTTTCAGCGGAATGATCTTGGTATAAGTGGAGCCTGTGTTATCTCCATACTGGAAGCCTTCAAAGATCTGGCCGTTATATAACACCGACTTAACGTTACCAGACGCCGACTTTTGGCCAATGTCTGACTGATCATTGATGTTTGAATTAGCGCGGATCGTCCCTTTGGCATCCACCACCTGCAACTCAGCGGTATTGGTGATCTCCGCTTGATTGATCGTGGTTTTGATGTCGGCATTGGCCGCACTGGTGTCGGTACGCATCAAGTCAGCACCTAGCTTATTTTGAATATAGGTATCCACATTTAAGCTTGTCTTGAACGTTTCAACATTTTGCTGTTCCAACGAGCGCACAAAATACGCGCCAATGAGCTCCACAGTTACCAACAGTAACAGGATAAACACCAGCGCGATTTTAAAATGGATCGATGAAAAAAAGCGGATCTTTTTGTTCATGATTACTCCTGTGAAAAGATGCTATTCTGCATCTGGATTGCGCAGGTAATAGCCAACCCCGCGCCGGGTGACGAGCCACTCAGGATGTGAGGGACTGTCTTCAATCTTCTCCCGCAACCGCCGCACCGTCACATCAACGGTCCGCACGTCACCGAAATAATCATAGCCCCAAACCGTTTGGAGCAGATGCTCACGGGTCATCACTTGGCCCAGATGCCGGGCGAGATAGTGCAACAGTTCAAATTCACGGTTCGTCAACTCGATTTTTTCACCGCGTTTTGAAACGGTATAGGCATCTGGATGGATCGTTAAATCACCAACGGTTAGATCTTTGTTCTCATCATCAGGCTCTTGTGCCTGGGCATTGGCGGTTTGCCGGCGTAAATTGGCCTTGACCCGCGCCACTAATTCACGATTGGAAAATGGCTTGGTCACATAGTCATCCGCACCCATTTCCAACCCTAAGACCTTATCGATCTCTGAATCCTTAGCGGTCAACATGATGATCGGGGTGTCGTGGTCTTTGCGTACTTGCCGCGCCACTTCCAAACCGTCGATCTTCGGCAGCATCAGATCCAGCAAGATCAAATCGGGATTTTCCTCCTCGACTTTAGCTAGTGCTTCTTCACCGTCATAAGCCGTGACAACAGCATAACCTTCTTTAGTTAAATTAAATTTTACGATATCAGAGATGGGTTTTTCATCATCAACCACCAGGATCTTTTTTGCCATATAGTATAGGCCCTCCTCGGCTTTATTGTCTCTATTATACCGGTTTCTGCCCGTACCGGCAAAAGCGCGCCTAAATCCAGCCAATGCGCCTTGTACCGGATGCAGCTGATGATCTGATCAGCCCTTTTGCGCGCCTATGGCAAAGGCGTACAATAGAAATCTAGAGGGATTTATGGAGGAAACCGCATGGAAATCACCGTTAATCAAATTCGTTTATTCTACACGCAAACCGGTCACGGCCAACCGCTGCTGCTGTTACATGGCAATGGCGAAGACCATAGTCTCTTTACAGACATGATTCCAAAACTTGCCCGTGACTACACGGTGTATGCGCTGGACAGCCGTGATCATGGTCAGAGTCAACACGGCCTGCCGTTATCGTATCAATTGATGGCAGATGACGTGATGGCGTTTGCTGACGCCTTGCATTTGCATGACTTGAACTTAGTCGGTTTTTCAGATGGGGCGGTCGTCACGATGTTAGTGGCGAGTCAACGGCCAGCACAAGTGCACAAAATCGTCTTGGCAGGCGGCAACCTCACGCCAGAAGGGGTCAAGTTCACCAGCCGCATCGGAGTGAAATTAGCCAACTGGCGGCATCCTGATCCTAAGTTGGCGCTGATGCTGAATGAACCGCACATCGATATCACCACCTTGAGCCGCATCAGTGCCCAAGCGTTTGTCATCGCTGGGGCCAAAGACGTGATCAAAAAAGAAGAAACCGTCGCGATCGCCAGTGGGATCCCCACTTCGATTTTACGGATTGTCCCTAATGCGACGCATTCATCTTATGTCAAAGACAATGAGCAGTTCTACCACTATATAGCCGCATTTTTGCAACCATATCGAACTGAATAATTTTTGTATATTTTCTCAAAAAGCTTGCATATTCCGCCAATTGGGTATATATTCAATAAAAATTCACTTTTAGGAGTTGGCAGGATATGGGAAAAATGAAACGGTGGGCATTCGCCCTCATCGCCGGATTGGCATTCATCGTCGCCGGCGTCGCGCATCCAGTAGATGCGGCCACCAGCCGCTTACAAGCGATCAAAGACCGCGGCTATATCACCGTCGGCCTATCCGCCGATTACGCGCCGCTAGAATTTCATGCGACCGTCAATGGTGAAGATAAGATCGTTGGTGCCGACGTTTCTTTGGCTAAGAAGATCGCCAAAGATGCCGGGGTCAAATTACAGATCAAGGAAATGGGTTTTGACGCTTTGATCGGCGCTTTGAAAACCGGCAAAGTCGATATGGTCATCTCAGGGATGTCCAAAACACCAGAGCGTGCCAAACAGGTAAACTTTTCCAAGCCCTATATGTACGAAAAGCAGATCGTGGTGATCCGCAAAGCGGATAAGAAGAAATACAAAAACGTTGCCGACTTTGAAGGGGCAACCGTCGGGGCGCAAAAACAAACCACCCAAGAAGCGATCGCCAAAGCTCA
The DNA here is from genome assembly GCF_003946165.1 of Lacticaseibacillus baoqingensis. Lineage (GTDB taxonomy): Bacteria > Bacillota > Bacilli > Lactobacillales > Lactobacillaceae > Lacticaseibacillus > Lacticaseibacillus baoqingensis. The sequence goes on along the minus strand of NZ_RHOI01000010.1, from coordinate 27,933 downwards.
ACTGCCCGGAGCCAAGATCCACAGCTTACAAAAAGCCAATGATGTGGTCGCCCAAGTGTCTTATAACAAATTAGATGCCGGGGTCATGAGTTCGATCATCGCCGGCGCTTACGTGCAAAAAAATAAGAGCTTGACCATGATCGATCCGCACTTTGCCACTTCCGCATCCCCAACCGTGGTCGCTTTGCCTAAAGGCGACACGGCGTTGACCAACCAGATCAATGGCTCGATCAACTCAATGAAGAAACAAGGTTTGTGGAAGAAATACCTGAATCAAGCCTACACGTTGCAAAACCAATCTGATGGGTTCTGGCACAAATATGGCAACTACTTTGTCAAAGGGGCTTTGAACACCTTGCTGTTCGCCTTCTTGACGGTCATTGCCGGGACCATTTTAGGCACGATCCTCGCCTTGATGCGCCGCAGCAAGATCTGGATCCTCAAGGCTGTTGGTGCGGTGTATGTTGAATTCATTCGCGGCACACCTTTAATGGTACAAGCGTTCATCGTCTTTTTCGGGACGCAAGTGTTAGGCCTCAGCTTAAGCGCATTTACTGCCGGGGCAATTGCTATGGGAATCAACTCCGGTGCTTATGTCGCCGAGATCATCCGCTCGGGATTAAACTCTGTCCCAATCGGCCAAACCGAAGCAGCCCGTTCGCTTGGCTTGTCCAGCAAGCAAACCACGCAATACGTGGTCTTGCCGCAAGCCATCAAGAACATCTGGCCGGCATTAGGCAACGAATTTGTGACCGACATCAAGGAAAGCTCCGTCTTATCTGTGATCGGGGCTAGCGAGCTGATGTTTGAAGGCTCAACGGTGCAAGGTGCATCGTTCCAGCCGTTCTTCCCAATGATGATCGTGGCGTTGATCTACTTCGCCATGACCTTCATTCTCACGCGGGCTTTAGGCGTCGTCGAACGGCGCATGAACTAACGAACGCGTCATATTCACTGTGTTAATCATTGCATCCATGCAACTAATCTCTAGGAGGACTTCTATTATGACTGAAAAAATCGTTTTGGCTTATTCCGGTGGTTTGGATACTTCAGTAGCTATTCCTTGGTTAAAAGACAAAGGCTATGATGAGATCATCGCCGTGTGCTTGAATGTGGGCCAGCCAGGCGCAGATATGGACTTCATCCAAAAAAAGGCGCTGCAAGTTGGCGCTTCTGAATCATACGCGATCGACGCCCAAGATGAATTTGCCGACAAATATGTGGCGCCGGTCATCAAAGCCAACGCCTTGTACGAAGGCGACTATCCGTTAGTATCCGCCTTGAGCCGGCCTTTGATCATCGAACATCTCGTCAAGATCGCCCACGACCATGGTGCGACTGCGATCGCCCATGGCTCTACTGGCAAAGGCAACGACCAAGTGCGTTTTGAAGCAGCCATCCACGCTTTAGACCCTGACATGAAGATCGAAGCGCCGATCCGGGACTTCCACTGGTCGCGTGAAGAAGAAATCGATTATGCCAAAGATCACGATGTCCCAGTCCCGATCGGCAAGAAGTCCCCTTACTCCATTGACTGCAACCTTTGGGGCCGGGCCAACGAAGCCGGTATCCTCGAAAATCCTTGGAACCAAGCGCCTGATGACGCTTGGGGCATGAGCGTTTCTCCAGAAGAAGCGCCTGATGAAGCCACCTACCTGGATCTCACCTTCGAAAAAGGGCTCCCAGTCGCGATCGATGGCACGGCAATGCCGTTAGCAACTTTGATCAAGACTTTGAACAAAGTCGCCGGTGACAACGGTATTGGCCGGATCGATAAGATCGAAAACCGGATGGTTGGTATCAAGTCCCGTGAAGTTTATGAAGCCCCTGGTGCCGCTGTGATCATGACGGCGCACCATGAACTGGAAAACCTCACCTTGGAGCGGGACATTGCCCACTACAAGCCATTGATCGAACAACAGATCACCAACATGATCTATGAAGCTAAGTGGATCACCCCGTTGTTTGACGCGTTGATGGCTTTCGTTGATGAAACCCAAAAGAACGTCAACGGTGTCATCAAAATGAAGTTATACAAAGGCAATGTCACCGCAGTGGCCCGCAAGTCTGAAAACTCCTTGTACGATGAGAACTTGGCCACCTACACCAGCGCTGATTCCTTCGATCAAGAAGCAGCTGCCGGCTTCATCAAGCTATGGACCTTACCGGCAACCGTTTATGAACAAGTCAACCACGTCCACTCTGAAGAAAAGGTCACAAAATAATGACGGATAAGTTATGGGGCGGTCGCTTCACCCAAAAGGCGGCAGCATGGGTCGATAAGTTTGGTGCCTCGATCAGCTTCGACCAGCAAATGGCACACGAAGACCTCGAAGGTTCCTTGGCTCATGTCGCGATGTTGGGCAAAACCGGCATCATTCCGCAAGCGGACGCCGACGCCATTACCGCAGGCTTGCATCAACTCCAACAAAAATTAGAGGCCGGCGAGTTGCATTTCACGATCGCTAATGAAGATATTCATTTGAACCTTGAAAGCATGCTCACGGATCTGATCGGCCCAGTCGCCGGTAAATTGCATACCGCTCGCAGTCGCAACGATCAAGTCGCTACGGATCTGCATTTATGGCTCAAACACCGCCTGCCTGCGTTAAAATCAGCTCTTTCTGATTTACAAAGTGTCTTAGTTGCACAAGCTGACGCGCATGCGGGCACGATCATGCCAGGGTACACGCACATGCAACATGCCCAGCCGATCACTTATGGGCATTATTTGCTGGCGTACTTCGAGATGTTCCAGCGAGATTATGAACGGTTTACTTTCACCCAAAAGCATACCGATATGTTGCCGTTAGGAGCAGCTGCGTTAGCCGGCACGACGTTTCCGATCGATCGGGAATTTGTCGCTGAGCAACTCGACTTTGATGCGGTTTATCACAACTCATTAGACGCGGTTTCAGACCGTGATTTTGCCTTAGAATTTCTCAGCAATGCCGCGATCTTGATGCAACATCTCTCACGTTTGGCTGAAGAGCTGATCCTCTGGTGTACCTATGAGTTTAATTACATCGAAATGTCGGATGCCTTTTCGACTGGCAGCTCGATCATGCCGCAAAAGAAAAATGCGGATTTTGCCGAATTGACTCGTGGCAAAACTGGCCGGGTCTATGGCGATCTCATGGGCTTGTTGACGACCATGAAGTCCTTACCTTTGGCCTACAACAAGGACATGCAAGAAGACAAGGAACCGATTTTCGACGCCTATGATACGGTTTTAGGTTGTGTCCATATCTTCTCTGGGATGCTAGAATCATTGACCGTTCATCCAGAAAAAATGCATGATGCCACGATCAAAGACTTTTCCAATGCGACTGAACTTGCAGATTACTTGGCAACCAAAGGCGTGCCATTCCGGCAAGCCCATGAAATCGTTGGTGAGTTGGTCCTCAAAGGGATCCAATCCGGCCAAAGCTTGCAAGACATGAGTTTAGCTGATTTGCAAAAAGCCGCACCCCAAATCGAAGCTGATGTTTATACCGACTTAACCAGTGAAGCCGCCGTTAATCGCCGGACCAGTCTAGGCGGCACCGCAGTGGCTAACGTTGAAAAAGAAGTCGCCCGTGCCAAGCAGATCTTAGCCACACATGCGTGATCATGACGAATTTGCCGCTTCAACTAAAAACGCCGACGTCCCCTCAAAGGAGACGCCGGCGTTTTTGCAGTTCACCATGATCAAGTGGGTGCAATTTTTGGTATTCGTTTAGCCCGCTGCTGACGCAACCTGCTTGCCGCGAATAAAAAAGCGCACGAAGCGATTGGTGCTGGTTGTGGTCATGACATCGCTTGGAAGCAGCGTTAACACGAAGAAAAAACCGCTGATCCCAATCATGATCACCGTCAGCACTACCTCAACCCCGCGGCTGCCAGCTGGTGCTAACAAGTTGGGGTCACGAAACACCGTTGCCGCTTGGAGCTGCCGCATCAGCGCAAAATAGCGCAACGCTTCGATCGCATCAGTGATCAACCACAAGACTAAACTCCCGCGCCCACGCAAACCGACATCGCGATAACGCCGAATCTGCAACGCTAATGTGGGGAGAAATAAGCCGACCCCAAAGACCGCAAGCGTGATGACCAGCGGCAGATAGCTGCTCACATGGGCACCTTGAAATTGCCTGATCAAATCTACGAATATTTTGATCAGCGCCCATGCGCCCAAGCCAATCCACAATGGGATCAACCACAGCTGCATCCACCAATAGCCGGCTCTAGTCGAGCGGCCGCGAAAATCCACATACCCCTTGAAGAAATCTTTGAATGCTTGTCCGAAGCTGACTTGTCCCATTTTTTCATTGATCATCTGCTCGCCTTCTTTCCCCCGCTATTATCCCATGTGCTCACCTTAACTGTACATAAAAAAGGCGTCGGTAACCGACGTCTCAAGTGATCATTGCGTCACCGGTGCTTGGGTCGATTGGAATTGGCGGCGGAAATGCCGCAACGTCTTGATCGCCCACGCATAACGCGTAGCTGTAAAAAGGGTGGCATAATCGCCGAGGGCACTGGTGCCAGTCCACGGGAAAAAGCCTGGCACGAATAATTGCTCTTGGGTCAATGCTTCAAACTGCCGCACCATTTGCACGTGCGATTTTTGCCAACGCTTCTCAGCAGCACCCAAGCTCACCGCTTGATTCTCCTGCTGGATCTTTTTGCTTAAGCGCCCACAAGTGGCCCATGTATATGGTTTCGGGAGAAAACGGACGCGCCGCTCCCCGGCTAAGTTGGTTTGACTCCATTGCAAGTATAATTCTTGCCATGCGGCCAAATGAATCAAAACATCCCGCAAATTGCGATCACGTCCCTTAAATCCGAACGTCATGGTCTTGCTATCCGCGGGCAAAGCGTCGATCAGCGTCCAAATATCGTCGTATCGTGTCCGTGTTGCAATCAGTAGATCCTGTCTTGTATGAGGTATTGCCATAATTAGCCTCCTCTAACTCAGGTGCCTCTAATTCGCCAACACCTCTATTCTGGTGCTAATTGTTCGGATTTACAAGGGCGATTGGCCTATATGAAATTATTGATAGTGTGGTATGCTAATAACCAATACCATTTTCAGAAAGGAACTCGCTATGATCACCTTGGGCTTGCGCCTAATGACAATGCTCACGAATCTAATTGTCTTGATCAGTTTTGTGTGGTTATATCACTGGATTCAGGATGAAGCCAAATTGGTCTGGGTCCGGCGGTATGCACTGATACTAACGGTTGGCTTAACCTACCTTTCACTGATCTTTTTTCACACCGATTCATTGTTAAACATCGCCAATGAAGGCCACCCGGCCGGCTATGGCTGGACTTTTTTAAATTTTCAAATCATCACGATCTACTACGCACTATTAACAACCCATTCGCGCGCGATGTTAACGGCATTGCTTGCGATCGTCGGGTGCTGGTTTGTTTGGATGACGCAAGGCGGTGAATTATGGCTGATTGGGTTGACCTTTTGCATGATCGGTGTGATCCATCACTATGCGGCTGCGCTGAACGTCCATCAAGCCTTATATTATGCGGTTGGCTTACTCTTTGCAGCGCCAATATTTCTCGTGAACTCACAGAAACTGGCTGGGATCGATGTCGGCTGGCCTTTTCAAATCGTTGGGTTCATGGCGTTGGAACTGGCGCTTTGGCTGGTCAACTCTCATCTTGCTGCCAAAGTCCAACATGAGCAGCGCTTAAAACGTGAAGCAACGATCGACTCGCTGACCCAGCTTGCCAACTTTGGCTGTTTTGATCGTGACTTGCATGCGGCGTTTGATCGCTACCAAACTAATGGCGAGCTTTATGCCTTGTACACCTTTGATATCGATCACTTCAAGCGCATCAATGATCGCTTCGGCCACCTCGCAGGCAACGAAGTCCTTCGCGTCGTATCGACTCACTTGACGCATTGGACAAAATCACTAGAATATCCGGCCAAAGTTTATCGGACCGGCGGCGAAGAATTCAGTATCTTGTTGTTTAATATTGTTTAATCACTCGAACAAGCCACCACGATCTCACAACAGTTGCGCCACGAGTTAGCTGCGCTGTCGTTTACCTTTGATGGCCAGCCGCTGCATATCACGATTTCGCTTGGTCAAGATCGCGCCACTGCTGATGATCAAAACTACCTGGATATTTATCGGCGTGCAGATCAATACTTATACAGCTCAAAGAACCACGGCCGCGATGCCTTGACCATTCACGGCCAGCTGATCCCCAACGCGCCTGAGCAGCGTTGACCTTGCTGCCTTGCAAAAATTCAATAGTGCCCTGAGATCACGCAGCTATAAAAGCGTGATCTCAGGGCACTATTAGGTGGTTATCGAGATAACCCGATTATCTGACATACTCTGTTGCCAGCCGATCAGCCGCGTTTTTGACCAAGGCATTCGGCGGCGTACAGTTTGCCATCACCACGACTGCACTGCGACCATCATTGCTGATCCGTAAGAAACATTGAAAGCCATAACCAGAGCCATTGGCAAAACGATACCCGGTTGGGGCTTGATACAACCCGCCGCCATATGTCGCGGCACTGCCAGGCGCAAATAAAAATGCCCGCGAAGCAACTGTCAATAACTGGCCATTTTGTAACGCTGCTTCGGCTTTATACAAGTCTAAAGCCGACATCATCACCTGGCCGGTACCTAATTCCATATGCTGCTGAGCAACAGTGGCATTGATCTGCGGCGCATCGGCCAAACCGCGTGCCCCCCAGCCATAACCTTGGGCAAAATCAGTTTGATCTGCCGCATATGCAAACCGCGTTTGCGTCAACCCTAACCCTTGAAGATACGTCGCCATAAACAATTCTTGATATGAGACATTATCCAACTGTGCTAAGACGCCAGCCAGCAGCATATAATTGGCGGGCTGATAATGCCACAGATTCAACTGCTTGGCGACAAAGCGCAAGTGCGGTCGTAAATTGGCGATTACAGCCGCATCCCCATACGAGCGGCTTGGCACTAATTGCCCTTGAATGCTTAATCCCGAAGTCATATCCAGCAAATGCTGGATCGTGATCTCATTGGCACCTGGGATATTAGGATAAAAACGGGACAACTTTGTGGTCATACTCAACTTTCCCGCTTGGATCTGGCGCATCACCATGGCGGCAGTCAGCGATTTTTGCACGGAATCAATTTCATATAAGGTCTTCAATGTGTTCGGCTGTTGCGTTTTGCGATCTGCATACCCACGGCTCAACTGTGCGATCACACGCCCGTTTTGGACGATGATCGCCGTACCTGAAAATGCCGTTGCCGGCAGTGCCTGGGCTAACTGCCGCGTGGCGGTGCCATTGCGGCTTATCGCCGGCTTGACCGCAACGCGGTGCCGCGCATGGACGCGCGGGATCGTATTCAAAAGATGCGTCGTGTGCCACGCGCTGAGCGCAGCGACGCTCAGCGAAAGAATCGTGATGCTGATCAAGAACAGACGCTCTTTGCGCCAACGCCGATTTTGTTTAACGCGCATGCGCCCACCTGCTTGTAAAATAGTCATCATTCAGCCGATAATGCGCCGCCGGCTGTTTTTGCGTCAAAAATGGCTGCACCGCGCGATCGACTGCGACCCAGCCGCGCCACCCGAGATGGATCGTATCTTGCATGAAATACGGTTCACCGCCGGCTTGCGTGAGATCTAAGACCCGCGTAAAGCCTTGACTGGTCAACTGATGCTTCAGCTTGGCAGTCGTTTGGGCCACCATAGGTTGTGATAAGCCGGTATAACTCGCCCATTTCTGGTTGATTGGGGGAATCACAAATTGCACTTGAATGTGATACCGCGCAAATTGAGCCAATAATAGCTGCAGATCCCCGTATTCCGGCGAACGCCGGTAGTCAAAGTGCGCTTGACTGCCTTTAAGTGCCTGCACTTTATCACCGCCAAGCCGCTTGGCATAAAACTGGTTGTCGATGCCAAAGCGGTTATTAGTGGTTTGGCGGGCACCGATTTGCGTTGCTAACGCGTCCAGTTGCTGATCAGTAGCGTGTGCTGGCAACTGCGCCAAGCCTTGCGTGATTTTTTTGGCCCGCGATGGGAGCAATAATCGCGAAAATAGGGCATCTTCATTTTTTAAGGCGACGTCTTGTAAGTTCAACCGCGTCCAAACGCCTTGATCTGGATACTGCCCAGCGGCCACTTCTAACAACCCATCCCGAATCGCACTGTGCCCTTGCAAAGGCGGCATCTGCAACATTCTGCGGGCCGCATAGCGATCAGCGATCCGATGCGGTTGGGCATTTCTCAAGAACGTGATCGCCTGCAGCGGGGAATAATAATAGCTGAATGCGTCTGGCCGCTGCCCACCTGGTGTGAACCACTGCAAAGATAAAACAAAGACGACTTTGCGGCCGCGATATTGCCGGATCCAAGACTGATCATTCAAAAAATGCGTCAATGACTGTGTCCCTGGCGCCCCTAGCAGCAGTGGCCGATAAGGTCGATGATACTTTTCAGCCAACACTGTCGGGTGAAACGCATCCAACCGTGACAGTTCTGAGCTGCCCATAAACGGCACATACCCCTCCGCCAGCGCCTGAGCTTTTAAACGGCGCCCTAATAAGACATTAGGCGACAGTGAAACGGCAGCTTTTTTAACGGTTTGCTGGCTGGCTTGCCCTTGCGGCAATGGCAGTAAAAACACCCCGCCGACAAGCACACAAGCTAAGAGCACCGGACCAAACAGCTGTAACAGGCGCCGTTTCATGCCTGCGCCTTAGCAATGATCTTGTTAGGGGTATTCCACTCACTGCGGTCAAACTCAGACACCGGCACGGTAACGCCAAGCTGGTCTTGTAATTCCAGTAACAACTGGACAGTATCCATAGAATCGAGCATGCCACTGGCAAACAAGTCATCATCTAACGCGTGATGCCAGTCTTCACCAGTTAATGTTGCCAAGATATCCAATACAGTTTCTTTTGTGTCCATAATTAGTACTCCTTTGATTGCAAATTGTCAGGATCAAGGTTGCCAAAGCTACTTCAAGCTTGGCGCAAACCAGAGTTGATTGAGAAAACCTGAAAAGATCAAAAAGCTGAAACATACCACATTGAAGGTGATCAAAATCGCTAGCCCTTGGGTCCAACGATTATGCGGCAATTGTTGGCGATGCTTTTTTTTGAACCGCAGCCAGATATCATTGATAATGATCGCTCCGGCATGAAATAGCCCATAAACGATGTAATACCAAGTGACCCCATGCCAAAATCCCATGACTAAAAAGTTAATGAGGTAAGCCGCTTGGGACACCCGGATACGATTTTTGATCAACTTATGTTTCATAATGAAAAACGTTGTCCGCATGAAGACAAAATCGCGAAACCAAAAGCTCAAGGTCATGTGCCAGCGATTCCAGAACTCTTTGATATTCACGGCAGCAAATGGGCGGTTAAAGTTCATCGGCGTATCGATCCCCATCACCAAACTGATGGCTACCGCAAACAGCGAATACCCTGCAAAATCAAAAAACAAGTACATGCTGTAGTCATACATGTAACCCACCAACGGCCATGACAGCCCTAAGCCGCCAAACGCACCATGTTGTAACATTGCCAAGTGAGCTAACTTAGGTAACAAGACAGTCCCAAAAATATACCCGAGTAAAAACTTGTACAAGAACCCTAAAAACAAATAGTGCACCGCGCGACCCAGCATCTCAACATAAGCTGCCTGCTCAGGAACGTGCTCATAATCTGCTTGAAACCGCCTGAAACGATCGATCGGTCCAGAAGACAACGTCGGCATAAAACATAAAAAGCGCAAAAATGCCAACTTCGAAAATTCTTTGATCGTCCCGTCACGCAGCTCCATGACCATTTGCACCGCCTTGAACGTCAGGTAACTGATCCCTAAAAAGCCGATCAATGACGGCTGAGTTGACCACAGCGGCGTTGTTTTGACCACCACTAACGGCAAAATCGCTGCCACCACTGCGGCGATAAAAACGCGTGTCTGGTTGTGTTGCTGACGATATTTGGCATAGCCTGACACGACCAGCAGCTCCAAAACTAAAAAGCCAAGCAACGCGATTGCTTGATGCCACTTGGCGCCAGTGAACATCAAGATGATAAACGCTAATGAGACCAAAGTTTCATAGAAATGCCAGCGGTGCCCGCGCAATAACCCAATCGTCAGCGGGATCAAGGCCACCAGCAGATAAGCAAAATATTGCGGATCGGCATATGGTTGTAAGTTGATCATGCATTCGCCTCTTGGATCAAGGCCTTGATCGCAACTTTACCATTAGTGGTCAAAGGCAGCGACTCCCGGTAAATAAATCGTTGCGGGACCATGTAGGCCATCATTTTGGCCTGCAGCCGTTGCCGCAAGGCCTTGGTTAAGGCCAGTTCATTGGGATAGTCATTGGCCGCAGGCACGACGTAAGCTAATAATTGCTTGACCTTGTGATCCGCGCCATACTTGGGCACTGCCACCGCCTGTTGGATCAAAGACTCATCATTTAAGTAATGGCTGACTTCTTCTAATTCGATCCGATAACCATTCAGTTTGATTTGAAAATCAGTGCGGCCGCGATAAAACAGCATGCCAGTATCATCAATGAACCCAAGATCACCGGTGGCATAACCTGCCGGCAAAAACGCTGCCGCAGTTTTGTCAGGCCGGTTGAGATAACCTTTGGAAACACTAGGACCGGCGATCATCAATTCGCCCACTGCTTGGTCACCATCTGTACGTTGACTGCCGGCGCGCAAGCTGATACGAGTGTCTGGCTTGGCTTGGCCGATCGGCAGCCGATCATATTGGTCCAACACCGATTGAGTGATTGCCACTGCCGTAACCGCCACCGTTGTTTCCGTTGGCCCATAGGTGTTATACACCTGCGCTTGAGGAAAACGCCGTACCAATTCTTGTGCCAGTGCATGCGGTAATTCTTCACCACAAAAGAAAAACCTGGTCAATTGCGGATAATGTGCCGCATTGAAAGTTGGCTCCAGCAAACAGATTGCCGCAAAAGAAGGCGTTGAGACCCAAACCTGCAAGTCTAACGTTGGCAACGCCGCAAACAAAGCCTTAAGATCAGCGGTTGTGGCGGCCGGTAACACCTTAAGCGTCCCGCCCAGCGTCAAAGCTGGATATAACGACATTACCGATAAGTCAAACGAATAGGGCGCTTGGCTAAGTGTTTGGGGGTGCTTTGGCCAGTCAAAACTGACCATCCAGTTGACGAAACTCAACAGGTTATCGTGGCTGATCTGAACGCCTTTAGGCTGGCCAGTCGTCCCTGAGGTAAAAATAATATAAAAAGTGTCTGCCCCAACCACAGGCGTCAAAAGTGCATTCGCCACTGCTGGTGTGTTCAACAATTCAGCCGCAGTGGCGATGGGCACATCAAGCGCGACTGGTAATGCCGCCACTGCGATCACCATCGCCGGCTGAGCGATCTCAGCGATCATGCGCAAGCGCGTTTGCGGGGAATGCGTATCAACGGGGATATACGCGTGGCCGGCTTTGACACAACCCAAAAACGTTGCGATCGTCAAAAAGCTCTGGTCACAATACACCATGATCGGTGCTTTTTCGGGTAATTCCCGCTGAGCGATCGCCAAAGCGATCGTCTCTGCGGCTTGCTTGAGTTCCCCATAAGTATGCTTTTCGCCTAATACATCGTATGCCCATCGATTTGGGGTGGCGGTCGCGATCGCATCGATCGCCGAGATCACATTTGTTATCATTTATGCTGCCTCTCAATCAAAATTCGTTATAAATAAAGTGACTTTGGCCAACACCGCGATAGCTATAGAGATACACTAAGCCGATAATGATCACGCTATACAAAACGGTCCGGGCAATAAACTGCACCATTGGCCGCTGCCACCAAGAAATTTTATGCATGTGCTCCTCCTCATCGCTGGATCGAACTGACCACATAACCGATTCGCGGCAGCCGCTGCCGCTGTTGCCGCCACTGCCAAAGCACCACACCGCTTAAGATCATGTTCAAGGCCACGGCACTAGGCCACCACCAGCCGCAAAAAATGACCGCGCCAACCACCGCCGCCCAAGGCCACCGCGACGTATGCGGCGACTTAGGCCAGGGACCGCTCCATGCCAGCAGCTTTTGCTTGAAGCCGATTTCGGCTAACAATTCAAGCGAAAATCCAGCCCGCGCAGCCGCTTGCAATAGCGCTCTTTTAGCCGGCGTCGTCACTAAACAATCGTGAAACGTCACCATCGCTTCTTGCCCCCACCAATGCCGCGGCTGCTCGCTGGCAAAGCCGACGATCGCACAACCACCATCATTCATGGCCGCTAACAGCTGCGGGATGGCGGCAAATTGTGCCGGGTACGCCACGTCAAGGATCAAGTAGGCATCAGCCGTTGCAGTCACTAAGCCGGCTTGTGCCGCCCCCAAAAAGCCAAAATGCCGCGATAAGGTCAATAAGTGACACTCTGGCCAACGCGCTTGCGCTTGACACAGTTGGGTACGGATCGCCGTTGCAGTGCCGTCATCGATCAGCCAATAGTCATAATGGATCTGCGGCCATAAACGCGCACAATCTGCCAGTTGCTTGCGGATAGTGAGCAACGGCGGCAAGATCTCCTTGGTTTCGCTCCAAGGTATAATCACGGCGACTTGCATGACGACTCCTTTCTGCACGCATTCAAAAAGCCCAACGCTAACGATGACCAGTGTATCGTCATCCGCGTTGGGCTGCACTCTAGGATATCTGAAACATTCCTGAGAAATTCTCAGAATTTACGGTTCCATCGTGGTCGTAGGCAATTTAAGGGTAAAGACACTGCCTTGCGGGTGATTATCCTGCACCGTCAGTTCACCATGGTTCAGCGTGGTCAAACGCTTGGCGATCGCTAACCCCAAACCTGTCCCCCCTACTGCTTTGGACCGTGACGCATCGACGCGATAAAAGCGGTCAAATACTTTTTCTTTGAAGGCATCTGCGATCCCCACGCCTTGATCGCCAACACGCAAACAAGCCTGATCCGCGTTGCGGATCACTTGGATCGTGATTGGCGCAGCCGTCGGGGTGTACTTTTGCGCATTATTCAACAAGATTACCAAGATCTGTTCAATGCTGTCTTGATTGCCATAAGCGAGTACTTGCTGCGCCACATCTAACGTGATCGGCTGTTGGCCTTGAGCTTGATATGCCGGCACGACCCGCGCCACTAACTGGCCTAGATCGAACCAGTCAGCTTGCAAATGCGCATGATCCATCCTTGACAATGCCAAGAGCCGCTCGATCAACCGCTGCATCTTCAATGACTCACTTTCGATCGTGGCTAAAGAATCCGGAATGATTTCCGGGTGAGTGGCGGCATGCCGCCGAATCAAACCGACATGGCCGCGAATCGCGGCTAGCGGCGTGCGTAATTCATGGGAAGCATCGGAAACGAATTGATGATCACGGATCACTTGCGTATTCAACGACTGCAACAAGCGATTAAATTCGCGACTGAGGGTCTGCACTTCTTGAGGATTCGGCGGCACAGGCAAAGTCTCATGATAAGTCGTATCTTCTGCTTCAACGATCGTATGCGCCGCTTGCGTCAGCTGGACCAATGGCTGATTCAAGCGGCGCGCCAAGATCTGGATCATCCAGATCCCCATACCCAACCCAATGAATGCGATCACGACGATCACCGACAAGATCAGCTTGAACAGTTCCAACATGTTGTTGAGACTTAACCACAATTCAAAGGTGACCACAGCGCCTTTATGGCGGACCTTTTGCACCCGATGATAATAGATTCCTTGATCATCTTGGTATTGAATATGTGCCCATAACGCCCAAGTTTGCCAATTATCGCGCAAGAATTTCTTGGCATTGTGCGAATAGAAGCGTTGGGGCTTTTTATCTGGATACTGCACAGTGACCCGGACAAAATTGGCATGGGAATTAAAATTTGCGGTATCTCGCCAATAATCCCAATCTGGTTTGTTGCCCACAAACGTCTTGTTCAAAGTCGTCATCAACTGATTGGCATCATCGCGTTTCGTGCGCACTAAATGCACCCCGACCACACTGATCGTCGCCAAGCCGATCATCGTCACTAAGACCACTAATAAAACGGCATAAGCTTGTGAGATCCGCGCCGCGTTAGAGATCCCTTCCTTTTTACGACGCATGGCACCAATCCGCCGCTAACACATAACCTACTCCGCGCACCGTATGGATCAACGGAGCAGCGCCTGCATGGTCAATTTTTTGCCGTAAGTAGCGAATATACACGTCAACGATATTCACTTGTCCTTCAAAGTCGGCACCCCAAGCAGCGTCCAACAACTCATCACGCGTCATGGGAGCATCGACGTGTTGCATCAACGCTAGTAACAAATCATATTCACGTGGCGTCAGCACCGCGATTGCTTCACCCCGACGCACGGTGCGTGCTTTGGTATCCAACGTTAGATCCGCGACTTGATAAGTCGGGTGCACATTGGTTTTTTGGCGGCGCACACACACCCGTACGCGTGCTAGCAGCTCTTCGATCTCAAATGGTTTGGTGATGTAATCATCGGCGCCATTATCCAAGCCGGCCACTTTATCCCCAACATAATCGCGAGCCGTCATCATGATCACTGGAATGTCTGATTGTTTACGGATACGCCGTAAAACTTCTAACCCATCAAGCTTAGGCAGCATCCAGTCTAAGATCACCAAGTCAAGTTGGGTGCTTTGGGCCTGATAAGTTTGCCAGGCGGCTTGCCCATCTGCAGCGACGATCACTGAATACCCTTCAAATTTTAATTCTGATGTTAAAAATGTGGTCAAGCTGGTTTCATCTTCGACCAGTAAGATTGTTTGCGGCATAATGTCCCCTCCAAAGTCATAGAATACCACCCAAGTTAAAACCGTGTGTCCCAGTGATGGTTGCATACTCAGGTTTAACAAAAAATTAGTGCCTGCCTCGTCTCCAAATCACCATTTTGACGGTGTGCCATGGTATTGTTATTCGGCTAAACGCCACTATCTCAAGTCTGCGATATGCTATAATCAATACCGTTAGTTCACAATGGAGGCTTTATCTTGACCCAAACGCTCGCTATCATTATTCCTTGTCACAATGAAGAGGAAAATATCGCGGTTTTCTATCACGCCGTCCAAAAAGCACTGGCACCCTTGCCTGCTTACCAACCGCTTTTTTGGTATATCAACGACGGCTCTACTGACCACACCTTAATGGCGATCCAACAGTTGCAGCAAGCCGACAAAGACGTCCACTACATCGATTTTTCTCGCGGCTTTGGTAAGGAAGCAGGCATGTATGCGGGCTTGCAAAACGCGAAAGCCGACTTATATGTCATCATGGATGCCGACTTACAAGATCCGCCAGAAATGCTGCCGGAAATGCTTGCCGGGATCGCCGATGGGTACGAAATGGTCGGCGCCGCGCGCGTCGACCGTACGGGTGAGCCAATATTGCGCAGCTTCTTTTCAAACCTGTTTTACAAATTGATGAAGCGTATCTCCCAAGCAGACATCGTCCCTGGCGCGCGAGATTTTCGCGTGATGACCCCGCGTTATGTCGATGCCGTGTTGTCATTAAGTGAACACAACCGCTTTTCTAAGGGGATCTTCGGATGGATCGGGTTCAAATCCAAGTACTTGCCTTACAAAAATGTCGAACGTCAATATGGCCAAACGTCATGGAGTTTCACCAACCTGTTCAAATATTCTTTAGATGGGATCATCGACTTTTCTGATGCGCCGTTGACCTTCGTTTCTTGGGTCGGCCTATTCAGTTTTGTAACGGCTGGTTTGGCTTTGTTATTCATCGTCATTCGCGCCTTGATCTATGGTGATCCGACCCCTGGCTGGCCGTCATTAGTTTCGATCTTCTTGATGTTTGGCGGCTTGCAGCTGTTCGCCTTAGGGATCTTAGGCCGCTATATTGGCAAAATCTATATCGAAGTGAAAAATCGGCCGATTTACATCGCCAAAGAGATCAAATAAAACGTCAAAAAGCGAGTCTTATGGGACTCGCTTTTTTGATGCTCGCCAGCAGTAATCACGTCGTCACGCATGAGCGGTGAAGATCAAAAATTTGCTGAGCAAATAATTGGCGACAACGATCACCACTTGGGTCACGATTTTTGCTGCCAAATCATGCCAACTCAACGCCTGAATGAATAAGAACATACATGCATAATCGATCCCTAATGACAACACGCGTGCGCCAATAAACTTGCTGAATTCCCATAAAAAACTACCCCAGCTGGTGGTTTGGGATTTGAAGACCCAGCGTTTATTCGTCACAAAGGCAAATAGCACAGACAGTAACCACGCCCAAAAATTAGCACCTTGCCAACTCAATGACAACCGCGTTGCTAAGGCGAAAACGCCAATGTTGACCAGCGTCGTCAGCACACCAAAAATCAGATACGCCAGCACATCTAAAAGTTGATGCGCCACCAAGAATTGTTTGCCCTTTAACCAAATCGTTCGCATCGTAACCGTCCTTAACCTTTATATCTGGGTAATATACCAATGATAAATACCGACCGCACCTGCTGCCAATGCCATCGTGACCGGTGTAATCAGCCACATTTGGCGTCGCACAGCCGTGTCTTTGAACACTTGTCCCCACCCAACAGCAATCACTGCTGCAATTGGAATGAGCAATGTGACCAAATAGCGGCCTTGTACTTGGTAATCCGTCTCCAGGCAATAGTAAAAATATAAGGCCAGGGTGATCAAACTCCCTAAGCCAATGCAACCGGCCTCTAAATAATTAGCCCGAATGCGGCACCACAAGTTTTTTTGCTGGGCTGCTTGATAACCAACGCGCACCCACCCCACAAGCGCCCCTATGAACAAGCCGCCCCAAAGCAGTGAATACAGGCGATAGACCCAAGCACTCATGGTCACACTCAAATAGCCGAAGCGGCCAATACTGGAAAGTCTTAGCTTGAGATAAAAGACTGGATCCATCAATAATTGCCCGAGCGTACCCGGATAGCGATGTTGCAACACCGCGCCGCCTTTGGCTAACCAGCGCATATACGCCGCATGAAATGCCTGTAATCCAAACAGATCGCCATACGCCAGCAGGTTGCGCACATAAAATGGCACCACCAATATCGCACATAATACGGTGATCATCCCCGCTTTGGCGACAAATTGCTTCCACGTCCAGCACCCTTTTTGGATTGCAATCAGCCCGTGACCGATAAAAAACACCACCGCCGCCAGAATATAACCATAGGCATTAAGGTAACTTAGGGCACAAACAACGATCCCGCCTGCAAACAGCAGGCAGTCTCGCCACCGCCACTGTCGACAAACGATCACGGTAATGATCATGGCCACCCCTAAGACGCTTAAAATATCATTATTCACATAACTCGCCAAGAACAAGTATTGCGGTAAAAATCCTATGACCGCCATAACCAATCCGCCAACAGCTGCCGAACGTGCCAAATAAGTACTCAATGTCCCGCATAACCACAAACAAATCGCACCAGCCAACACACTGACCAGCCGAGCAGCGAACAATAACGCATGCGCGGTGGTCGAAAAACCACTCATGAGCTTCATGCTCACCGCACTAAAAATTGGCCCAAGCCACTGCGGGTAATACGCGTATGACCAATTTCCCAACTGATACGTGACCGCATCTTGGGTGCCAAATGGGAGTTGTCCATGGTGATAAAGATATAAGGGTAACAAGTACCGCATTTTTTCATCTGGGCCGCCATTGTAGGGGATCTGCCAAGCCCAAATCAAGGCATTGACCAAAAAAATTCCTAATATCAGCCAGCGCAGCCAATTTCCTGATCTTAGCTGTTGATCCGTTGTCGCGATCAGCTTCATTTCACCATTCCTTTAGCCTATTTTATCCGCACATCTTGGGGATCATCCCCCCGCGTGTTCTCATGCTTGCTGGGTCGCCTGATCCCCCAGCGCACCAATGCCTTGATGCCTGCCATGCATACGCCGACCCAAGCAATGATCTGAATGATCAAAATGATGGGTAATAAACGCGGTTGTTGATAGCCAACAACCAGCGTATTTTGCCCTTGTTTGGCTTGAATCCGAGCAGCACCGATCCCTGTTTTCTTGATTTTTGCCGGTGCCGTCGCCACCCCATTGACGCGCACCGCGGAGTGCGCATAGATGATCGCAGGCACCGTCACAGTAGCCGCATTTTTTTGATGCCACGTATATTCAAGTGCATTATCTGCGGTGATCTGTTTTTTCACTGGCAAAGTGTTATGAATGATCTCGCGATCATATAAGGTATAGCCGTGCATTTTATTCTGGTGCTTATTTGCCGGCAGCGGTAAATAATCAGGATTAGGCCGCTGCAAGTTTTGGATCCCCACTAATAAATTCTTATCCGCAAAAATTGCTCGGATCTTTTTCGGGTCCCGCGTATGGATGATCTGGGCGTTATCGCCTGCCCCAGTCGGGTTATCCCCATGCCAATAACTGGTACGCGTATCGATCAAAGTCATGGCAGTCATCGCCAAAATGATGGCGCCGGTGGCATAAAGTGCCCGCATGATCTCTTCTCGTTGCGCAACCGCAGTGATCCATCGTTGCAACGTTAAACCAAACCCTGCCAACAATAAGATAAAAGCGATCACGCTAAAGCGCCATGGAAACTGTAAGCCCGCCATAAAATCAGATTGTTTTGCGACACTGACCCAAGGAAATAATTTCGACGAGAGGATCAAAAATACTGCCCCAGTCGCGGTCAACACGCGTTCTTGGGTCGTGCGGCGACGCCAAGAGCTCAGCACCAATACGATTTGGAACACAAACAGCACCGAAAAGATCAACCCGATCGTGATCATACCATTATCGCCTGTCGATAAATTCGCCGTTGCGTCCATCATGTGTTTGTTGTGCCAAGGGGTGTATAAATGGTTGCTCGACTGCACTTCAAACAGTCCCAATAAGCTGGACCCAGCCAAGATGATCGCCGTCACCACGGCCACCAAGCCCTTTTGGATCAGTTGGCTCCGCTGCCGGCTTTGCATGAATCCCACAATAAAAAATGGCACTAATGCGATCGCGCCTAACAGCGCCGAAACTAAGTGTGTCATCACTAAAAGTGCCATCGCGCTGCCCAATAAGATGGGATTGAAACTTTTGCGGTGGTTGTCGAGTACTGCCACCCCCGCGATAAAAACCAGCGGCAACAACGCTGCACCCCAACCGGTGACCGATTGGTTCAAGATCCATGTATTGACTACAAATGAGCTCATATATAACACTGCGCCAGACACTGCGATCCAAGAGCGCAAGCGCAAGCGCCGCAAGAACGCAAGCATGGTGAACCCGGCTGTTAATTCACACAAAAACGCCATCAGCATTTGGAATTGGAGCCAATCGTGCAGCTTCCACATGATCAACCCGCCTAAATAAGCGAGACCATTGCCATAAACAGCATTCACAATACGCCCAGATTGGTCAAACGAAAACAGCGACTGGAAGAAATTCCAGTGGCCGGTGCGCAATTGCATATAGGCTTCATAGAAGCGATTATATTGAAAGGAGACATCCATTCCTAGGATCAAGCCTTGTCGATGCCACTGCGGCAAAACCAAACAAATTGCACAAAGTATGATGAACAGGCCTTCAAGGATCACTGTTTTGCGTTGATTTTTTGCGTCGTTACCCACTTTTTCACTCCTAAAATTCTGATTGATGGTCAATCACCCAATTTCCATCCTTATCAGCCTATCTCGATATCTTTCAGCTAACACTTTACAGATTATACCCCATTTTACCTTTCAGCTATACTTGCGCCGAATATGGTAAAATAAAGCGCATCGCTGCAAGGAGGCCCATTGTGAAAAATCACCGCGGATTGAAAACACTTGGCGGGTTGCTTGGGGCAGCGGCTGTGGCCTTAGGCGGTTATGTGGGGTATTTGTATGCGGCATTTTATCGTCTGCCAGACGATCTGCCTTTACAGCCCAAACATCTCCAAACCAACGTCATCCAGGTCGGACAAACCTATCTGGCCCAAACATACAATATCGGCTATGGTGCTTATCCGCCCAGCTACTCATTTTTCATGGATGGCGGCCGATATGCCCGCGCCTACAGTAAAAAAGCGGTACAAACCGCCTTGGCTGGCATCATTGCAACCACTCGCGCCGGCGATCCGGATATCGCTTTTTTTCAAGAAGTGGACCAAAATGGTGATCGCTCATGGCACGTTGACGAAGTTGCAGCCTTGAGCACGGCATTTAGCCGTCAATACAGCAGTGTTTACGGGCAAAATTATGACTCCCCTTATCTTTTTTATCCCTTTAACCAACCCATCGGTGCGGCTAAATCTGGCTTGATGACCTTGGCTAAGTTCAAGATCACTGCGGCACAACGTTATTCCTTGCCGATCGCGACGGATCCAACTAAGTTTACCGACCTTGACCGCGCCTATACCGTGACTAAGGTCCCAACAAGCAATGGTAAATACCTGCACCTTGTCAATGTGCATCTCTCTGCTTTTACCAAAGATCGCGCCTTGCAAGCGGCACAGTTTGCCAAGTTATTTGCGTCCATCGCCCAAGCTTATCACCAAGGCGATTATGTGATCGTTGGAGGCGATTATAATCATCGCTTGCTGAACGCTTCGGCGCATATTTTTCACACGCGTGCGCAAAACGAAACTTGGACGCACTTATTTCCTTATGCCCGCCTGCCTAAAGGCTTTTACGTTCCGACAATGGGATTGGCCCAAGCAGCACAGCCTTCCGTGCGCGCCCTTGACCAGCCTTGGGTGCCAGGCAAGAGTTTTGTCACCTTGATCGATGGTTTTATTCTCTCGCCTAACGTCTTAGCCAAATCCGTCAAAATCGTGGATACGAGCTTTTTGTACTCGGACCATACGCCTGCGCGCTTAACGTTTGCCTTGATGCCGTAAAGTCAAAAAAACGCCGTTACTGCCGTTTCTTGAGAAACGGTGGTGACGGCGTTTTGCGCTGAGGTTAAGCGGATCAATCATGCAGCGTGAATTGCAGCTTCATCCGCGGTGCAGCTAACTCGATCATCTGACCCAGTAATTGGTTGGAGTTGTCAAATGAGACCTCTGCCAGCTTGGCGTTGACTTCAGTGAGGTACCCGATCGTGTCAGGCTTCGTCAGCGCAACTTGGTCTGCTGCCAACTGGATATGGCGACAAGCACCCACGGTATTTTGTTCGAAAATGTTTTCGAAGTCTTCAAATAAATGGAAGTCATAATCCCCGAACGTCCCCAGCAGGTAAGACAACCAGTATTGACTGCCTTGCGTATAGTGAGCCCCAGTATTTTTGTATTGTACCGGTGTGTCATTGACATTGGCGTAAAACGGTACGATCGCATTGAATGTGTTCGGACCGTATGCCAACCAGTGAATGCCGGCGATTGCCTTGGGGACATCGTTGCGGATCTGTAAGATGTGCAATTCTTGATTGCGGTTGATGCCGATCGGCCGATAAAGCTGCTTTTGGCCTTCGGTATTCGTGGTCCCATAAGGATCAAAGTCAGTGTTTTCATAGTGTGAGCTCAACACAAACTTGATGTCTTCTACGGCGATCAACTTGTCCGTGCGACAGATGAATGGCAGATCCTGGTCGATCGGGCTTTGTTTGATCTCTGGATTGAAATACTTTTGTCCATACCAAGCCCGCGGGTTATTATAGCGCGTATCCTTGATCGTTGCAGAACCGAAAATGTGCCGCAAGTTGTAGCCGGTTGGATCGGGATTCAGGTGGTGCTCGTCAACCAATTGTTTCAGGTCCGGCGCGCACAAGGTATCCTCAGAATCAAAGTCAAAATGGTCAATGTTGAAGCGGTTAGGCGCAATCACATACGCATCATCGGGGATGCGCACAGCCGCCCAGTGGTGCCCGGCAATACTATCAAAATACCAACACTCGTCTTTGTCAGAAAAGCAAATCCCATTGGTTTCGTAAGTCCCGTATTCTTCAAGCAGCTTGCCTAAGCGCAGCACCCCTTCGCGAGCGCTATGGATGTAAGGCAAGACAATGGCAGTAATATCTTCTTCCCCTAAGCCATCGGGATTCAGCGGGTCGACCCCTAACGCTCGAGAGTTGGTCGTGATCGTTTCGGTGGCTGTCATCGCAACATTGGCACTGTTGATACCGGCAGCGGCCCAAATACCGTGTCCAGCCACCGCGTCTGGTGTCGACGTATAGCCCAGCGGATCATTAGGCAATTCCAGGTGGAACTTGGACAACACCGCCTGGTAATGGCGCGGCTGGTCTTCTGGTTTCACATAAACGAACTTCTCAGGGTTAAGAGCTTCAGCCCCGTCTTCGTTGCGGGCGATCATCGTCGAGCCATCAATGCTGGCTTTTTTGCCCACTAAGATCGTCGTGCAAGAGCCTTGGTAACGTTTGGTCAAAAGGATCATCTCTTTCTCAAAAGTTTCCCCTTTATTGTAGGCTTTCAACCAATAAATTGCGAAATCATTTGAGTTTAGTCTCAGGCGCCAAAAACCGCTTCTGCCTACCACGAACCTGGTCAGTGACTATGTTCAAAGAGATCTAGGGGCGTTTGAGGGGGCCGATCGTTACCTGATTCAGACACCAAAAAGCAAAATCAGGGATGATGGCTTTTTTGTCATCATCCCTGAAAAGCGTCTGCTTTATTTACCAATGATCCGCAACAGCGGCTTAGCCACTGCTGGTACGACGATCATCGATAAGATCGCTTCGGGGATGCCATTGGTAGCCATGATCCCCAGCAAAAACGGCATCAACGCGTCGATGTGCATTTTGGCTAATGGCACTAAACCAAACAGATACATCACCCACATCAAGCCCAACACCAAAATCGTATTGACCAAAGCGCCACTCAAACCGGCGATAGCCAGTTGCCATAGCTTAGCTTGATGGCGATCACCGCGCACCAACCGTAAAAATAACCAGCCACTGATCAATCCGACTAAAGCGCGAGGAACAACGGAAACCAGCGGATTGACCAACACATAAACCGCCAACGGACTAGTCGGCCATGCAAACGCTCGTACCCAATTGATCAATCCCCAAGTCAAGCCGACGATCATACCATCTCGTGGGCCTAAGGTGACAGCAGCGATGACGACCGTCACTTGAATAATGGCAATACTAAATGGTCCAATAGGGATATATCCGAGAAAAGGGATCACATTTTGAATCGCAACAATAGCAATGAATAGCGCTAAAATGCTGATGCGATATGCTCGACTGCGATGATTCGTCACATTATCCTCCACTGTCACCCACAAAGATTTGAAAAGTCGAGGGCGCTCAATGGTCTTATTTTAGCATAATATCCCTGACGCGTCAGACGATAAGCGAAAGTATCAAGACACCAGCCAATCCAACAACAGATATAACCGTTTCTAACACCGTCCACGTCATCAAGGTCTCTTTTACGGAAAGATCAAAATACTCTTTGAACATCCAAAAGCCCGCATCATTCACATGACTTGCCGCTAAACTGCCGGCCCCTAGCGCCAACACCATCAAGGCAGGGTCGACGCCGGCTTGTTGCATCAATGGTGTCACCAAACCCGCAGCCGTTAATGCCGCAACCGTTGCTGATCCTAATGCCAAGCGTAACACCACTGCGATCAGCCACCCTAAGAGCAACGGTGAAACATGGGCGCCTAAGAACAGTTCTTTGACGGAATCGCCGACTCCGCCATCGATCAAGACTTGCTTAAACGCACCCCCACCACCGATCACTAATAACAACATCGCAATGGATCTCACCGCTTCTTCAAGACTGGTCATGATCGCTTTGGTCGGGATATGCCGCTGATACCCCATGCTCCACAAGGCAAATAACAATGAAATGACCATGGCGATACTTGGGGCACCGACAAACGCTACCGCATTATCTAATCCGCTAGGCTGTTTGGGCATGGTCCCGCCATGGCGCATCATCATATAGATCGTCGTTAAGGCCATTAATAATACCGGAAACAGCGAGGTCAACACCGATAGGCCAAAACTAGGCGTTTGATCCAGCTTGAACGTTTTTTGCGGACCTAAAGCGCTTAAGTCGCCGCTTTTGGTGAATGCTTTTGGCGCATAGCTTTGCGCGATTTTTGTAAATAACGGCCCGGCAATGATCACCGTGGGGATGGCGATCACAATGCCATACAACAATACTTCCCCAGCAGGCGCGCCTAGTGCTTGGGCAATTGCTGTCGGTGCCGGATGCGGGGGCAAAAAGCCATGAGTCACTGACAAAGCCGCCCCCATTGGCAATCCCAGATACAAAATCGGCACCCCTGCTTCTATTGCGATGGCAAAAACGATCGGGACTAACAGCACGATCCCGACTTCAAAAAACAGCGCGATGCCAATAATAAACGATGCGACGACCACCGCCCATTGCAGGCGTCTTTGCCCAAACTTTTCGATCAAAGTATGCGCGATCCGATAGGCCCCACCGGCATCTGCAACCAAACGCCCTAACATCGCACCAAACCCAAAGACTAACGCCAACTCTCCCAACTGAGCGCCGATCCCATTTTGAATACTAGTTGCGATCTGCCCAGCCGGCATCCCCAAGCCTAACGCCACAACGATCGCAGTAATGATCAGTGCCAGATACGTGTTCATTTTGAAGCGAATGATCAACACCAACAATAACGCAATACCTAAGACTAAGATCAATAGCGTCACAAGGCTCTCCTCCTTTTAGTGATGATCGCGTTGATAAGCCGCGATCGCTGCATACTCTCCGGCCACTTCACGGGCTAGTCGGATCCAGATCGGCAATAACGCACGGTAAGCATCAAAAGTTTGAACGTTAGGCTGATGCACATTAGTGGCCCCAACCATCTCAGCAACGGCATCAAGGCTGTCAATCATGCCTAAAGCCTGCATACCGATCACAGCAGCCCCTAACGCGGAGCTTTCAAAGCTTGCTGGAATCGTCACCTCCCGTTCAAAAATATCCGCCAACATTTGCCGCCACAATGCGCTTTGCGCAAATCCGCCGGTTGCTTGGATCGCTACTGGCTCTCCAGCAACGCCTTGGATCATCAGCATCACCGCATACAAATTGTATACGATCCCTTCTAATGTCGCGCGAACCATATGCGCGCGGGTATGCCGCCGCGTCAACCCAAAAAAGCTCCCGCGAGCATCCGCATTCCAGATCGGGGCGCGCTCACCACCCAGGTATGGGTGAAACAATAATCCTTCTGCCCCTGCCGGCACGTTCGCCGCGATTTCTGTCAGCAGTGTATATGGATCGATTTGCAACTGTTCTGCCGTCAGCTTTTCCGGCGCAAATAGCTGATCACGCACCCAACGAAAAACGATGCCCCCATTATTCACCGGGCCGCCGACCACCCACCGGTTTGGGGCGAGATAATAGGTGAACAACTTTCCATTAGGATCCACAACCGGGTGATCAACCACTGCCCGCACGGCGCCGGAAGTGCCGATCGTGACCGCCAAGACCCCAGGCGCGATCGCATTCACGCCTAAATTGGACAGCGTCCCATCGCTGGCCCCAATGATCAACGGGGTTTCTGCAGACAAACCAGTGACCGTCGCAAAAGCAGGATCCATCCGCGGCAAGATATAGCTGGTATCCACCAATCGCGGCAATTGCGCCGGCGTCAATCCTGCGAGTTGCAGCGCTTCACTGTCCCAATCCATGGTGTGCAAGTTGAACCACCCGGTCGCATTGGCAAGCGAATAATCTTGTACTAATTCACCGCAAAGCCGCCACAATACGTAGTCTTTGATCCCGACCACATAGCGCATTTGCGCAACCAATTCAGGGCGCTCAGCTTGCAGCCACATCAGCTTGGCTAAAGGCGACATCGGATGGATCGGCACACCAGTCCTTTGCACCAAGGCTTGGGCGCCAGGCAACTGCTGCAATTGCGCAGCGGCGGCCGCAGCGCGATTGTCCGCCCAAGTGATCACGCGCGTCAGCGGGTGATATTGCTCATCCAGCAAGATCACACTGTGCATGGCCGCAGAAAATGCGACCCCTTGAACTGCTGCCGCATTTTCCGGCTGTTGGCGCAAAACCTGACTTAATCCCGCGATCACGGCTTCAAAAATTGTCTCTGGATCCTCTTCAGCCATTTCTGGCTCATCTTGGTACAGCGGATAATCAATGTTTGCTGTCGCCAGCACATGCCCTTGCACGTCAAACAACACGGTTTTCGTGCTCGTGGTACCCAAATCAACGCCGATCATGGTTTCCATTTCACACTTTCCTTTCCACCGCATGGCCGCCAAACCCGTTGCGTAAGGCGGCCACAGTTTTTCCGGTCATAGTATCAGCGGTTTCAGAGCGATAGCGCATGGTCAACGCGGCCCCTAGCGCCGGCAGTGGCACATGATGGGCTAAACCTTCCTGCATGGTCCAAGCCCCTTCACCGCTAGAATGCATGACACCTTGGATCGCCGTTAATTGCGGGTCAGCGGCAAAAGCTTGCGCCGCTAATTCCATCAACCACCCTCTGATCACGGAGCCTTGCGTCCATACGGCTGCCGCACCGCCCAAATCAAACTGGTAAGGGGCTTGACTCAACAGTTCAAAGCCTTCGCCAATAGCTTGCATCATGCCATATTCAATGCCATTGTGCACCATTTTGAGATAATGGCCGGCACCAGTTGGACCGGCATAAAAATACCCATTAGCCACCGCCACAGCCGCAAACAAAGGCTCTAAGCGCGCATACGTTGCTTGCGGCCCGCCAATCATCAAACAGGCCCCTTCACGGGCACCGGCCACGCCACCGGAAGTACCGACGTCCAAAAACTCAACGCCATAATCAGCTAAGCGCTCCGCGAGGGCCACGGAATCTCGATAAAACGAATTCCCGCCATCGATCACCACGTCACCTGGCGCTAACACCTCAACTAGTTCCTGGACCACCGTTTTCACGACTTTGGCCGGGACCATCAGCCAAATGACGCGCGGTTTAGCTAATTTAACGACCAGCGTCGGCACATCCGCGACTGCCACTAGTGTCGGCGGCAGCTTATCGGGAAGTTGCGGGTCATACGCCACGACATCTAGATTATGGGCCAACATATTGGCTGCCAGCGCACCGCCCATTTTCCCCAATCCGATCAATCCCACTTGCATGCGTTGCCTCCTTTTCTGCCGCCTGATGGCGACGTCCTGAAGTTCGTCGAGCAAACGTTTTTATCACTGTGCTGTCAGTGTACCCACTAATAGCGCTTTCGTCTAATAATATGCTTGTGATTTTCCCAGCAAGCGATTTCAGGCTTTGACAGCTTGTTTTGTGCGGTCAATTTTCCTCGAAAACACCGACCCGGATGGAAAATAGGCAAAAAAAACACTCCCGATCATAGGAGTGTCCTTAATGATATTAATCCTTATGTTTCCCCAACCGGCTGCGCAAGCGGCCGGGAAGCGCATGCATGGTTTGCGGGAAATTCTTGATGGCTTGTCGAAATACCTGATTGAAACTTAAGGATCGGACAATATGATCTGCCGGAATATGCTCACGGCAAGCCCGCAAAACGGCTTTAGGATCATGCGACGCGAAAGAATAAGTCCCATTTTTCTTGGTCCTGATCGCAAAGCGCGGGATCCACTTACCGCCAAACATGATCGAAGCGATCACGACATCGACTTCTCGCCAAGGTAATTGGATGTAGTTTTTGATATTGCGATCACTGTAGAATTCAAACCCGCGATCACCGATCATGATCTTCCCATAGTCACCCAGGCCTAAATACGAGGTCCCTTTTTCAACTAATTCGACCTTTGAGTTCAATGACTCGATTTTTCCAAAAGCAGACTCGACCATTTTTTCACCGTTTCCCTTGTTTTTAATTCATTATACCAAAACAGCCCAGGCAAATGCCTGAGCCGCAGGTCTGAAAAATTGTTTTACATGATGCCCCAAACGTGGAACAAGATCCCCACAATGAACAAACCAAAGATAATGATGATCGGCGATACTTTCTTCTTTAACAA
>NZ_RHOI01000001.1 GCF_003946165.1 Lacticaseibacillus baoqingensis | reverse complement strand
CCTGACGAAGAATTCACAAAAACACTCTCTACGAAAGTAAAGGCTGGTATCGTGACTTCGTTAAGGTCGCAATATGACCTCAACGAGTTGCTTAAATCTCTCCGCTTACCACGAGCGACTTATTACGATCGGCTCAAACGCGATAAGAAACCTGATAAGTACGCCGAACTCAAAGCCTTCATCAAAAAGTGCTTTTACGATTCTAAGGAGACTTATGGGTATCGCCGAATTCATGATGAAGCCGATAAAGTCGGCTTGCACTACGCGGAAGAAACAATTAGACACCTCATGAGTGACATGGGATTGAAATGTGTGATTTACTCCAAACACACTTCCAAATATCACTCCTACAAAGGCAACGTTGGCTTAATTGCGCCAAATATCTTGAAGCAGAAGTTTGAAGCGACACAGCCACTCACAGTGTTCCATACCGATGTAACGCAAGTACGACTCTACAATGGTGAATGGGGATATATCTCATCAATCACCGACGAAGCTAGCCGTGAAGTGCTTGCGTCCATCGTTAGCGCTTCTCCAAACAAGGCCTTGATTCAAGCATCACTTGACGAATTAGAGCATCATCTCAAAGATGGGATCAAACCACTTCTGCACTCAGATCAGGGTTGGCAGTATCAAATGGCCGATTACCAGCAACGCCTCAAAGACATGAACATTACGCAAAGTATGTCTCGCAAAGGAAATTGCCATGACAACGCGCCTATCGAAAGCTTCTTCAGCCTCATGAAACGTGAGTGCCTAAATCGGTATCAGATCAACACGCTTTCAGATCTGCGTGAATTGGTGAATGATTACGTAGACTGGTTCAACAATGTCAGAATTTCAAGAAACAAAAATGGCTTGACCCCAGTAGAATACCGGGAACAAGCCATAGTTGCATAATTCAAAATCTAAATTGTCTAACTTTTCTATTGCACTTCATTGACTCAGCCGCTTTTTGGCATCTGGTTAATGCAGCAATTGGCCTAAATCCAGTTTCACCACGCGATCAGCGTGAAATTCTAAGTCCGCCTGCCGATACTTAGCCGATGCCGATTCGAACAACACATACAGATCCTCACCATCAGCTGCGATTTGCTCCATATACGGTGGCATGGTGACCGTTTTGAGCGTGTCATCCCCATCAAAATCCAGCCAGGTACGCTGCCCATCGTTATCAAACACCAGCAAATTAGAAGGATTCGGCCCATACGACTGCGAAAACAACAGCTCCCCATGATAGAACGTCGCCCCTTGCAAACGCTTGGACGTGGCAAAATGGCCAAGCTGATTGTCGCCGCGCAGCACCACATTGCGCCCGCCGCGATTTTCCGGCAATCCGCGCTTGGTCATCGGCAAAGCTAAGAAGTTGCCTTGCGCATTTTTATCAAAAAAGCCTAAATATAAGGCATTGTTGTGGTATGTGATAAACGATGCCCGCAAAACATTCGGCATGGTGATCACATGGTCGAACTTGGTCGCCGTATGGTGCTGAGCAAAGTCAGCTTGCTGCCAAGTGGCGGCATCATAGGCAGATAACGACGCTTTTTTCGCCACTGTTTCCGTCGTGATCCATAAGCGCTTGCTGACAGGGTCAAAAGCCAACCCGCCAACATGTGAGTTGCTCGGCAGCACGATTTGCTTGACCAAGCGGCCGGTATGTTTATCCAGAAAGTATAAGACGGAATGATAGTGCTTGTCGCGACTGTATGCTGAGATCACCAAATAATTTGGGGTCAACGCCAACCCTTGCGGATCCATCGTCTTGCTGATCCCCACATGCGCATGGGCACCAAGCGTCAAGGTCTTAGTCGCTAACAGACCCGGGATCACAGAAGTATCAGGCTTGGCATCGTGATCTAAAGCGGGTTTTAAATGCGGATAAAGCGTCGTGATCCGCTGGTCAAACTGCTTTTGCGTCGTTAAAGCCGCCTGCGTATTGGTGCCGTCTAAATTGGCCCGGCGCCCGGTATGAAAATACCCATACCACCCGAGGCTAAGCACCAGCACCCCTGCTGCCAGCACCAGCAGCCACCGCGTTTTGTGTCGCATTGATCTCCCTCCAATATTTGCAAACAGCCATGATCAACTTTCTCCAACCTAGTGGCCAGAAGTCGATCCAAGATGCGGTCCAAGCTTGCCGGCCGCATCGGCCAAGCGTTCAGTTAGTTGCGGCTTCGTTAAGACCTGCACTTTATCAGGCACCACTTGCAAATGCAAAGGCAAGCGCACGCTGGGATCGCCGTCGATGCGACTGCGCAAACGCGCATCAGCACTGGTGATGGTCAAGGCTGACGCTTGCAAATAAGTCATGCCTGGCAGTTTGCTGAAGTTGCCGGTGAGAAAATATGGCGCTAACAGCAGCGTCTTTTGCCAGGTCAGCCGCGGCGCGACAAAGACATGAAACAACCCATCGTCTGGGCGCGCTTGCGGGGCAAAGTTGCGAAAACCGCCGACTGAATTGGTCATCGTGACCAGCAAAAAAGCGGCGTCTTGCTCCCAAGTCTGCCCCCCACCGGTGATTTTTAATTGCCAGTGCTGTTTTTTGGCCAAACTTTGCATCCCATGCGTCAAATACACCACCGGCCCCAGGCGCTGCTTAGCTTGTTGCGTGACCGATACCGCGGCGTTGGCCAAAACACCAAGCGCTAAAGTGGAGATCATCACGCGGTCATTGACCAACCCGACATCAAGCGGCTGCGGCCGCCCATTTAATAGGTCATCTACCGCCAACGCTGGCAACAACGGAATGTGCAGCACTTTGGCCAGGTTGTTGACGGTCCCTTGCGGAATGATTCCTAATAACGGCGGGTGTTGGCGCTTGACTAAGCCCGCGACCACTTGATTGATCGTGCCATCACCGCCAATGGCGACCACCACTTCACTTTGAGCGGCCAACGCCAGCGCGGTGGCATCTCCGGGACGGGTGGTCGGCGCTTTTTGCACTTGATAGCCAGCTGCGATGATCCGCTTGGCGATCCTATCCGCCGCCACCGTCGCGCCATTTTTGCCTGCATGAGGATTATAGATCAGAGTATATGTTTTCTTCATGGCGCCACCTCTAACTCCAGTTTACCACGGAGATGCCGTCGACTAAATCAGCGAAACTGCCCTGCCGACTCTGGCGTGACCGTAGTGATCCGAGTGGCATCACTGGGTTTGCTGGGCACTTCTTGGACCCCATCGAGAAAATTCGCCCGCAGTGCTAAGGCAAAAAGGTAATCGGACAACCGGTTCAGGTATTGCAGCAACACTGGTGCCAGTGTTTGCCCAGCGCTTAACGCCACCACCGCCCGTTCCGCCTTGCGGGCCAAGGTGCGGGCATACTGCAAGCCCGCACCTGCAGGTCCGCCGCCTGGCAAGATGAAGCCTTTGATCCGCGGGGTATGCGCCATGATTTCATCGATACGAGTCTCCAACTGGGTAACGGCTGCCAGCGTGATCTGGTGCTCTCTAGGCACGGCAATATCCGCTTGCAGGTGATACAAAGTCCGCTGCACGTTTTGCAATTCCGGGGCCAGTTTTGCGCTGTGCTTTGGCACTAATTGCGCCACCACGACGCCCAGATATGATTGACATTCATCGATCGCCCCGAGTGCTTGGATCTGCGGATCGGTTTTTGAAACCATTTTGCCAGTCGTTTGCATCGTCTGACCGGCATCGCCGCGCTTCGTGTAGATTTTTACCATGATTTGCCTCCAAACACTGCCTTGCGTTGCACGACAGCCGTCAATGCCGGCGCCAATAAGGGATAAAGGATCAAGTTCCCACCTGCATGCAGCGCGTCAAATGACAAGCCGCTGAGCCAATAAGCGATCGCCGGCCATAAGCCGCCTAACAGTGGTGCTTGCAAGATGCTCACAAAAAAGCCGTACACAAAGCCCATCCCCGCAGCCAATCCGGTTTGCCAAAGCAATTTGTGCTGCACCACGGGAAGCTTCCCCAACATGGCCGTCAACACCACCACCGCCGCATAAGCGCCAAGCTGCGCCAGCGTCCAGATCCCCATCCCCATAAATAAGTTGGTGATCAACATGCTCAATATCGCCACGATCAACCCTGTGCTGACGCCATAAGTCAGGGTCAAAAAAATCACGATCGCCGTGACCGGCTGCACATTGGGAATGAACTGAAACAAGAAGCGGCCAACCACACACAAAGCCGTCATTACCGCCAAAAACGCGATGCGTCTAGTCGGACTTACTTGGTCGCAGCGAGGGTCCATGTGATCTGATCCCCTTTCTTCACGGTCAGCTGGTTGGCGCCTTTAGCCGCCATTTTGCCATTGACGCGATACATCCAATACGTTTGCGTGGCAGGGTCTTGTTGGTGCCCGTTAATTGAGGTGATGAAGCCTTTTTTCACTTTCACCTGATAATGTTTTTGCATGGCCTGCATCACGGTTTCTTTTTTGGTGATGGTGATCTTTTGCTCGCTGAGGGTTTTTTTACCCACGACCAGCTTGATCTTGGCCTTAGCAGCAGGCTTGGCGGTGGCTTTGGTTTGGCTGCCGCAAGCGGCTAAGCCGGCACTCAATGTGAAAACTGCGGCGATAGTGGTCAAGCCGCGTGTCAGTGATTTTGTCATCAGTTAATACTCCTTCAATAATGGTTTGATTTGTGATTAAGCTTACCACGTCCGGTGCAGCGCTTCAGCCCCTAATGGCTGGCAACGCAAAAGACGGCGGCCGCCATCACGCTCGACCCCGCCTTTTGGTGTGCTTGTGGACGCGTTTTGCTTGGGCTGGCGCCATCTCTTATCTGCTCCCCTAAATACGGCTTCCTTCGCTTTGGTTTCCTCTAGCTGCTCACCGCTGCGGCATTGCGTCTAAGTCGTCCCAGTCACGCCGCGTGCCGAGTCGCACCTAGGCCGCCTTGGTCACATGCCGCACCCGCGGTGCTTTACTTTGGCTCCTCTAGCTGCTCAAGCCAACGGGGAGGCTGATAAGTCATCGCGTCACGCGATGGCTGGCGCCATCACGCGCCACGCTGCCTTACCCGCTCCCCTAAATGCGGCTTGCTTCGCTTTGGTTATTTGATGGGGCAGGCGCCGGTGGCACAGTCTTCTTGACCGACCAATTCCAGGTCTTTGACTTCTTGCCCATGCAAACGGGCATAGACGGCTTGAACATCATCCGTGATCTTAGCGACTTCAGCAAAATATTGAGCTTTAGTGATCGGCTGTTTTGGCGCTTGTTCATAAACGTCGCCTGCATATGGCAACAGTGAGGTCGACTTGATCGTATGGCGGTATTGCCGCAGCAAGCCGGCGATTTTGTCAGCTTCTGCTGACTGGAACGTGATCGTGCACGAAACCGCATTGTCAGACCAATAAGTTTGCAAAAATGCCTGAGTGGCAAATTGTTCTTCGATCGCCACATTCCCTGCGCTGGCAAACAACGGGTCATCGGCATTTGCCGCTTGCACTGGGAAAGCCACGCACATGGTATTTTTCGTATAGATGTCCGGTTCGATCGTATAGCCGCAAGCTTTTAGTGCTGGCAAAAGCGGATCGGTATCTTGGAAACGGATCCGCTGGAGCAAATAATTGCTGTAGTGAAAATGCATACCTTCAGACACGCCTGCCAGTTTTGAAACCGTCCCGCTTGGCTTGACTGTCGTGTGCTTCAAAGATGGCCGGCAATGCAGCAGTTGCGAATAAGCGTCATCTGCTGCCACGACCGCGTGATAAAGGCCATCGACTGCTTGAATGATCTCAGGATCGTATTGCGCTTGGCCTTGGGCATCAAAACCGGTGACGACTCGATGGCCGAATTGCGCCAACAGCCAGTCTTGCAAACCAGACAAAGACACGCCGATGCGACGGTTGTGGGCGATCACGCGGCGAGAGACTTCCCAGTCATACGCCGAAAACGTCACGCGCTTGGTATAACGTGCAGCAAGTGCCATGACTTCCTTGAGATCCCAACCTTGGGCAGTGGCGATCGTCGGGAAGACTTCAAACAAGTTGCACGGCTCACCGTTTGCCAATGAGATCTCACCGCAAGGATTGGTGCCTTCAACAGCGCCATCGATGCCAGGCTGCTGACCATCGACCAGCCGCCCATAATTGCGCGACAGTTCCAAGTTGAACATGCCGGGTTCGCCATTTTGCGCCACGGCTTGGGCCACTTCTTCATAAGTGGTAAAGGCACTGGTGACGATCACCGAATTGTTAGACGCCCAGCGATGGTGATACAACTGTTCTTTGTCTTGCTTCATCGTGATGAAGTCGTCATTGGTGCTGTCTCCTAGCGCGATCTCTGCGGAACGACGCACGTTGCCGGCGACCACGGCTTTGCCGACTAAATTGCCAATATCCGTGCAGTCGACAGCTGAAAGTTGCGTGCCGGCCCGCCGATTCAAGATATCATTGACATCCAGCAGCATTTCGATCAATGGTGCTGGGCCAGAAGCAGTCCCGCCAAAGCCATGGATCCGCGTCCCGCGTTCGCGGATATTGGAAACATCCAGCACCACGCGCGCTGTTTGAGCTTGATTGACCTGATGAAAATGTGCATCGATCAATGCGGCTAAAGCCACGACCCAGCCTTCACGGGTATCTGGCAGCGCATAGCGCAACGCTGCTTCAGTGCCATGCGCAGCCTCATAATCGCTTGCATCAACCGCGCCTGCTGGCAAAGCTTCAGCATAGGCTTTGGCATCATGCTTGATCGTGATCGCCAAGTCGATGCGCTGATCGACCACCGGCATTTGGGCCACATTCGCCTTTGCGACTGAAAATCCGACGCCGCCGCCTTTCATCAACTGATCAAACAAAAAGGCAAACGGCATCGATGGTGCGACGGTGTCTTGATGCAAATAAAACGGTTGAATATGACTATCTCCGTAAGCTTGCGGCCGCACTGCGATAAACCAGCAGTTGTTTAAGGCATCGCCGTTGCGCTGTTGATACTCAGAGCCTGAGATCCATAAGTTGCGCCCGCTTGGCGTAGCCGCTAAGCCATAGATCAATTTGAATAGCTGCATAGCCTCGGCTTGTAATTCCACCACCACTGGGGAGTCTGGGGTCGCTTGTTGCAACCGCGGGTCCAAGTTGATATTGCCTTCTACTACGCGCTGCACGGTTTCGGCCCATTCTTCGCTGCGCTTTTCTGGCTCGCGCCAACGCGCATAGGTGCGCTTATAAGTCACCCACCCCAATGGTCCCCAGTGCGGTGTGAGCGTGGCGGTGGCAGCGGCCACTGCTTGCGGTGATAATTTAATTGTCATACTCATAACTCGTTCCCCCATCTCTTAAACTACATCCTTCATCCTACACCACATCTTGTGTATGTGTAGGCTTGACATCTATATATAGGGATGGTAATACTAGCCACACGCACAAGGATCTCGTTGGCTGCGCACAAGCGGCTGCTCTTAAAACGCTTTTTGCTCACTTTCAGTCACTGCTTTTTTGCGTGACTTGCCAGTGCCGCCACAATCGCCTACAATCAGCTGTGCAATCAGAAAGTTGGGATACCATGCATTTTTGGCTATTAACGTTGACTTTTATCAGTGTCAACTTAGATTTCTTCTTCATGCTCTTATTTCTATTAAAAAAATACCGTGTCCAGCAGGTGATGCTCGGCTATCTGCTGGGGACCTTGATTTTGTTGACCTTAAGTTTCACGGTTGGCAAGGTACTGGCCGCCTTCTTACCAGAATGGCTCCTAGGGGTGTTAGGCATCTTGCCGATTTACATGGCGCTGCGTGCTGACGATGATGATGACGATGCTGCCAAAGGCCATGGTGGGCCAATAGTCACTGTGTTGGTGACTTATTTGTCCGTTTGTGCCGGCTGCAACTTGTCGATTTTTCTCCCAGTGCTTGCCGGTGAGTCGCTTGCCCATTTTGGCTTGACCTTGATCTTCATCGGCGTCTTGACCGTTCTTGTTGTGTTGATCCTGAAGTTGATCGCGGACATCCCTGTGGTGACGCAAGTGATGGATCGCTACGGTACGCCGCTGATGAAGGTTTGCTATATTCTGATCGGGATCTATGTCTTTTGGGATAGCGGCTTGCTCACGCATTTGTTAAGTTGGGTATGATTTTGACTCGCATTTTGGCGCGGTTCTTGGAGGTTATTAACTGTAATCGATAATGTAGAGTAATGTGTTAATTTGTGGCAATTAGCCGTTCTGCGGTAATCAAGTGGGAGGCAGAATGACCAAGTGCTGCGAAATGATAAACTCGTGAAAAATCGCTGACCGATGCATGGACAGATGATGACGGTTTTCATCATGTCTTTACAGGGCCTCCTTATCTTAATTTGCTATGATATCCATAAGCAAGTTGGAGGTGAAAACATGTTGAGAACGCACAAGATCCGGTGCTACCCGAACGCGACGATGCGCCGCGTATTGGATCAAGCATGCGATTATCGCCGCTATTGTTACAATCAGGCGCTTGCCACGTGGAATGACATGTATGACGCGTCACTAGTGCTGGCAGATAAGACGGCGCGGCCTAACGAACGTCAAGTCCGCAATGAGTTAGTTAACAACAAAGCAGACTGGCAATACAGTCGTTCAGCACGGATCTTGCAATTGGCGGTACATGACCTGGCGCATGCCTGGGCGAATTTCTTTAACCCTGAGATGCCAGACCATCGTAAGCCACGGTTTAAGTCGAAGAAGCGTAGTCGCTGCAGCTTTAAGACCGACAGAGCAATGGTCGTTAATGATAAGTTGCGGTTGGATAAACCGCATGGCTATCGTAATCGATGGTACGACATCCGCTTGGCTGAGAAACCACGCTGGCCAGGGACTATTAAACTCGCTGCTATCGTCAAAGAAGCTGACGGCTATTACGCTTGTCTCAGCATCGATGTGGCCAAACCCGAGCCGTTACCGGAAAGCCCACGCATATGTGGCGTTGATGCCAACATTGGTCAATTCGTCTATAACGATGGTGAGGCAATGTCTGCAATTCGCGGATTGACCGAGCAACTGGTCAGTTTGTATCACCGCGTGTCCTTGTACCAGCGGCGTCTCGCCCGTAAACGTCAGGCGAATCCCAAGCACTTTCGCTCTAACAATTACCGCGTAACGAAAACCAAGTTGCAGCGAACCTATCAGAAAGTGACACGGATTCAAGACGACCTCTTGCAAAAGTTTACGACGATGTTGGTGAAAGCCAACGGCACGCTTGCCATTGAGGACTTGGACGTTAAGCATATGAAGATGAACAAGCGATTGGCGAAGAATTTACATCGCTCGTTGTTTGGACGTTTCAAAGTGCTGATGAAAGACAAGGCGCAATGGTACGGCCGCCAGCTGATTATAGTTGATCGGTTCTACCCTAGCACACAGCGATGCAGTCAGTGTGGGTTGGTGAAAACCGGTGACGATAAACTGACCTTAACAGGTAACGCCTTTCACGGCACGAAACATCACGAGTTTCATTGTTACGGCTGTGGTGCTCAACTTGAGCGTGACGAGAATGCCGTACAGAACTTGATTCAATATGCTCAAGGGCAGGCTATGTCCTAAAGGTTCAAGAGCCAGTCAATGTTGCAAGGTGACTACCGACGTAAGCATACTGGTGTTAACGGGACCAAATAGAATAATGAATGTACAACTAAGAAAGGAAAAATACAATCCTTTACTAGTGTCATTAGACATTCTTCCACATTTTATATAGCAGGTAAGCACACATGGCAAATACTGTTTTGATCACCGGTGCCAATCGCGGCATCGGTTTTGCGGTCGCCCAACAGCTTGGTGAAAAAGGGTGGACGATCCTTTTAGGCGCTCGCGATCAAGGCCGCGGACAAGCGGCGGTCGCCCAACTGCAAGCAGCAGGCATCATCGCTGAATGGATCAAGATCGACCTCAACGATCCTGAAACGATCCACACTGCGGCAATGACGGTCGCCCAGGCGCACCCTGAGTTAAAGGTATTGGTCAACAATGCCGGCATTGCCGCAGACATGCAAGCAGCGCCGCTTGCCACTGCGATCAACGACTTACAAGCTGCCTTACAAGTCAATGTTGTCGGCACTTTCGCCATGATCAAGGCGTTCACGCCAATATTGCAGCGCAATTCTGGCCGCATCGTGAACCTGACCATCCCCGTCAACGCCACCCGCTTTTTCCATCCGTTCAGTTATGTCATCAGCAAAACCGCGCTCAACAAAATGATCAAGCTCTTTGCGCAAAGCTTTAAGGCACAACGGCTCCCCGTTGAGATCTGTGGGATGATGCC
Organism: Lacticaseibacillus baoqingensis; assembly: GCF_003946165.1. Taxonomy (GTDB): domain Bacteria; phylum Bacillota; class Bacilli; order Lactobacillales; family Lactobacillaceae; genus Lacticaseibacillus; species Lacticaseibacillus baoqingensis. Next base: position 157,137 of record NZ_RHOI01000001.1, on the reverse strand, counting down.
AGGCGGCGTCTCAACTGACTTAAATGGTCACAGGCAAAGTCCCTTTATCCGACCCGTGGCAGAAGGTGCCAGCGCCGTCATCAAAGTCGTCGTCGATCCAAGGCATCATCAAGGCCAGATCGTCACAAACTACGGCTTGCTTCCCGGCTTAAAACGCCTACTGTTCCAGCACTGACTGTCCGTGATGACCCGCATTCTGGACAAGTCGTGTGGTGATTGGTATACTTATGGGTACAATTTAAAATTGATGCGGTTGGCAAAGCGCCAAGGACTTCTCTTTTCGGGGCGGAAAAGAGATTTTTCTTGGCGCTTTTTCGTGCATTCTGGAGGACTTTAATGACATTTTTAGGAAACTTGGTTTTGATCTTGCTGGCAACGACGTTAGTGGGCCACCTGAGTGCACGCATAGGGATCCCCGCGGTGCTCGGCCAGCTAGTGGTCGGGATCGTGCTGGGGCCGGCACTATTGAACTGGTTGCAGCCCACTGCGTTCATTCATGATTTTGCCGAGATCGGCGTGATCTGCTTGATGTTTTTGGCCGGTATCGAAAGCGACTTGGGCTTGTTAAAAAAGTACTTGCGCCCCAGTGTCTTAGTCGCCGTGATCGGCATTATGGCCCCGATCGCACTGACTGGTTTGGTGGCGTTAGCCTTTGGGCTGCCATGGCAAGAAAGCCTGTTTGTCGGCATCATCTTCGCAGCCACGTCGGTGTCGATCTCGGTGGCGGTGATGAAAGAACTAGGCCGATTAGATGGCAAAGGCGGTGCGACGATCTTAGGCGCAGCGGTGGTCGATGATGTGTTAGCGGTAGTGTTATTAAGCCTCATGGTCGGGACATTAGGCGCAGAAACCGCCACCAGCATCCCCTTAGTCCTGCGCTTTGGCGCGCAAGCCCTGTATTTTGTGGGGACGTTTTTGGTGGTGCGCTTTATCGCGCCAAGCTTAGCTAAACTTGGCGCGGCGCTGCTTTTGCCAGTGGGCGAAACCTTGATTGCCTTGATCTTGTGCTTTGGCATGGCGTATGTCGCTGATCTCGTGGGGTTAAGTGCGGCAGTGGGTGCATTTTTTGCCGGGATCGCAATCGGCCAAACCACTGCCCGCCATACCGTTGCCGCTCACTTGGAGCCGATCGGTTACGCGGTGTTTATCCCGGTATTCTTTGTTAGCATCGGCTTGAGCCTGTCGCTGGCGGGGATGGGCAGCCAAATTGGTTTCATCGCCGTCTTGACCATCGCGGCGATCGTCAGCAAGCTGCTGGGGGCTGGCGGTGGCGCGCGCTTGGCTGGCTTTTCGCCGTCAGAGGCGTACTTTGTCGGTGCCGGCATGGTTTCTCGCGGTGAAATGGCCTTGATCATCGCCCAAATCGGCTATCAAGCGCACCTGCTAGGCCGGCAAGACTATTCAGTGATGATCACCGTGATCATCGTCACGACGCTGTTGGCGCCATTTTTACTCAAACACGCCGCGAATACGCCTGCGTAGCCAACGCTTGACACAAAAAAGGTGCCGCTTGCCAAAAACTGGCAGCGGCACCTTTTTGATCAGTCTTGCGGATAGCGCTTCGCCAACGCCTCAAGATTTGCTTGGCCCACGGCTTCAAAATCAATATCCGCCCACAACGCGATCTGCGACAAATACCACAGCACATCACCGAGTTCATGTTGCAGCTTCTCTTTGTTGAGGTCTTGTCCTTGGAACGTGTAGCGCTTGATCGAGTCAACGACTTGCCCGGCGTCACTGCTCAACCCTAGCGCCAAATTCGTCAACACATGCTCATTGCCAGCAAGCGTCTTGTTGGCTTCTTTTTGATAATCGTTGAGTTCCATTAAACTTCTCCCCCAATGCCTGCCGTTTGCTCCAGCCACTTCCAGACTTGCGCTTTGCCTTCACCGGTCTCTGCTGAAAATAAGATCAATTCATCGGTTTGATTGAGATCAAGCGTCTGTTTGATCGTCTTGATCACACTGGCGCGTTTGGCGCGGCTAGTCTTGTCGACTTTGGTGCCTACCACTAAAGTCTTTACATGATAATACTTGAGGTATTGATACATGCTGACATCATCGGCACTCGGCGCATGCCGCGCATCGACGAGCTGGACCGCCCCGCGCAGCTGACCGCGGGTGGTCAGATATTCTTCGATCATCGCAGCAAACTTGGCACGATCTGCTTTAGAGACCTTGGCAAACCCATATCCTGGCACGTCCACGAAGTACAACATGTCTTCGAGTAAATAGAAATTCAGGGTTTGGGTTTTCCCAGGAACACTGGACGTCCGCGCCATGGCCTTGCGATCGATCAACTTGTTGATCAAACTCGACTTGCCGACGTTACTGCGCCCGACAAAAGCGATCTCAGGAAAGCCGGTATCTGGATACTGCTTGGCGCTCACCGCACTGATCGTTAGTTCTACGTTGTTTACTTTCACTCGGTTCAACTCCAATCTCACCGTTCTAGTTTAGCATACCTCACCAGCCGCACCTAGTTACAAACACGTAACGCAACATCAAAAAATCAATGTTCGATTGGTTAGATCTGACTCACATTTAGCAAAATGCACGATCTGACAAGGATCAGTGTCGCTGCAATTATTAATACGATAATAAGGATGTTTAATTGATCCCTTACGGTTATTTTTTGTTAAGAAAACGCTTGCAATCAGTGGCAAAACTGCTATACTAAAGTTGTGGAAATCGATAACGCCAGCGTGTGTTGAAGCTGGCAGGCAAGTACCGGTCATCGTGCTTTACGACGCAGGCTTACGATGTCCCCACGGTTCTAGAACGTGGGTGATAGTGAGGCGCCGGTGCGATGGTACGCTTGCACCCCTGTGGCAATCATGCAGGGCTATCCCATCGGCTTCCACAACAGGACCTGGCCTGCCGAGAGGCACACCAGAGGGTCCAAGTGTGAACCTGGTGGTGACACAGTTCAGCCAGCAATTATGGTTGCCTGAACCTGTCCGGAGGCGTTGCGATGCATTTTGTCGCAACGCTTTTTTGATGCACGAAAAAAGCCAGCCCAAGCGGCTGGCTTTTGCGGTTATGAGGCTTCTTGACCGTCTTCTAGGATCATTTCAGGTTTCCCCTTGCCTTCAACGGCGGCTTTAGTCACCACTGCTTTAGCCACTTCTGGGCGGCTTGGCAGATCAAACATCAGGTCTTGCATTACCGCTTCAATGATCGACCGTAAGCCACGCGCACCGGTATCGCGTTCGATTGCTTGATGCGCGATCGCATGCAAGGCCGGCTTGGTGAATTCCAGTTCGGTATCATCCAGCGACAGCAGCTTTTGGTATTGCTTGACCAATGCGTTCTTTGGTTCGGTCAAAATGCGGACCAAGTCGTCTTCGGTCAATTTCTCCAGTGCGGCAATGATCGGGATCCGGCCGATGAATTCAGGAATGATCCCAAATTTCATCAAGTCTTCAGGCACGATCTGTTGCATGACCGACTTGGAAGGATCATAGCCCTTGGCTTCATCAGAGTTCGCGCCGAATCCGATGACTTTTTCGCCCATCCGATTCTTGACGATCTGTTCGATGCCGTCAAAGGCCCCACCAACAATGAACAAGATGTTCGTCGTGTCGATCTGGATAAATTCTTGTTGCGGATGCTTGCGTCCGCCTTGAGGTGGCACATTGGCGATCGTGCCTTCCAAGATCTTCAGCAATGCTTGTTGCACCCCTTCACCAGAAACATCTCGGGTGATCGAAACGTTTTCTGACTTCTTGGCGATCTTATCGATTTCATCGATATAAATGATCCCTTTTTGGGCGCGCTCAACATCATAGTCGGCACTTTGCAGCAGCTTCAACAAGATATTTTCAACATCTTCGCCGACATACCCGGCTTCAGTAAGTGTCGTGGCATCAGCGATCGCAAACGGGACATTTAAGATCCGCGCGAGGCTTTGGGCCAAGAAAGTCTTCCCAGAACCGGTTGGCCCGATTAAGGCAATATTGGACTTTTGCAGTTCAGTATCATCTTTATCCGCAACTTCCATCTGGTTGACCCGCTTGTAGTGGTTATAAACCGCCACCGACAAGGCCCGCTTAGCAGCATCTTGGCCGATCACGTAGTCATTCAAGATCTTCAAGATCTCGGCTGGCTTCGGGACCTCTAACAGGTTCTGGTACGCATCTTCTTTGAACTCTTCATCGATGATTTGCTTGCATAACTCGATACATTCGTTACAAATATATACGCCAGGGCCAGCAACGATCTTCTTCACTTGGTCTTGGGACTTCCCGCAGAAACTGCAGGTCACTGGACCAGTGGTCTCAACGTTGTCAAACATATTATTCAACCCCTTCTTGTTAACATCATCATACCAAAACAGGGCGGCCCTGCATAGGTCGTGACTTGGTCTAGCCTACCATAGTGAAAACTTGGTTGCAATCCTCTGATCCAGACGCGCACGACCACGGTATAGGTCGGTGACAAACTGGTCATCGATTTTTGCCTAAGCAGGCAGTTTTGACTGCACACGTGGCGGCTCAAACGCGCCTTATGAGCCGCTGCCGCGATGTTTTCGTGGACATGAGTTTAGTATACTGCTAGTGATTAGTAAGTGCGAATCAGACCAAACAAAAAGGCTGTCAAGAGACAACCTTTTTGACCATTTCTATTTCTCCTCGCGACGCTTACGCCCGATCAAACCAGACAAACCTAACAATGACTGCAATACCCCGAATGCCGAAAGCGCCTGAGTTGCCTGGCCTTCGCCGGTTTGCGGCAAGGCTTTCGACCCAGCAGCCGCTGCAGGATTTGCCGGTTGCGCCAAAGGCTGACCAGACGATTGCTGATCAGTCTCATCAGCAACCGTTGTCTGAGGCAATTGTTGCGGGTTGCCAGTCGGATTCCCGGTTGGGTTGCCTGTCGGATTACCAGTTGGGTTGCCGGTTGGGTTGCCTGTCGGATTACCAGTCGGGTTACCGGTTGGATTGCCAGTCGGCTCACCTGTCGGGTTGCCAGTCGGGTTACCGGTTGGGTTACCTGTCGGTTCACCTGTCGGATTACCAGTCGGGTTACCGGTTGGGTTACCTGTCGGATTACCAGTCGGGTTACCTGTCGGTTCACCTGTCGGATTACCTGTCGGATTACCAGTCGGGTTACCGGTTGGGTTACCGGTTGGATTGCCTGTCGGGTTACCGGTCGGATTACCAGTTGGATTGCCTGTCGGGTTGCCGCCATCAGGAATTCCTGCCTTACCTTCATAAACAAAAGTGAGCGTCTGATCTTCAGCGGTCCATGTGCCGACGACTTGTGTATCATTTTTCAGATTGGCAAGCGGCCATGCCCCATAGCCCCAGCCGACATACTTGTAGACGCGGATATTAGCCGGTGGCACAACTTTGAACGCTTCGCCAACCACTCCGACTTGAGTCGTTGCGGTTTTCAACTCACGCCCGCTCATGTCAACGAACCGAATCGTCAAGGTACTGTGCTCTTGCTTGATGTAAATCGTCAGCTTGCTATCGACATCTGTAAAAATGGTACTGCCTGACATTCCAACTTGATGATAGGTTGCCGGAATATCTGCAGGGTCCAACGGCACCGTTGCGCCGGGTTTACCTGCTTTGATCAAGCCCTTGACTAAAGCGCCTGTATCGACATCGACATATTCAACCGCCACATTGACGGTTTGACGCTTGAACCCGTCTGGATTGACCTTGCCAATGTAAATGATCAACTTGCCGGCATCGCCGGCTGCTGGGAAGGTCGTATCCCCAGTTTGTTTGATCACTTGATAATCGGCCGGCACATCGGCATCGTTCAGCGGCACTGTTTCGCCTGGTTTCCCAGTCTTAATCAAACCGCGTACGATCTTGCCGGTATCAATATCGGTGTATTCAACGGCGACATTAGCCGTCTTTGGCTTAAAGCCATCCGTGTTCACCTTGCCAATGTAGATGATCAACTTACCGGCATCGCCCGCTGCTGGGAAGCTCGTATCTCCAGTTTGCTTGATCACTTGATAATCGGCCGGCACATCGGCATCAGACAGCGGTACTGTTTCGCCTGGCTTCCCAGTTTTGATCAAACCGCGCACGATCTTGCCGGTATCAATGTCGGTGTATTCAACAGCAACATTGGCCGTCTTTGGCTTAAAGCCATCCGTGTTCACCTTGCCAATGTAGATGATCAACTTGCCAGCATCGCCGGCTGCTGGGAAGGTCGTATCCCCAGTTTGCTTGATCACTTGATAATCGGCTGGCACATCGGCAGCGTTCAGCGGTACGGTTTCGCCTGGTTTCCCAGTCTTGATCAAACCGCGCACGATCTTGCCGGTATCGATGTCGGTGTATTCAACCGCAACATTGGCCGTCTTTGGCTTAAAGCCATCCGTGTTCACCTTGCCAATGTAAATGATCAACTTGCCGGCATCGCCGGCTGCTGGGAAGGTCGTATCCCCAGTTTGCTTGATCACTTGATAATCGGCCGGCACATCGGCAGCGTTCAGCGGCACTGTTTCGCCTGGCTTGCCAGTTTTGATCAAGCCGCGCACGATCTTGCCGGTATCAATGTCGGTGTATTCAACCGCAACATTGGCCGTCTTTGGCTTAAAGCCATCCGTGTTCACCTTGCCAATGTAAATGATCAACTTGCCGGCATCGCCGGCTGCTGGGAAGGTCGTATCCCCAGTTTGCTTGATCACTTGATAATCGGCCGGCACATCGGCAGCGTTCAGCGGCACTGTTTCGCCTGGCTTGCCAGTTTTGATCAAGCCGCGCACGATCTTGCCGGTATCAATGTCGGTGTATTCAACGGCGACATTGGCCGTCTTTGGCTTAAAGCCATCCGTGTTCACCTTGCCAACATAAAGCGTCAGCACACCAGTCTGGCCAGACTGCGGGAAGGTCGTATCGCCCACTGTTTTGACCAGTTGATAACCAGTAGGGATCGCGACTTGTGTCGTTGGAACAGCATCCCCAGGCGTGCCAGTCGCTTCGGTTTGCGCCAGCTGTGTCCCGGTATCAACATCTACCAATTTCACGGTGACACTCGTCGCGATGGCGGTCAGTTCGTATTGGACGTAACTGCCATCAAAAGCATCGGTGATGGTTTGGCCAACCGGAATACCCGTTTGGGCGACACCGGCCTCGTTGTAAAACGTTGGGGTGCCGGATTGTTGATAGCCATCTGGAATGTCAGCACTTGGCAGCGTATCTGGGAAACTTGGGAGGGTGTCTTGATTGTCCACTAAGGTTTGCTTCAAATCAGGTAAGTCGACAAGATGATCACCAGTTGCATCTTGATAATGTACTTTGGCTTTGATGGTCGAGCTGCCAGTAATGGTAATGGCACTGGCTTTATCCGTGACATTTGGCGTACTCCCAGCAGTATATAGCGCTGCTTGCAGATAGCCGGTTTTACCAGCTTGCAAGTTTTTGGCGTCAACCGTCCCAGTCAGTGCGATCCGACCGGTGGTGGTATTAGCAGGCATCGTGCCGATCATCAACAGCACTGACTTGACGTCATCCCAATTGGTGACTTGATCTGCGGTCACAAAACCAGTGGTCGGAATGGTGGTGCTGCTGGTGTCGATCGCGGTCGCTGTCGTTGAGTACAATACTTGCGCATGATCAAGCGGAATCGTGACCCCGCCAGCGGCTGCTGGTTGCAATTCTGCTGGCAAGCTGATTGGGCCTGTGAGTTTAAACGTATATTGCGACCCTTGGCGGTCACCAGTTTGCGGCAAATTGACCAGTACCGCTGTATTATCGGTATCGTCAGCGGTATTGATCACGTTGGCGAAAAACGTCATCGGCTTGGTACTGTTTTTGTCTGTGGTTCCAGTTTGTTGAGCCGTCGCATCATCACCTTGGGCCAAATACGCCGCATAGGTACCAGAAATCGTCGAAATATCCCACTGCCGATACCCGAATGCGACCGCTTTGGCATCGCCATCCGTTTGATCAAGTGAATCTGCTGGCACCACGGTATAACTGCCAGGAATCGTCGTTGGGAACTTGGTCCGCGACGATGATACATAGGCTAAGATCGGGTAGGTGCCGTTTAAGGCATCTGGCGCATTCGTGATGGTGACCAAGTTGCCTTGACCATTCGTGTTGTAATAACCCGTTCCAGTATAATCAATTTTCACCACCGTCTTGGTGCCATCATTCGTATCCGTGCTGGACACTTTAGCACCTGGGGCGTTTACTTTGACTGTATAAGCCTTATCCACGACCCAATAGAAAATCGGTTCCCAGATCTGATTGACATTCCCAGCAGAGCCGGATTGGGTGCTGACCGCTTCGGTATCCGCCACGGCACCAGGCTGGTTACTGCCGCGGGCATTATATAACGCCGGTTGATTGATCTCTTCGCTCACCGTTTGGACAAAGCTGGTTTTCGCCGCACCGCCGAAGATACTGATGGCCGTTTCCAACTTATCGCCAATTTTGACCGCGTCCCCGTTTTGATAGGCAGCCGCCAATTTACCGACCAAACCGATCCCAGTGGGTTCTGAAATTGCCCCGGCAGCCAGATAATTCGGCGTCAAAGTAAAACTGGTGATCAGCGCACCATTAGCGGCCGTGATCGTTTCTCCAGCCGCTTGGTCCCCTGCTTCAGTGGTGCCATCCGCTAACGTCAACACATAATGATAACTCGTCGTCCCAGGCAAATATTGGGTCAGCGTCGTTCCTGCATCCGGCAGCTTGACCCCGGTGACCGCCAGTCCATCTGGCACCGTGATCGCTAGCGGCGTAGGGGCAGGATCATTAGCTGCAGAAATGCTGCTAAACCCAAACGTTGCCACCAGCGCTGGATCATCACTCGTATCATCATCCAGCACTAATTGTTTTGGATCGCTGCCGCTGTTACCGCCGGCACTGATCGCATAGCCTGTGACCCCATGGGTGTTGGCGTTAGGGTCGGCTGTTGAAGCGACCACGTTATCTGACCAGGTGTACCCAGTTGGCGATTGCGCTTTAAAAACACTCGACCCCATATCTTGGGTCAACGTGATCGGTGTGGTCACCTTGGTATCCGCTAAAGTCCCGCCAGTTGGCAATACGTATTGGCCTGCCAGCCGGTACGGTTGATCGGCATTATCCACCGTTGAACCGGCTGGTACCGTGATGACGATATTGCCGCCTTTGCCGTTTGGCTGGGTGATCGTGGTATGATCATCCGGGCCAAAACTGTTGAGCTCGCGGGTGAGTACCGCATCCAATTGAAAATCTGCGGGTACAGGGATCGTGATCGTCGTACCGGCTTGATTAAAGGTCGCATTGACCCGCTTCGTGGCAGCGTCATCATTGCGGACCCCGTTAGTTTGATCGACTTGAAATTGATAGACATAATTCGTATTGGCTTGCACCGTCGCGGTGGCTGTCGGATCAGGATACAACCGCGTGATCGGAGTGATCGTCGCTTTTGGTGCGACATCTTCGGTGAAACTGACCGTACTGGTTTGCGCCACCCCATTGACAGTCACAGTAGCGGTATAGGGCTTATTATCTGGCGCCGTGATCGTTTTTTTCGTGGCATTTTTTAACGCCTGGGCATTATTCAGCGGGGTATAGACTAAAGCTTGCGTCCAGTTACCGGTTTGATTGATCGTATCCGTGATCGTGACGGTGCCATCAGCATTGGTCACCTGGCTCACGGTACCGATCGCCGTGGAACTGAATTTATCCGCTACGACGCCGGATAACGTCACCGTCGACTGCGGAACCGTGATCTTGAACACATCCCCGGCATTTGCTGTCATGTTGACCGTGATCTTCAGCGGATCAGTGGATTGTCCATAACCCACCGTTGTGCGATTAATGCTTAAATTAGCCGCAGTCGCACTAGTGGTCGGCGTTGGCTCCGGTGCTGGTGTCGGCGCAGCAATTGGTGAAACCGCCGTCCGTTGGACCTCAGAAGCGGCAGTTTCACCAGTATTTTGCGGTCGTGTATCAGCTTGACCAGTGGCTGCCGGCACCGTTGCTGTTGCCGGCGTGCCCACCGGTGCATTTGCCGCTGCCTGCGTGGCAGCTTGACTGGTTGCCGTCGTTTGCGCCGGCGCTTGGCTAGTTGATGCCGCTGGCGTCGTTGTTGATTTTGCCTGATCAGCTGCCGTCGCTGCAGCAGCGGCAGGCGAATCTTGATCAGTGGCCGTCACTTGCGGCTCGCCAGTGGCATCTCCTGTCACCGCTGCACTCACAAAGTGCGACTGACTGGCGAGGCCGACACCAACGCTAACGGTAGTCACCAAGATCGCGACCCAGCGCTTTCCGGATTTATGTAATTTATAGTGTTCTTTCGTTTCTGTCATCTGGAACCATCCTTCCCCTTTACCGTGAATCAGGTAGTCACCCACACTAAAAAGACTGGCTAAAAATACGCGCACGTATGCCCCAGATTCGTTCCCCCAAACTAATCAAATTAAGTTTATTACAAAATTAGAATATTTTCACTATTAATTTTCTATATTCTGCCATATAAATACAATAAACGGCTAGTCAATGTTGACTAGCCGCTAACTAATTTATAATAATCTGATCGCCACGACGCCTAAGATCATCACGAACAATCCCAATAATTGGATCCGCGAAACTGGACTGCGCGGCGCCGCAAGCCAACCGAATTGATCGATCGCCAAACTGCCGACCATCAACCCCACAAGCACGATCACCACAGCTAAGCCAGTGCCGATCGTAGGGGCCAAGTAAGCATTGCCCAAAACAAAAGTGGCCCCCAGCAAGCCGCCCAGCCACATCCACCAGCGGTGCGTCGACCGCGTTTGTGCATAGGTGAAATGCGGGTGCAACAGCGCCACGATCACCACCAACACCACAGTGCCAATCGCAAATGAAATCAAGGCACTTTGCGCCGTCGACTGTAAAACCACGCCGAGATGGCCATTGACGGCGGTTTGGCTGGCAGACAACATCCCCGCGACCACCCCTAACAAACGCCATAACCATAAATCAGCACCATGCGGCACTAACTCAGACCCGCCGCCAAAATCGTGCTCCCGTGCCAAGATCCCAGGCAACGCCACCGTGATCAACACGCCGCCGACCACCAACAAGGCGCCGATCCCGCGCATCAGCGTCAAGGGTTGCACCGGTGCCGCAAACCAACCGCCATTATCGATCAGCAACCCCATCAAGATCTGTCCAGTCACCGGAAAGATCACGGTTTGCACACTGCCAAGCTTAGGAAACAACAAGATATTGCTGGTCAGATACACGACCCCAAACACGCCGCCCAGCCATAACCACCAAGGCTGAGTCGCAATGACTGCCGCGGATGGGAATAACGCCGCACCGCTTAAGGCAGTGGCGATCGCCAAGCCGATCGTGCCGATCGCAAACGAGATCAATGACGACCAAAACGGCGACCCTACAGCATCGCGCAAACGAGAGTTGATCGCGGTTTGCACCGGGATCCCAAACCCAATAATCAAGCCGATCAAAATTGCCATGTTATCCCTTCTCTCCAAGCATCACTTACATTAAATAAGCTACACGAAGACGCGAGGATAAGCAAGTTTTTAAGCAGGCAAAAGCATATCAATATGCGGGATCCCATCATCAAGATACACCGCCGATACTGGTTGGAATCCGAAACTGGCATAAAAATCCCGCAAATAATTTTGCGCCTGGATCTTGATGGCCGCTTGCGGATGGGTGCGGTGAATTTCCGCCAATACCGCCGCGACAAGTTGCCGGCCATAATGCCGACCGCGGTATTCTTTCACTACCAACACCCGGCCAAAACTGATATGCTGCCCATCTGCATGAGGAATGATCCGTGCATACGCGACCAATTGCCCCGCTTGCATCAACATCACATGTTGCGCAGCAAAGTCGCTGGCATCGACTTCTTGATAGGCACATTGTTGCTCAACGACAAAGACCCGCACGCGAGCAGCTAACACTGTCAATAACTCAGTGGTCGTTAATTCCGTCGTGGCTTTGATCACGATTTCCATAAACGTCTCCTTTCACCAAAAAAGGTGCCGCAGCATGCCAAAGCTGACATACTACCACACCTATTTTTGCTTGTTCAGCGTTGATCTGTTATGCGATCAAACTTCTTTAGCGGATTCTGTGATCACACGGATCGCAGACTTCACGCCAATATCATGCTTCAACATGTCGTCAGTCAAGGCTTGACGTACTGCCTTTTCTTCCATGTTGTATTCGCCGGCTAAGTCTTTGACTTCAGCTTCGATCTCTTTTTCAGTTGGGACGATCTTTTCAGCAGCTACGACGGCTTCAAGGACTAAGTTCGTCTTTACGCGAGTTTCAGCGTCAGCAGCGAATTGCTTCTTCAAATCGGCTTCTTTGGTACCGGTCAGTTGATAGTACATATCTGGGTTGATACCTTGTTGCTGCATGTTGCCCATGAACTGATCCATTTGGTTTTGCACTTCGGTATCGATCATTGCTTGAGGGATCTCCGCAATAGTCGCATTTTCGACGGCTTTGCCAATGGCTTGTTCTTGCACTGCGTTGTCAGCTGCTTCGGCTTTTTTGCCTTCAAGTTCTTCTTTGATCTTAGCCTTCAGCTCGTCTAAGGTATCCACGTCTTCATCAAGATCTTTGGCAAAATCATCATCCAAGTCAGGTAATTCCTTGGTCTTGACTTCGTGAATGATCGTCTTGAATTCTGCGTCTTTACCTTTGAGGTCTTCAGCTTGGTAGTCTTCTGGGAAGGTGACCTTGACGGTGACTTCTTCGCCAGCCTTGTGGCCAACCAATTGATCTTCAAAACCAGGAATGAAGGAACCAGAACCTAATTCAAGGCTGTAATTCTTGGCGGTGCCGCCATCAAATGCCACGCCATCAACGGTACCGGCATAGTCGATCGTGACGGTGTCGCCTTTTTCAGCAGCTGCGTCTTCTTTAAGGACCAGTTCAGCTTGGCCTTCGCGCCGCTTTTGCAGTTCTTCAGCGACGTCAGCATCGCTGACCGTCCGTTCTTGCTTGTCGACTTCTAAGTTCTTGTATTCGCCAAGCTTAACTTCTGGCTTAACGGTTACTGTCGCTTTGATGACCCAAGCTTCGCCTTCATCCATTTTTTCAACGTCGATCTTAGGTTGGTCCACTGGGTCGATCCCGGTTTCGTCAACGGCAGCTTGATAAGCGTCTGGTAATAAGACGTTCAAGGCATCTTCATATAATGCCGCTTCACCGTACATCCGGTTGAACACGGTCCGGGACACGTGACCCTTACGGAAACCAGGAACGTTGAGGTTCTTCTTCACGCGGTTGAACGCAACGTCCAACCCTTCTTTGATCTTGTCTTGTGCGATTTCAAAAGTCAATGCGCCGTCATTTGCGCCTTGCTTTTCCCATTTTGCAGCCATGCTGTACCTCCGACATAGTCATTTTCTTATTGCATACCTGACCATGATACCCGAATCGACGCGATTTGTAAACGCAAGCCAGCCAGACAATAGCGCTTTTGGGTCCATTTTTGCATTTTCTGGAATAACAGACTACATTTCCCCAGTTAACGGTGCTATGGTCAACTTGATAAGGAGGGTTATTATGCCAAACAAATCTAATATTCCCAACCTGACGTCAGCCTTGCGCACCAGTATTGTCGAATCCCCTGATGTGATCCGGCATGCTTCTGGCATTCGCTTGTTTGGCAAGCGGATCAAGACGATCGTTTACTCCACCGACGTCGCGCTGATCGCCAATTGCGATGCCGATGCGATTTTAGCCGTATACCCATGGACGCCGAACACCCGCATTCTTGATGCGATCAGCAAAGTGGCCAACGTGCCGATCTTAGCCGGTGTCGGCGGCGGCTTGACTAAGGGCCTGCGGGCCGCTACCGTGGCCCGGTTTGCCGAAGAAAACGGCGCCCAAGCCGTCGTCTTGAACGCGCCCACTGGACTGGAGACGCTCAAAAGTGTCCGCCAAGTCGTCGATGTGCCGATTTTTTATACCGTCGTCAACCGCTCAGCCGACCTGCACGCCTATGTCAACGCCGGGGTCAATGCGTTGAACATCGCCGGCGGCAAAGAGACGCCAGCACTAGTCAGCTGGGCACGCACACAGGTGCCAGCCGATTTTGCGATCATTGCGTCTGGCGGTAAAACTGACGACCAGATCCAAGCCACCATTGCCGCTGGTGCTAATGCGATCACCTACACCGCTTACGGGATGACCGAAAAAACGTTCCAAGCTAAAATGGCGCAGTATCGCAGCGAACACGCCCCTCAGTAGCTTTACCGACGCCCACCAAAAAACGTCCTGGTGCCGCGATTCATCTGAATCGTCAACCAGAACGTTTTTGTTTTGGCCATCATGCACGGCTCAGCGCACCGCCAGCGTACAATCATGCGCCGCCACCGTTAATGGGCGCACGGCACTATGCAGCCAAGCCGGCACATAGCGCAGGTCTGCGGAAGCCGGATCTAACGTTGCCGCCTGCTCGCCTGCATTAAACACCGCCACCACGACTTGTGCTTGGGTAAAGCGCACCACCCCAAATAAATCACCATCCCAAAACGGCGCAAACCCTACCGCCCCAGCCAAGGCCGGCAGCTGGCGCCATTGACCAAGCTGCTGATATAACGCTGAAACGGCTGCATCAACGTGCTCCCAAGGATAATATTTGCGATTTTGCGGATCAGGGCCGCCGTCAAGTCCGGCTTCATCCCCATAAAACTGTACCAAATTCCCTGGCAACACTGCCCACAACATCAAGGCTTGTTTTAACTTGGCCAAGTCATGGTCTAACACGGTCAACACGCGTGCAGTGTCATGGGTGGAAAGGCTGGTGAAATTATAGGCAAAGACTTGCGGCGGGTAATTTTCTTGCAGCGTCAGCAGCCGCCGCCCTAGCTGCGCCGGCGTCAGCTGCCCTTGGACATAATCCAAAAGCAATTGGCGCTGGGGATAATTCATCACCGCTTGCAGCTGGGCGCCGTCAAAATACGGCCGCCGCTTGCCGTATGCGACTTTATGCGAGGCGTCTTCCCAAACTTCACCGATCAAAACCCGGTCGGGATACGTCGCCAGCAATGCGCGGATCTGATCGACAAAGGCAATGTCCAGCTCATCGACCACATCCAAACGCCACCCGTCAACGCCTAATGCCGTCCAATAGCCGATCACTGAATCTGGGCCGCCAGCAATGAAATCGTGAAAGCTTTGCGATGCTTTGCGGATCGCCGGGAGGTCTTTGACACCCCACCAACTGTCGTAATCATCTGGAAAATGTTTGAACGCGAACCAATCCGCATAAGGACTGTCTTGGCTTTGCGCGGCGCCGACCTCCGCATAAGTCCCCAACGCGTTGAAATAGCGCGAATCGCGCCCGACATGATTAAACACCCCATCTAAGATCAAATGCATCCCGCGCTCATGCAAACCAGACACTAACGCCTGAAAGTCAGCCAAAGTCCCTAACATAGGGTCGATTTTTAGATAATCGCCGGTATCATAACGATGATTACTGCGCGCCTCAAAGATCGGGCTGAGATACAACGCCGTAAACCCTTGCTGTAAGAGCCAATCTAGCTTGGCAATGATCCCTTGCAAGTTGCCTCCGTAAAAATCCCAACGCACCACTTCCCCGGCGGCATCTTTAACATAATACGGCTGATCGCTGAGCTGTCCATACAAGAAGCTGTTGGGTTTAGGCGCATTCACATGACCATCAGCATTGCCATTATTGAACCGATCCACAAAAATATGATAGATCCTGGCATCTTGATACCAAGTCGGCACCGTTTCCAACTTCGCGACGACACTTAATTGATACCAAGGCGCGGTATTGGGATCATGATAGCGCTGGGCCCGACCGCCAAAGCCGCCGGCCACTGCGGCCAGCGTCATTTGGCCAGTATCTGTTTCCAACCGAAAGGCATAATACCAAGCACCTACTTGCGGCGGCTCAAAAGTCGCCGTCCACCCATTGGCCGAAGCCGTCATGACCACCGCGTGCATGCTTTGATCAGGGGCGGACAATAACAAGGTGACCACGCGTGCTTCTGGCGCTGTTAGCCGCCAAGTGACTGGCGTATTGACCACCACGGGGCCTTTGGGCGTGCGGTCAAGAAATGAATCATAAGGCATGCTGCCACCTCCTTTGGTTAGATCCCAGTGGTCGGCAGCACATCCCACACATCGCGCCCATAGCGCTGCACCGTAAAGTCGGCGGAAAACTGGCCTGAAGCGGCAATGTTTTTCAGCGCTGCTTGCGCCCATTGTTGCGGTTTTTGCCATAACGCGTCCAGGCGCTTGCTGGCCGCAATGTAGCTGGCAAAGTCTGCCAGCACCAGATACGTGTCGTTATATTCAAGCAATTCCGACGCGATCTCGCGTCCTTCACTGGCGATGCCCGGGATACTCCCATCGGTGAGCATATCCACGATCCGGTGCAGCGTCGGGTTGGCCGCATACAAGGCCTTAGCCGAATAAGCATGGCTGGCTTGCAGTTGGGCCACTTCGCTGGTCGTTAACCCAAAAGTGACCATGGCATCTGCGCCGGCGGCTTCTTGGATCTCGATGTTGGCCCCATCTAACGTCGCCAGCGTCAGCGCGCCATTACTCATCAGCTTCATATTACTGGTGCCTGACGCTTCGGTGCCGGCCAAAGAGATCTGTTCAGAAATATCGGCAGCCGGGATGATCTGTTCGGCCAAGCTGACGCCGTAATTCGGAATGAAAACGACTTGCAGCTTGCCAGCCATTTCCGGATCATGGTTGATCAACTCGGCAACGCCATTGATCAAGCGGATCACCGCCTTGGCATATCGATAACTCGGCGCCGCTTTAGCCCCGAAAATATGCATGCGCGGCGGGCGGCTTTCGCCATTTTTAATCGCCAAGTAAGCTTCTAAGATGCCAAACACATGCAAAAGTTGGCGTTTATAAGCGTGCAGGCGCTTGATTTGAACATCGTAGATCGCATCCAATGGCATCTCCAAGCCCAACTCAGTGTGCACCAAGGCGGCCAGCCGTTGTTTGTTGACCCGCTTAGCGGCTTGCAGTTGCGTCAAGAACTGGGGATCTTCTAACTGCGCCACTAACGGCACCAACTCTCTGGGATCGCGGCGCCAATTCGTCCCGATCGTAGTGTCGATCAAAGCACTTAAATCAGGATTGGCGATTTGGACCCAGCGTCTCGGGGTAATGCCGTTGGTCTTGTTATTGAAGCGTTCCGGGAAGATCATATACAAGTCTTTTAACAAACTTTGTTGAAGCAGCTTTGAATGCAGCTTGGCGACGCCATTAACTGCATGGCTGCCGATCACGGCTAAATACGCCATGCGCAGCTGGCCATCGGCGATCGGCGCACAGCGATCCACCAGCAATTCGCCAAATCGGCGGGTATAAGCAGCACGAAAACGGCGATCAACTTCGCCGGCGATTTGCGCCAGCCGCGGCAACAGCTGGGAAAACATGCTTTGCGGCCACGTCTCCAAAGCTTCAGCCATCAACGTATGATTCGTGTAGCTCAACGTTTTGACGGTGATCTGCCAAGCGGTATCCCAATCCATCCCCGCATCATCCAACAAGACGCGCATCAACTCCAACACCGCCATTGCCGGATGCGTATCATTGATATGGATCGCCACAAATTGCGGCAATAACCGCAGATCGTGATGATAGCGGCGAAAATGCGTGATGATACTTTGGACCCCGGCAGAGGTGAAAAAATACTCTTGGCGCAACCGTAATTCCCGGCCAGCCGTATCGGAATCATCTGGATATAAGATCTGCGTGATCGCATTCACCCGCGCTTTTTCCTCTAAGCTGTGTGCGCCACCAGGCACCGGCTCAGCACTCCACAAGCGCATGGTGTTGACCACTTGATTGTGGTAGCCGACCATCGCCGTGTCATATGGGACCGCCAAGACATCATCGGTATCGTGATAAACGGCTTCAAGACTGCCATCAGGCCGCGACATCAAGTTGACAGTCCCGCCAAAGCGGACGATCACCGCGCGATTTTCTTTGCGTGTTTCCCATGCATACGGATTGCGCAGCCAATCATCAGGCAGTTCCACTTGGTAGCCGTCGACAAAACGCTGTTGAAACAAGCCATATTGATACCGGATCCCATTGCCATTGCCTGCCATGCCCACACTGGCCATCGCATCCAAAAAGGCACTGGCCAGCCGGCCAAGGCCGCCATTGCCTAAGCCTGGATCGACTTCCGCAGCATAAACGGTTTCCGGATCCAACCCCAGCTCACTCAACCCGGCTTCGACGGTATCTTTGATGCCGAGGTTCAGTAAATTCGACCCTAATAAGCGCCCTGGCATGAATTCAATGGAGAAATAATACAGTTGTTTTTGTTGCTGCCGATCATAAGTCGCCTTGGTTTGGGCCCAATTAGTGGAATAATACCCCTTAATCAAAAATGCCAATGCTTGGTATTGCTGCAGCGTCGATAAGTGTTCTAATTTGTCGGCAAATAAATGCAGTGCCTCGGCTTGATAATCCGCCATAAATCGTTTCTTGCTTAGTGTCATACGATCCCTCCTATGAGCTCACCAAATGCCTAACTGCAAGCTCAAAGTGTCCTTTCATCTGGCATGCCTAGCCCAGCAGGCCTTGATACCCGCTGAGGTAATCTTGGGCCGCATGGACCCAATCGAAGTCCTTGGCCATGGCATGTTGTTGTAATTGCGCATAAACTGCTGGCTCTGCTTGATAGATCAAGGCCGCACGCTGGATGGTCGCCGCTAAGACATCTTGGGAAAATTCCCAGAAGGTAAAGCCGTCACCGCTGCCATTGGTCGCATCGTATGGCAAAACGGAATCACGCAAGCCCCCAGTTTCATGCACGACAGGCAAAGTGCCATACCGCATGGCCATCATTTGGGCCAAACCGCTGGGCTCAAAGGCAGACGGCATCACGAAATAGTCGGCGCCGGCATAAATACGCTGCGCCAAAGCCGTATCAAATCCGATCACCGCTGCGATCTTGCCGGCATAATGCACATGCAGCGCGTCAAATTGGGCTTCTAGATCCGCATCGCCGGTCCCTAATAACACCACTTGCAGATCAGTATCCGGCAAAAGCTGATCCAACGCCGACGCCAACAGATCCATCCCTTTTTGCCGCGTGAGCCGCGACACCACCCCAAACAGCGACACATCAGCTTCCGGCAACCCCAGTTCGCGCTGAATGGCCCGCTTGTCTTGGGCTTTGCCGCTTAAGTCAGCAGCACTGTAATTGGCATACAATTGCGCATCCGTTTGCGGATCATACAAGGCAGTATCGATCCCATTTAAGATGCCGCGCAGCTTCCAATTTTGCTTGCGCAAGGTGCCATCCAGATGTTCGCCAAATTCCGGCGTCTGGATCTCGCCGGCATAACTGGGACTGACAGTCGTGATCAAATCGGCGAAGTTGATCCCGCCTTTGAGATAATTCACCGACCCTTCTTGGGCAAAACCGTCATCGTGAAAATATTGGCGCCCGATCCCAAACACATCATCTAATACCGACGGCGGAAACCAACCTTGAAACTGCAAATTGTGGATCGTCAATTGCGTCTTGATCTGCCGATAAGGCTCGATCCACTGATATTTATCTTTGAGCAGCACCGGAATGAACGCCGTATGCCAATCATTGACGTGTAAGATATCCGGGATGAAATCGATCACTTGCAGCATTTCGATGATCGCCATTTGGAAAAAGCCGAAGCGTCCTCCATCATCCCAATAGCCATAAGGCTGTTCCCGGGCAAAAAACGCTTCGTTGTCAATAAAGTAATAAGGCACGTCGCCTAACGTCATCGTCAAAACCCCAACATAT
Organism: Lacticaseibacillus baoqingensis; assembly: GCF_003946165.1. Classification (GTDB taxonomy): domain Bacteria; phylum Bacillota; class Bacilli; order Lactobacillales; family Lactobacillaceae; genus Lacticaseibacillus; species Lacticaseibacillus baoqingensis. Next base: position 137,395 of record NZ_RHOI01000001.1, on the reverse strand, counting down.
TGCTCTTGTTGGCCGACTTTGACCGAAAAACGCGCTTTAGGTTTCAACGCATCTCGATATTGTTGCGGAAACAGCCGCGGATAAAATGGCAATACGACCCGAATATCCACCCCTGCTTGCCGCAATGCCTTGGGCAAGGCATAAGCCACATCCCCGAGGCCCCCGGTTTTATAAAATGGGGCCCCTTCTGCGGCGGCAAATAACACTTTAAGCATCGGCGTCAACCTCCAACTCACTTTCCCGGAAAATGGTTTGATTCTTACGCAACACGATCGGCTTTTCTGGCGTCCCCACAATATTCAGGTTTGGGCCGATCACGACGCCTTTATCCAAGATGGCATATTGCACCGTCGAGCCAGTGGAGATCTTCGCGCCTTGCATGATCACACTATGCTCGACAGTGGCATCCCGATGCACCACAACATTGCGGAAGATCACCGAATCTTGCACGGTGCCTTCTATATAAGTGCCAGTGCCTAACAGCGAATTTAAGACCGTCGCATCTTTAGCAAAGAAACTCGGGACTTCATTTTTGCTCTTGGTCAAGATCGGCACATTCGACAACAGCAGGGACTGGAAGCTGGCATCATCAAGCATTTCCATATTGGCCAAATAATACCGCGGGATCGAATCGATCCGGGCCAAATACCCGGTGTATTCAAAGGCATTGGCGTTATTGGCCAAGACATAATCGCGCAATAACTCTGGCAGGCGGCGGAAGACTTGATGCATCGCGGCATCTTCAAGCAGCTCGATCAAATCACTCGTGGCCAAGACATACATGTCCATGAAACTAGGGATCGCCGCCCCTTCTGGATCTCCAGAACGCTCCTTGGCCTGGATCACAGAATTAGCCGTGCCTTGTTCCGACAGACTCAACGTCCAATCATCAGGCTGGATCCGCTCTGGGGTCAATTGTTTATAAACCGTGGTGATGCGCAAGTCGCTGGCTTTGTGATAATCCAAGATCACCGTCAAATTCACATTCGCGACATTTTTAGCGCCCATGACCACCGTGTATTTCGAGCCAGATCCGCGCAAAAACTGCGTGTAATTTTCATAATAGCGATCGCGTAAAGTTTGATCATTGTAATCCCGCGTTGCCACATACGGGAACAAGAACACCCCGCCTTGGATCAGATCCAAATTCCAAGCGGCACCGCTGCGAATATGATCTTGGACACTGCGCTCCGATTCTGGCATGAACAAACCAACGGAATGGATGTCAGCCGCGGTGATCGCCGAAAGCGGAAAATCTAACAAGCGATAGCGCCCGGCAAAAGGCAGTGTGCCGATCGGGCGGTGTTCTGTCAAAGGCAATAAGGTATGCACATCTTCATTCAAATCAATGACAGCCGCCATTTCTCCTTGTCTCATGCTTTCTCCTTTCGCCCAACGACCTCGCCATAACCCACTACGGCAATGTCTTCTGGGGTGCCGATCACTTCGCCATTATCGCCGACCACGGCATCTTCGCCGATGATCGCATGGTCGATGGTGACATTTCTGCCGATCACCGCATTCGGCATGATCATTGAATCCTTGACGATACTGCCGGCGCCGATCTTGACGTTTTGACTGAGAATACTATGCTCGACTGTCCCGGCAACATATGACCCATCAGTGACCATTGAGCGGTGGACCTTCGCCGTTTGCGTGAAAAACATCGGCGGTAAGGCTTCTGTTTGCGAATAGATCCGCCAGTTGCGATTGGTGATATTCAATGGATTGTTCGGTGACAAAAACTCCATGTTGGCTTCCCACAGCGACTGGATCGTCCCGACGTCTTTCCAATAGCCATGGAAGGCATAAGCAAAGGTCGGTTCATTATGCGCTAAATAAGCTGGGATCACGTCTTTGCCGAAGTCTTCCATTTTGCCATCAGTGGCGTAAGAATCTGAGAGGTATTTCTTTAATGGTGCCCAATCAAAGATATAGATCCCCATTGACGCCAGATCCGATTTGGGCTTTTCCGGTTTTTCTTCAAAGGCGATGATGCGGTCAGTATCATCCGTGTTCATGATCCCAAAACGGGTCGCCTCTTCCATTGATACCGGCATCACGGCAACGGTCAACGTGGCTTTTTTGGCTTTGTGGAACGCTAACATCCGCTCATAGTCCATTTTGTAGATATGGTCACCAGATAAGATCAAGACATATTGCGGATTATATGAATCGATATAAGCCATGTTTTGATAAATCGCATGCGCCGTGCCTTCAAAAAACTTCTCGCCTTCACTGGACGCATACGGCTGTAAGATCGTCACCCCGGCGCCGCGCTCGTTCAACCCCCAGCTGGCCCCATTTTGCACGTGGCGATTCAGCTCTAAAGGCTGATATTGGGTGATCACGCCCACGGTGTTAACACCTGAATTCGACAAATTACTCAAGGTAAAATCAATGATGCGATAGCGTCCGCCGAATGGCACGGACGGCTTTGCGGTGTTTTTCGTCAATTTCCCCAACCGTGTGCCTTGACCGCCGGCGAGGATCATTCCTAACATCTCAGTGCTCATCTGCTACCTCCTTAGCTTCGGTTCGATCAACAAAGCGCCCATGGCCGGCAGCACGACTTCCACGCTGTCGGGTTGGCCAGCAGCCGGCACCCCTGTTGTTTTTAAGGTGCGCTGCAAGCGCCGCCAAGTCCCACCGAAATGCTGACTTTCCGTATTCAAGACGATCGTATACACCCCAGCAGCGGGTACTGGCACGCGGAAGTGTTGGACTTCCAGCGGCATCAGATTCAAAACCACGATCGTACAATCCGCTTCAGCTTGCCCCCAGCGAATATAACTCAATTGCTCCGGTCCGCTGCCCAAGGTGACTTGCATGCCGGCCGGATCATGATCTTGCGTCCACAAACTAGGCGTCTTGGCATACAGCTTATTCAAGGTGCGCGTAAAAGTTTGCATGCCGGCATTCATCGGATCTTCTAAATCGACCCATTCTAATTGGGTGTAATCACGCCACTCCAGAAATTGGCCCCATTCGCCGCCCATAAATAATAGTTTCTTGCCCGGATGGGTCATCAGCCACACAAACATCACGCGTAAATTTGCAAATTGATTGTAGCGATCCCCGGTCATTTTGTGCATCAACGATTTTTTGCCATGCACCACTTCATCATGTGAAAACGGTAAGATAAATTGTTCGTCATACATATAGACCCAAGAAAAAGTCAATAAGTCCAAATGTTCGCGCCGCGCATATGGATCCATTGCAAAATACTTCAACGTATCATTCATCCAGCCCATGTTCCATTTGTAGTTGAACCCTAAACCGCCAGTGTCGATCGGCGCTGACACTTGCGGATAAGCGGATGATTCTTCGGCGATCATCAACGCTTCTGGATGAGCCGCAAATACAGCCGTATTCAACTTCTTCAAGAAAGCGAGCCCTTCCAAGTTGTCGCGGCCGCCGTCTTGGTTGCGGTCGTTTTCTTTGCCGGCGTCGTAATCCATATATAACATATTCGACACCGCATCCACCCGCAGGCCGTCGAGGTGACAATAATCCAACCAATACATGGCACTGGAGATCAAGAAACTTTGGACTTGTGTCTTGCCGAGATCGAAATTCCAAGTGCCCCACCGCACATTGTCGGCGCGATGCGGATCTTGATATTCAAATGTGGCCGTCCCGTCAAATTGTGCCAAAGTATCAGTATTGCGAATAAAATGCCCCGGCACCCAGTCCATGATCACCCCGAGCCCTAAACGGTGCGCGGCATCCACGAAGGCTAAGAAATCTTCCGGCGGACCAAAGCGGCTGGTCGCTGCAAAATAGCCCATTAACTGATAGCCCCAAGAGGCATCAAGCAAATGTTCCATCAACGGCATCAATTCGATATGCGTGTAACCCATTTGCTTCACGTAAGGCAATATTTGCGGGATCATCTGGCGATAACTTAAGTAACTCCCATCTGGGTTGCGCTTAAATGATCCCAAATGCAGCTCATAAATATTTAACGGCCGCGAATATACCGGTTCTGCTTGCATTTGCGCTTGCCAAGGGGCATCTTGCCAGTCATGTTGCGGCAAGTCCCATAATTTCGCCGCGGTGCCTGGTTTGGGCTCAAAGGCAAATGCAAAAGGATCGATTTTTTCAACCACCGCACCAGTTGGGGTCGTGATCTGCAGCTTGTAAAGCTGCCCTGCTGTTGCCGCAAAGTCGCCTTGCCAACAACCAGTGGCTGCGATCGCCTTTAGCGGCACCGCTTCCCATTGTGAAAAATCCCCGACGACGGCCACCGCTTGCGCATGCGGTGCCCACACCAAAATTTGCCATCGCCCCGGAGCGATCTCATGTGCCCCGAAGCGCCGATAAGCTTGATACTCTTCACCACGGTTGAACAGATAGAGCCACGGTGATTGTGTTTCTTTCATCCCGGTCGCCTCCTCCATTTTGATACCGCTTTCATACGCAGTATAACACGTCTTCTGCAATATTCCGAAGATAGTGTTCAAGATATTTTTTGACGTGAAAGTGGTCGGTATTTGTGGGGTGTTTTCATACGTATTTGCTGGGTGACACCCTATCACAATCCGCGCATCCGCTTAATTTGGGACCGCGTGAAACCGCCACGGTCAACACAAAAAAACCGCTGAAACACAAATTGTGTTTCAGCGGTATGCTGGTTGGTTTAAGTTTAGTGTCTAGGCTTCAGCGATCGCAGCCACCATGGACTTGGTATATTCGCCGACGGCTTTCGGCGCGTCGTCGCTTTCAGCGGCCAGTTCGACGATCGCGCTGCCCACGATCACCCCATCTGCCACTTGCGCCAATTCCTTGGCTTGCGCCGGTGTATGGACCCCAAAGCCCACACATAACGGCGCATCAGTCACTTGGCGCAGATCAGCGATCAAGTCATCCAGGTTTTGGGCAAACCCTTCACGCTGGCCCGTCACGCCAAGTGCGGACACAATGTAGACAAAGCCAGTGGCATGGGTGACCAGCTTCGCCAAACGCGGACCGGAAGTGGGGCTGACCAATGGGATCAGATCCAGCTGATGGGTCTTGGTAAACGGCAAGATCTCGCCGGCTTCTTCTGCAGGCAGATCTGGGATCACTAAGCCATTGACGCCAAGTTCTTCACAGCGCGCACAAAACGCTTCATAGCCGTATTTGAACGGGATGTTGGCATAAGTCAAAAACACTAAGGGGACTTGGGTGTGTTCACGGATCTCTTGGACGATCTTAAACACACCATCGACGGTGATCCCACCGGCAAAAGCCCGCAAGCCTGCCGCTTGGATCACTGGACCGTCAGCGATCGGGTCAGAAAACGGGACGCCAAGCTCCACGATATCCGCACCGTTTTCAGCCAAGGCGACCACTTCAGCCACCGTGTCAGCAGCCGTCGGATCTCCAGCCGTAACAAACGGAATGAAGGCTTTGTGATCGGTAAATACGTCTTTTAATTTACTCATTGATATCAATCCCCCGATAATCTGCCACTTGGGCAACGTCTTTATCCCCACGCCCAGACAAGGTGCATATGATCACTTGGTCTTTGCGCATGGTAGGTGCCAGTTTTTGCACATAGGCGACCGCGTGACAAGACTCGATGGCCGCAATGATCCCTTCCATCTTGGCAATGTATTCAAACGCCGCCACGGATTCATCATCGGTGATCCCGACGTAATGAGCGCGGCCAGACGCATCTAATGCCGCATGTTCTGGACCCACGCCAGGATAGTCTAACCCAGCTGAGATCGAATAGACTTTGGCGATTTGTCCTTCAGCATTTTGCATGAACACCGACTTCATCCCATGAAAGATCCCTGGTGTCCCGGTTTCCAAGGTGGCGGCAGTATGGCCTGTGCCCACGCCTTCACCAGCCGCTTCGACCCCGTACAAGCCGACTTGCGGGTCATCGATAAATTCTGCAAACGAGCCGATCGCGTTGGAGCCGCCGCCGACACAAGCAACCACCGCATCCGGCAGCTTGCCTTCTGCGTCCATGATCTGCGCTTTGGCTTCTTTTGAGATCACGCTTTGGAATTCATGCACCATGGCCGGATATGGTGCCGGACCCATGGCGGAACCGATCACATAAAAGGTGTCATCAGGATGCGCGGCCCAGTCTTGTAAAGCCGCGTTGACGGCATCTTTAAGCAGCCCTTGGCCCGAAGTGACCGCGTTGACTTTAGTCCCTAATAATTCCATCCGATAGACATTGAGCTTTTGGCGTTCGGTGTCTTCTTTGCCCATGAACACTTCACACTTCATGCCAAACAATGCCGCGATCGTCGCAGTCGCCACACCATGCTGGCCGGCACCCGTTTCTGCGATCAAGCGGGTCTTGCCCAGGCGGCGAGCCAACAAGACTTGCCCGATCACATTATTGATCTTATGCGCCCCGGTATGATTCAAGTCTTCGCGTTTCAAATAGATCTTCGCACCACCTAAGTCTTCGGTCATGCGCTTGGCATAATAAAGCAATGAAGGCCGATTGGCATAATCATTCAATAAGCGGTGGAATTCTGCATAAAAGCTCGGATCTTTTTTGGCTGCTGCAAAGGCGATATTTAACTGGTCTAGCGCTGCCATTAAAGTTTCTGGGACATATTGGCCCCCAAATTCGCCGTAGCGATTCGTATTTTCTTCTGCCATCATTTTTCCTCTTTCGTTTGACGAACTGCCTCGACAAAGGCTTTGACCTTTGCGGCATCTTTATGTCCATTAGTTTCTAAGCGACTGGAAGCATCAACGATTTGTGGGGCGACCGCTTGGATCGCTTGGCGCACGTTAGTCGCATCCAGTCCGCCGGCCAGCATCAATGGCTGCGCCACTGGCGGTAATTGGTCCCAAGGCAGCGTCTGCCCGGAACCATCGCCAGCATCAAGCAATGCAATGTCAGCAACCGTGCTGGGAGCGGATAAGTCCACGCGCGAGATCACCATCAAGCCGGCTTGTTGCAGCGCGTTGATCGTCCGTTTGCGGCTGACGCGGTGCAATTGGACGGCATCGATCAGCCCTTGAGCGTGGAGGCGCAACAAGTGGCGAATATCTGGTTCGACCACCACTGCGACCTTGCAGATCTGCGGATCAAGTGAAGCGGTTAAAGTTTGCAAAGTCTCATCGCTCACATGATGCCGGCCGCCGGCCAAGACGAACCCGGCATAATCAGGATGCTCAGCATTAACGATGGCGATGTCGCCCAGGGTCATCAGCCCGCAAACCTTTACTTGGGTCATGAAACCACCGCCTGATAGGCATGGATCATGGCCTGACGATCAGGTGCGCGCATGAAGGTCTCACCGATCAAGACGCCATTGATCCCGGCTGCTTGCAGCTCAGCTAACTGCTTGGGCTTTTTGATCCCGCTTTCTGCGATCACCTTGATGTCTGCAGGGATCACTTCGCGCAGGCGTTCACTGGTTTTAAGATCCACGGTAAAGTCTTTTAAGTTGCGGTTATTGACACCGATCAGCTGCGGCTTGATGGCCAATGCCCGCTGCACTTCACGCGCATCATGGCATTCCACCAAGACTTCCAAGCCCAATTTAGTGGCCAGCTGATAATAATCATGTAGCTGTGCATCGGATAAGATCGCCACGATCAGCAAGACGAGGCTGGCACCAGCTGCTTTAGCTTGATACAACATGTAAGGATCGATCACGAAATCTTTGCGCAACACCGGTTTGGTTGACGCTGCGGCAATGGTTTGCAGATACTTGAGGTCGCCATGAAAATAATCCGGCTCGGTCAACACCGAGATCGCATCCACGCCAGCAGCGGTATAATCGGCTGCGATCGCTTGATAAGGAAAATCTTCGGCGATCACGCCTTTAGACGGTGACGCTTGTTTGACTTCAGCAATGATGCCAAAATGATCCGCTAAGCCGGCAATAAAACTCGGTTTCTCTGGACCGCTGAACGCTTGCGCCTGAGCTTGCACCGTGGCCAATGGAACCGCGGCGATTTCTTGAGCGATCCGTCTAGTGGTTGCGGCAACCAAGTCATCTAAGATCATGCACTCACCTCTTGGGTACTGTCAGCGACTAGGTGTTCTAATAACGTCAAAGCTTTTTTCTCGGTTAAAATAGTCCGTGCCGCAGCGATCCCATCAGCAATCGTGGCCGCTTTGTTGGCGATATATAACGCGACGCCGGCATTCAATAACACCGCATCGGTTTTTGGCCCAAGGGCCCCGCCAAGGATCTGGCGGGTGATCGCGGCATTTTCTGCCGGTGTGCCGCCAACCAGCGCAGCTGGATCAGCATAAGCGATCCCATAATCTGCCGGATCGATCGTCAATGGCGTGATCTGGCCGTCAACGATCATTAACGCGTCAGTCTTACCCGTAGCGGTCACTTCATCTAACCCGTCTTCACCATGCACGACCATCCCGCGTTTGACGCCGAGTTGGATCAAGGCGTCTGCCATTGGCTGCATCAATTCTTCGCGATAAACGCCGAGCAATTGGAACGTCGGCTTCGCCGGGTTAGCCAGCGGGCCGATCAAGTTGAAGATCGTGGGAAACCCAAGCAGCTTGCGCGTTGGTCCAACAAAGCGCATCGATGCATGATATTTTTGTGCAAACAAGAAGCAAGCATTGTATTTTGCCAATAGCGCTTCGCTTTCTGCTACAGAGGCATTGATGTTATAACCCAATGCTTCCAACACATCAGCGGCGCCGGATTTAGAACTTGCGGCGCGGTTGCCATGCTTGGCGATCGGCACGCCGGCTGCGGCGATCACGAACATGCTGGTCGTGGAAATATTGAACGTGTTAGCATGATCGCCGCCGGTGCCGACGATTTCAAGGACTGGTTCATGCGGCTCAAAGGCCAAGGCATTGGCGCGCATGGATTCAGCCGCCCCAGCGATTTCGGTAGCCGTCGCCCCTTTGGCCGCCATTGCGGTCAAGTAACTGGCGATCAAGCCATCAGGCACTTGGCCTTGCAACAATTCATCATGGGCAGCTTTGGTTTGGTCAAAAGTGAGATCGGTATGCTTAATTAAAGTGTTGATCGTATCGTTTAACATGAGTCGTCCTCCTAAAAAGCGGTTGTGTCAGCCAACTAATTAGTTTCGCCATCGTTTTATCATGATCATCGCGTTGACCTCGTTTCCACAGAATACAAAAAATCCGCCCATAAACAGTCATACTGTTTAAGGACGGATCATTCCGCGGTGCCACCTTAATTGGGTAATGCAAACAACACTACCCCCACTCAGCGAAGGGCTAACACCCTCCCGGCAACTGACGTATGCCTGACGTACAAACTGACTCAAGCGCCATCTGACGCTTTTTTGGCCTGTCCCTCGGTGGTCCATTTAATCATCTGCGTTCGACGGCATTCCCAGCAACGGCCGCTCTCTGTGCGTGCACAATGATCTTGATCTCCACCTCATCGGTTTATGGACGAACTTGTTTTGTTGTGACTAATATAAATTCTTTCTCATTCTTTGTCAACGGTTTTTTAATCTTTTTATCAAAAGTCCGTCTGCCAAGCTGCGCCCAGCGACAAAAGCGCCTTGGTACCGCGATCCTAAACCGAATCGCGGCCCCAAGACGCTTGTGACATCGGCTAAAAACGCTTAGGGTCTCAGCTGCTGGTTTGACGCTAGTTATTTTAAGGCAGATTTATCTTTGGCAATGATGTTGGTGCCGACTTTGCGCATGATCCGCAACAGCTCTTTGGCGTCTTTTTCGCCCAAGGCGCTGACCCAATCGTAAAAGCGCTTATGGATCACTTTGTTGACGCGGCTGGTCACTTCTTCACCATGAGGCGTCAAGCGCAAATACAAGCGCCGGCGATCTACGGCATCACGTTCTTGAACGATCGTCTCTTTTTCTAACAAGGTCTTAATCTGCCGAGAAATCGCCGCGCGGGTCACCCCGCGTTTTTTGGCGATTTCAGACAGCCCAAGTTGATGTCCTGCGGCTAAGTCCCGCATGATCAAAAACTGCTCAAACGAGATCCCATCGGCTTTCATCGGCTCAGAGATCAACTCCCCAACGTATTTGAACGCGTGGAAATAAACCTCAATATACGCCTCTAACAAGTCAGTGTCGGCCATATCGCATCATCCTCCCAGAGATAGCGTACCACATTCGCCATCGCGAAGATACCAAGATTAATCTTCTTTAGCCGCCGACCGATTTTGCGCCATCGTCGCCGGGATCATCAAGACTAAGGCTAATACGGCGATCACGATCAACACGATCACGCTGGTTAACACCGTCCCATTTGCGATCCCGCCAGAGATCGCATCCCGATAACCGTTGATCGCATAAGTCATCGGTAAGAACTTCTGCGTCGATTCGTATAACGGACTGATGGTTTCTGCTGGGAACAAACCGCCAGAACCGCTCAGTGTCAATAATCCTAAGGCAATGAAGAGTCCAACGCCATTAAAGGCCAGATTCAACATCTGGGTCAGATACATTGCCGCCAGGGCAAACAGGATCGTCATCGCATAAAACCCAACGATGTGTGCCACTGGCAACCCGACCAACAAGATCAAGGTCGCTTCCACTAACGCAGCCGCCACAGCGACGATCGTGCCAACAATGATCTTGCTGCCTAACCATTGGCCTATGGTCCGGTCGTCATCTTTAGTGCGCTTCATTGGATAAGCGAAGTTGAAGATAATGATCGCAATGAACAACGCTAATGCCAAAACATATGGGGCTAATGCAGCACCATAGTTTTGCACATTGGTGTATTTTTGTTGGACATCTTGTGACGGGTTGGCAAACATCTTCGCCGTCAGCTTCGTCAACCGCTGTCCGGCGACTTGTTGGTAACCATCGCTGAGCCCATCAGCAAGCTGTTGCGAACCGGCATTGAGCTTGTCATTGTTGGCCGTTAACTGCTTAGTGCCGTCTTTGAGTTGTTGGACCCCAGACGTCAACGCTGGCACTTGGCCATTCAGCTGATTCAAACCAGCCGATAACTGACTGATACCAGCACTTAACGCAGGCGTTTGGCCATTCAAGGTCAACAAGCCGGCATATTCTTGCTGTTCCCCAGCAAAAAGCTGGCTGACCCCAGACGTTAACGCCGGCACTTGGCCTTTGAGTTGCGATAACCCGCCATTCAATTGACCGGAGCCGGTATACAATTGGCTGACCCCAGACGTTAATGCAGGAACTTGACCTTTGAGTTGCGTCAAGCCGCCAGCCAACTGCCCAGAACCGGTATACAATTGCGCCACACCACTGGTCAAAGCAGGCACTTGCCCTTTAAGCTGAGACAAGCCGCCGACTAACTGGCCAGAACCGGTGTACAGTTGCGCCACACCACTGGTCAAAGCAGGCACTTGCCCTTTAAGCTGAGACAAGCCGCCGACCAGCTGATCGGAGCCGGAATATAGTTGGGAAACGCCAGTCGTCAAGGCTGGAACTTGCTGGTTCAATGATCCTAAGCCGGTACTTAATTGCGTGGAGCCGGAATATAATGCTGAGATCCCGCTAGCCAGCTTCGGCGCTTTGGCATTCAGCTTATTCAAGCCATCACTGAGTTGTTGCGCCCCATCAACTAAGGCTGGTACATTCGCATTCAAATGCTTGACCCCGGCGACCAAAGCGGCCAGTCCTTGAGCAAAGGTTTGCTTGTTGGTACTTTCGCCGCTGGCTTGAGGGGTATTCAAACCGGTGCTGACTTGAGTCAACCCAGAATTGATCTCCGACACTGCCGTCAGCAAACCTTTCGGATCGTTTTCGCCAGTCGCATCGTTAAATGTCGCCTCCCGATCGGCGGTAGTCAAGTTATACTTCACCGTGTTTAAGACCATGTAAGCCGTATTGAGCTTGCCTTGGGTGGCACCAGAAGCGGTTTTTTCAGCCTTGAATGCGGCTTCAAGCGCGGCTTTTTGCGTTGGATCATCAACGGCATTGATCGCCGTTTGCATCGTCGTATCTGCCGCGGTTTGATTAGCTTGTAACTGCTTTTTCTCCGTATCAAACCCGCTGCCGGTACCTAACATATTGGCGACTGCTGGATACTTGGCATCATTATAAAACGTTTTGAATAAGCCAATTTGAGACATGACCGTTTTTTGCAGTTTCGTCATCGCCGCACTCAGCTTTGCCGTCCCGGCAGGCAGCTGCGCCGTCGACGATTGCAATGCCGTTAACCCGTCTTGCAGCTGTTGCACGCCATCTGTCATGGCAGGATACGTTGTCCCCGCTGCATCGGTTGAGGTGGTGGTGACGGCTTGATAAAGTTGGTTCATGCCAGTGGTCAGCTTTTGAACACTGGCGACTAAATCGGTATCGTCTGTCGTGCCATTGACTTCACCATTGATCTGCGAAAGCCCGGTATTTAAGGTCGCGCCGCCATCGTTTAATTTCACGACCCCATCGGATAATGCTGGGATCTTGCTATTCAATTCTCCCAAGCCATTGTACAAAGACGTCCCGCCGGTGGCGAGTTGATTGACGCCATCAGCTAAAGCAGGGACTTTGCCATTCAATTCCCCTAAGCCGGCATACAAGGAGTTGCCGCCATCAGCCAACTGATCAACCCCGTCAGCCAAAGCCGGTACTTTGCCGTTCAATTCTCCCAAGCCTTGATACAACACGCTGCTGCCAGCTTGTAATTGATTGACCCCGCTGGCTAAAGCCGGCACTTTGCCATTTAATTGGCCTAAACCGCTGTGCAAAGCCGCACCGCCATTAGCCAATTGATCCACCCCACCGGCTAAGGCTGGTACTTTGCTGTTCAACTGACCTAACCCGCCGGCTAAAGTGCCGGCTCCGTTAGTCAATTGACCGACCGCATTGGTCAAAGTCGGTGAGCCTTGGTTGACTTTACTATTCAGCGTATTGCCGCCATCAGCTAATTGCTGGACGCCGCTGGACAATTCTGGGACCTTGCCGTTCAGCGTGGTCAAGCCGTTATCGACTTGCACGACGCCACCGGTATATTGCACGACGCCATCTTTTAATTGGGCCGCCCCGTTTGAAGCGGTCTTCAGCTGCTTGCCGATGGTATTGATATTGGCAAACAATTCATTGACGAAAGCCGTCGTCACCTTTTCTTTGATCTGACTGTTTAACTTGTCAGCACCCACTTGGCTGATGATCTCAGAAACATAGTTCAATGACCCATTCGTTTGATACGTCAGCTTCATTTGCTTGGGCTTAGGATCTAAAACCGTTGCCGCATCTTGCGAAAAATCACGAGGGATCGTGACCACCGTATAGAATTTATTATCTTTGAGCCCTTGTGCGGCTTGTTTGGCCGAAACGAAGTGCCACTCCAGTTGATCGTCATCATGCAATTGCTTGACTGTATCAGCCCCGGCTTGAATCTTTTTGCCAGACAAGCTGGCTGGTTGATCGAGGTTTACCACGGCCACCGGAATTTTACCCGTATTCCCATATGGATCCCAGGCACTCGTCAAAAAGCAAAATGAGTAAACGAACGGGATCAAAATGATCGCGATCATTGTCACCCAAAGCCCCTTATGCCGTCTGATCTGTTCAAACTCCCGCTTGATCAAGTTACGTCAACTCCTTAAAAATAATTAGCAAGATATGTAATCCCATATAACATTCATGCCATTAACATGTTGTTTAATATGCCGCTAAATCAAGGGAATGTCAACTATTTTGTCTTTTTGAAGCCTGGTTGAGTACAAAAAAACGATGATCCCGGATTTAACCTCCGAAATCATCGTCATGATCATCCTTTACAAATTGCTGTTGGCCAACGGATCATCTGGCAGCTTATCCGCTTGCTCCCGCAAATGGGCCGCTTCTTCAGCCGTGATCGTCGGCAGATCGATACGAAAAGCTGAACCGTGCCCTAAAGCAGAGTCCACCGTGATCTCACCGTGATAGCTTTCAACCAATTGTTGCGCGATGGATAAGCCTAACCCATTGCCGCCTTTTTCGCGGCTGCGAGCTTTGTCAACGCGATAGAAACGGTTAAAGACGCGCTCGCGATCAACGTTGGACAACCCTTCACCGAAGTCTTGTACGACTAAAGCGACCCCATCAGAATTTCTGGCCGCAGAAACATGGATCTCCTTGCGCGTCAGCGAATACTTGACCGCATTGTCGAGTAAAATGATCAACACTTGTTCCAAATGGTTGCGGTACATGCGCACATACACGGGTCCTTCCAGATCATTGTCCAAGATAAACACAAAGTCTGGATGGATCATCTTAAAGTCATTGACCACTTGCTCCATGATCTGATTAAGATCACACACGGCATTAGGAAATTGGACATCTACTTGATCAGCACGCGTCAAGTCCAGCATTTCTTGGATCAACGACTTCATGCGCGCGATCTCTTGCAAGCTGGCACTCAAAGACTCCGCTAAGACTTCCGGATCATCTTTGCCCCACCGATTCAACAGCTGCAAGTGGCCTTCAAGGATCGCAACTGGCGTCCGCAATTCATGAGAGACATCTTGAACAAAATCGCTTTGTTGATCGATAAAGCGCTGGATGCGATCAAGCATGCCGTTGAACTCATTGACCAAATCACCAAGTTCATCGTTTTGCTTCAACTCAGGAATACGCACGCTGGATTGCGGTTCATCATTGACGACATTGATCGTCTTCGTGATCGAATGGATCGGCTGCAAGAAGCGCCGAGCCATGACATACCCGACTAACAATGAGACGAGCAAGGCGATCCCACTCAAGATCAAGATCATGTTGAACACCCGGCGCATGGTGGCATGGATAGCTTGCATGCGATCGGTGATCTGGACGTACCCTAAATGTTTGCTTGTCGTACTCGACACGATCGGGGCGGTGACGATCATGCCATTAAAATCTTTGGTTTTGACTTGTTTGATCGTGGTCGTCGATGTTTTTTTCAAGGGTTGATCTTGATTACGCGAACTAAAGATCTGCTCGCTTTGATTATTGTAAACGGCGACGCTAACATCTGCTCGAGAAAGTTTTTGGATCACAGAATCGGCAAAAACACTTTCATCATTGCCGCCCACCAAAGAAACGCCTGTACCAGCGCTGGTTTGATAGTCGCTGCCATCAACTTCGAGCAAGGGCGAGACGTTCTTATCTGTGAGCTTGGTGGCGATCGGGGACAATCGCTGCTCGACGGCATTGAGCGTATCTCGCAATGTGCTGCGTTCTTGGCTCGCCAAAATGCTGCCAGTAGCACCATATAGGACTAATGAGAACACCAAAAACGTCACAAAAATGCCAACGCCAACGACGGCTGTCCACTTAAATGCAAGCGACAGCCGCCTTTTAGTCCTTGGTTCTTTGGAAACCATTACGAGCGCATCACATAACCGGTTCCCCGAACGGTTTGGATATAGCTGGGTTCGCCTTGGCGATCGATCTTGTTGCGGATGTAACGCACATAAACATCCACCACATTGGTTTCAACATCCGAGTTGTAACCCCAAACTTTAGATAACAAAACGTCGCGCGCCAAAACCACGTTGATATTTTCCATCAATGTCAATAACAATTCATATTCACGTTTGGTCAATTCAATGATGTCATCCCCGCGACGGACGACCCGGTTTTCTTTTTCGATCGTCAAGTCGCGATAAGTCAGCGTGGTTTGTTTAGCCGCATTGTGTTCGCCTTCGATGCTGATACGCCGCAGTAAGGCGCGCAACCGCGCCAACAATTCTTCGATCGCAAAAGGCTTCACGATATAATCATCCGCCCCATGGTCTAAGCCGCTGACCCGATCGATCACCGAATCGCGCGCGGTCATCATGATGATCGGCGTATTCTTGGTTTGGCGTACTCGCCGGCAAACTTCTAAGCCGTTGAGTTCTGGTAACATCAAGTCCAGCAAGATCGCATCCCAATCTTCACTCAAAGCGGCGTCTAACCCGGTACGCCCATTAAAGTGGACAGCGGTTTCATACCCTTCATGCTTTAGTTCCAATTCAACGAAGCGGGCCAAGTTTTTCTCATCTTCAATAATTAAAATACGACTCATGATCGGACTCCTTTATCATTTTTACTTGAAGCGTCCCTCTGGCAAAACTCTCATTTCACAAGTGGACGGTAGCGTTTTTTTCTCATGTGACATGTTGCTTTGCCTATTGTAACATAGTCTGTACCACTTGACTATCACAGGTATTCTTAACCCGCCAAAAATAGGCCAAATTGAAAAGATGAGAGATTTTAGCAGAGGTATAGTCCAGTTATTGGTAAATTTATTTTTCAAAGAATATTTTGCCAGCGGTATATACCTATATCGTGGTTAATAAAGCCCTTTCTTCGCGGGTCGATCAGCCGCTGTCAAAATCTGTATGCAGGCATGACAGGCGTCATGGACGCCAATTCGCAACAAAACAGCCTTCTGCCAACAACCAAAAACGGAGTGGTTGCGGATGAAGGCTGTTTTGCTAAGCTAATTGCTTATTGTTCGATATACCAGGTATAGTGGAAGATCCCTTCGCGGTCGTTGCGCTCGTAGGTATGCGCACCGAAGTAATCCCGCTGTGCTTGGATCATGTTCGCTGGCAAGACTTCGCTGCGATACGAATCAAAGTAGCTGATCGCACCCATGAAACCAGGGACAGGGACCCCGGCTTTAGTGGCCAAAGCCACCAAGTCGCGCACTGCTTCTTGATAGTTCTTGGTAATGTCTAAGAAGTAATCATCCAACAATAAGTTCTTCAAAGCTGGATCTTTTTCATAGGCATTGGTGATGTTTTGGAGGAATTGGGCGCGGATGATACAGCCGGCACGCCAGATCGAGGCGATCTCACCGTAATTTAAGTCCCAATCATAATGTTCAGAAGCGACCCGCATCTGCTCGAAGCCTTGCGCATAGCTCATGACCTTAGAGAAGTACAATGCCTTGCGGATCAATTCGATCGCAGCGGCCTTATCCGGCAAGTCGACTTTACCAACTGGCTTTGGCAAAACCTTGCTGGCAGCAACACGTTCGTCTTTCATCGCCGAGATATAACGGGCGTACAAAGATTCTGTGATCACACTTTGCGGCACGCCCAGCTCTGCAGCTGATTGCGTGCTCCACTTACCAGTTCCCTTATTGCCGGCGCGGTCTAAGATCACGTCAACGATCGGCTTGCCGGAACCAAGATCATCCTTGCGCGTTAAGATCTCAGCAGTAATGTCGATCAGGTAGGAATGTAATTCGCCTTTGGACCAGTCAGCAAAGACTTTGGCAATTTCATCCATATCCAAACCTAACAAGTTGCGCAAGAGGTTATAGGATTCGGCGATCAGTTCCATATCACCGTATTCGATCCCATTGTGGACCATTTTGACATAATGTCCGGCACCATCTGGGCCGATATAGCTGACACATGGGGCGCCATCTTCTTCAGCTTTTGCAGAGATCTGTTCCAAGATCGGGGCGACTAAGTCATAGGCATCACGTTGGCCGCCAGGCATCAATGAAGGCCCTTGCAAGGCACCGAGTTCGCCACCGGAAACCCCCATCCCAATGAAATTGATCCCAGAGTCGGCCAGGTCTTTGTTCCGCCGGCGGGTATCATGGAAATTCGTGTTCCCACCATCGATCAAGACATCGCCTTGATCCAACAATGGCACGAGCTCACTGATCACGGCATCGGTCCCGGCACCAGCTTTGACCATCAAGATGATGCGGCGCGGCTTCTCCAAAGAAGCGACAAAATCTGCGATCGTATAACTTGGGACCAAGCGCTTATCCGCATGGTCTTTGGCGACTGTTTCGGTTTTGCTGCCAGTCCGGTTGTAAATGGCGACGGTATAGCCGCGGCTTTCGATGTTAAGGGCTAAGTTCTTGCCCATCACGGCCATCCCAATGACGCCGATTGTTGGTTTATCCATTCAATTGCCTCCTACAAAAGACGAGTTTGGCTCGCCTTCGTTTGTGTTCCGTTACCGTTTCATGGTAGCAGAATGAACGACCGATTAAAAGTTTCGTCAGTCTTTTTTGTCCGAATCTGCATCAAACAGCCCTTGTAACTTGGCAAAAGGCGAATCTGCGGCTTTTTCATCTTGCTGCAAGGCTTTAAAATCGTCTTCTGCGACCACTTCCCAGTCTTCACCACTTGGCATCGCGGTGCCAGCAGCTTCTTGTGGCGTCAGCACTTGCATCGGGATACTCAACAAAATGTGGTCAAGCACTGCTGCTTGCAGGTCTAATTCATCATCTTCCATGGTGATGACCAACTCGCCATTTTCATACTTGTCTTTGCGATCATCTGCTTGGACATAAACTTCACTGAAAGAAAAGTCCAATGGCAAACTGACCGGCTCAAGGCTGCGCGTAGAAGGCACGGTCAAGCTCCCGGCGAGGGTTGCAGATAACAAAAAGTCCCCATCATCGGCACTGATATAGGCATCAAGTTGGATCGCACTCACGTCGAGGATCTCGGGATCACGCGTCATCAACGCTTCTTTGACGTCTAACGTCTCTGTGACATGTAGCGGCTCGTGCTTATATTTGGCTAATTCAGCCACCGTAAATTTGAGCATTCTCTCTCCTCTTTCATATCATGATCGGGGGCCGACCATAATTTTGGGTCTGCCCCGTCAGCGTCTCGATCAACCGATCCGCGCGCTGTTGCCAATATAAACAACCGCCAGGCATGAGCATCGCAGCACTGACTTTGGTGATCAATGGCCACGCCACCGTTTTTTTCACCGCATGCAAATACGCCTGCCCTGCGTGGGTGAATCCCAACACGTGAATATACGGCTGGGTTTTAGCCGCTGCCACCAGCGCTTGGGTTTGGTTCAAAACCACCGCCAAGCACAAGCGCCGCAAACGGGCGTAAGTGTATCGCTTGGATTTGATCGCAGCCATGAATTGGCTGAAATCACCGGCGGCATCGATATTTTGGGTTAAGCGATATTCTAAGCCTTCTGCCATGGCATCGATTTCGCGCAATGCGCCAAGATCCGCGGTTTGCAAGCGATATTTCAACCAAGGAAACAGATCTTGCCAGCTTTGGTGCCGCGCGTTAAGGGCGATGCGTGTGGCCGTGGGTACAAAGGCTTGAACATCCGCATCTTTTTGGATCAACTGCCGGATCTGGCTGGCACTGGCAAAAGTATCGACACTGCCGCAAGCGTCATGATCGACTCCTACGCGCGCGATCGGCAACAACTGCAACGGCGCCCCTAAGGCGAGATTGGCTTGGGCATAACTCATGCCTAACAATAAGTTTGGAGCCGACATGTCGATACCCACGCTCGCTTGATAATAGCGATTCAGCTGGGTGGCATAGGTTTGGGTGAAATCTTTCAGATGGGCCGTCGCTGGCGGCAATGCAGCCAACTGGCTGGCCGCTTGCATATAATCAAGCTGAGGCGCTTCCGTTCCAAAAGCGAGTGTTTGCACCCCTAACGCTGCCAAAAGGCCCACGCCGCCAGCGGCAAATCCCGGGGCCGCTTGATTGGCACAAGCCGTGGGCAATTCCACGACCACATCTGCGCCTGCGGTTAACGCCGCTTTTGCCCGCGCCCATTTGTCAACGATCGCCGGTTCACCGCGCTGGACATAATTACCCGCCAATGCGACCACAACGACATCTGCACCACTGGCGCGTTTGGCTTGGGCAAGCGCATGAACATGGCCATTATGCAAAGGATTAAATTCTGCGATCATTGCGACTGCTTGCATCTTAGGCCCTCTTGGCGTGGAAAAACCAGCGGGTGCTAGTTTCTTGCACCGGATTTTGCCCAAAATCGGCGGTGACCGAAACATCGCTGAAACCAGCCGCTGCCAGCGCCTTGAGCCAATCAGCGACCGGATAAGTTCGTTCATGATGCGTTTCGATCATGGGATGATAGGCATCGATGGCTTCATCATAAACAAAAAACGTCAAATCATGCTCGATCGTATGCGGCAGCTTTCCGGCGTAACTTTGCCACATGAAGGCATAGTCTTGCGTCTGGTAATTATACATATACCCGGGGAAGACTTGATCCATTTGATAAAGCGAATGCGCATCAAAAAAGAAATCGCCGCCTGGCTGCAAATGCGCATAGACTTGCTCAAACACTGTTTGGACCGCTGAAAGATCAGGCATATAACAAAGCGAATCATCAAAGCAGGTCACCAGCGCATACTCTGGCAAGCCGCTTAAGTCTTGCATGTCACCTTGTAATAAGGGGATCGTTAAGCCGGCTGCGGCGATCTTTTGTTCTGCCAATGCCAGCATTTCAGCACTTAAATCCAAATCACTGACCACATAGCCTGCTTGTGCCAACAACACGGCCAAGCTCCCGGAACCACCTGCCAACTCCAACAGCGGCTGCTGTGAAGCCGGCACTTGTTGGGTGACGTAATCGCGCCACTTAAGATAAAGGCTGTCATCCATCAACGTGTCGTAAACTTGGGCAAATGAGCTGTAAATCATTATTCTGTGACCCACGCTTGCACATCAACTAGCGGTGCTTCACTCCAAAGCTTTTCCAAGTTATAAAATTCTCGTTCTTCGGGGACAAACACATGGACCACGACATCATGGAAATCCATCAGCATCCACTTAGAGCCTTTTTGGCCTTCGATCCGGGGCTGGTTACCGCCGGCGGCTTCGACTTGGTCTTCAATCGCATCGACTAGCGCTTGGACCTGACGTTCAGAATTCCCGTTCATGATCACAAAATAATCTGCTAATAAGCTGACCCCTTGCATGTCTAGTGCCACGATATCTTCAGCCCGCTTGTCATCAGCGGCTTTTACGATTGTTTCCAATAATTGTTTAGAATCCATAATTCACTCCTTGATTTGGATAAATGCGTTATACGTCAATAATGTTTTAGGGTAAACGACTTTGCGTTGACCGATCAGATATTGCAGCGTATTTTCCAGTTCAATCAAAGTCGCTTCGCGCATATTGGTTTGCGCTGCAACGCGGGCTTTGGCTTCGATCGGCAGTTCTCTGGCAGGCTCGATAAAGTCGGCGACAAAAATGATCTGATCCAACGTGCTCATGTCAGGATCACCAGTCGTGTGACGTTCAATGGCTTGGATCACCAAGTGGTCCGTGACCCCGACTTCTTGTTTGATAAACCAAGTGCCCACTAACCCATGCCACACGCCGCGATTGTAATTGAGCAAATCAAGATCAAAGCCGTTTCGCTTGATGACATCGATGTACGTGTTGTTAGGGATCTGCTTGGCATAATCGTGCAACAGCCCCGCCAAACCGGCGCGGTCAACGTCTTGGCCGAAGCGCTTGGCCAATTCACGCGCGGTTTTTTCGACCCGCAAACAATGTTGATAGCGTTGGTCATCTAACCGATTTTGCATCAGTGCTAAGATCTCTGAGCGCTGACGACCATTGGTTAAGGCCGCTGGATACTCAATTTGCGTCAAGATACAATCCTTCTTTCTCAATATAAGCGCGGACCGGTTCTGGCACCAAGTAACGAATACTTTGTCCAGCCGCGACTCGCTGGCGGATCTCTGTTGAAGAGATCTCGATCAATGGGGCGTCGACCCACAAGATCGGATACGGGCTTTGCGGCGCATACCCGCGCCGCTTCACCCCAACAAACGTCACCAACTTGACCAAGTCATCGATTCGATACCACTTCGGCAGGTAATTGACCATGTCGGCGCCAATGATGAAATAATAATCGGTGTCTGGATGTAATTTCTTCAACGCAACCAAGGTGTCATAACTATAACTGACCCCGCCGCGCTGCAATTCACACAGCTCCAAGCCAAACAGCGGATTATCATGGATCGCCGCTTCAAGCATCGCCAAGCGGTGCTTGGCAGGGATCGCCGCTTTATGGTCGACATGCGGCGGTTGATTATCAGGCATAAAGCAGACTTGCTTGAGCCCTAATTGCGTGCCAACCGCTTCTGCCATGATCAAATGGCCATTATGGATCGGATTGAAGGTGCCGCCGAACAAGCCGACTTGCTTGCGCCGCGGCCCTAAGATCGCTTCTGAGACTTCTTCAGTGATCACCGGATGCGATAACGTGATCGTTTGATTGCTCACGTTCATGCCTAAAACCCCTTTTATAGTTTCGCGATAATTGCCGAAAGCTTGCGGTTTTCTGGATCAAACGCCCGTTTATACACCACGACGGTCCGCCCGATCGTTTGCGCGACGCTCAAGCCTGGGATCGCTGCGACCAGGGCTTGACCCACAGCTTTGGGCGTTTCATCGGTGGCCGGCAGTAAACTGATCTTGATCAGTTCACGCGCTTCGATCGCCGCTTTCACCCCTTCAATGAAGGTCTCCGTGACGCCATTTTTACCTAAGTTGATCAATGGCTTCATGGTCATGGCTTGGCTGCGCAAGTACCGCTTTTGTTTTCCAGTTAACATGGTTTCTCCTTTAGTTTAAATCAACGCCTTGCGTAAGAGCACATCGACGCCTTTTGGCGCATAACCGGCAACGGTTTGGCCAGCAGGGATCACGATCCACCCTAACCCGGCGAATACCAGATCCGATTTCACCTTCGGGGTGAACTCAAACCGCACAAAAGGCGGGAAATCTGGCAGCTGTTCTGCACGCGGCGGCTGCAGTAATTCACCGACATGCCGCGCATAAAAATCATCGGCATTGACCAACTTGGTCCGGTGCAACAAGAGCTGATTATCTGCATAAACCGTAAAGCCGCTGCGCTGCCCGCGAACAAAGTCAAACCGCGCCAACCCCGCCAGAAAAATCGTCTGGCCTGGGTTCAACTGATAGACTTTCGGGCGGATAGGCTTGGTGGGCGCGACCAAATTCAAGTCGCGCTGATCCACATAATGGGCCATTTGCCCGTGATGAATGATCCCTGGGGTATCGATCAAGGCCTGGCCGTCATCTAATGGGATCTCGATACGATCCAAGGTCGTGCCAGGAAAACGTGATGTCGTGATCAATTCACGCACGCCAGTCAGTTGGCGAATGATCTGATTGATCAACGTCGACTTACCGGTGTTGGTCACACCTACCACATAAACATCTCGGCCGTTGCGGTAGTGCTCGATCATCGCCAGCAATTCATCGACTTGTTGGCCTTTTTTAGCACTGGTCAATAACGTTGCCACTGGCCGCAAGCCTTGCGCATGCGCCGCTTGGGTAAGCCAATTGGTGAGCTTTTTGGGATTGATCGACTTGGGCAATACATCAGCTTTATTGCCGACTAAGATCACTGGATTGTCGCCAACGAACCGATGCAAGCCAGGGATCACGCTGCCATTGAAATCAAAAATATCCACGACATTCACGATCAACGCGTCGCTATCGCCTAATGCGGTCAACAGCCGCAAAAAATCGTCATCCGTCAATTCCACGTCTTGGACTTCATTGTAGTGCCGCAAGCGAAAACACCGTTGACAATATAGATCTGCATCAGGGTCCGCTTGCATTTTCGCCAAAGTCGCAGCCGGCAAATACCCTGCTTTTTGTGGTTCAGTGGTTTGTAAGCGTGCCCCACACCCAATACAATGCAATGCTTGTGTTTCTTCTTCAGCCATGCAGATCCTCCTTATAAGTCAAATGCGCCTTGCCCCCGAGCAGTTTAAAGACAAATCGTTCAAAAAAACGGTTGATCCGGGTATTCCAGGCATCAGTTTCTACCAGCGGCTGCACTAAGATCGTGCGCACGCCAGCCGCATTGCCTGCCATCACGTCGGTCAGCAATTGATCCCCGATCATGACCACTGCCGACTTTGGCAGGCCCAGCCGCGAAACGGCTCGATTGATCCCCACCGGCAATGGCTTCAGTGCTCGCGAAACAAACGGCAGCTCTAGCTTAGCCAAAGCGCGTGCGATCCGGTCATGGTTATTGTTAGATACCACCATCACTGTGATCCCCGCTGCCTTCATCGTGTGTAACCAATCATGCAATGCCTGCGTCCCATCAGGGTTGTCCCATGCGATCAAGGTATTATCCAAATCTGTCAGGATCGCCTTGATCCCTTGTTGGTGTAAACGCTCAGGCGTTAGGCCATACACGGCTTTAACTAGCCAAGTCGGTTTAAAAACTGCCACATGTCCGCCTCCTCTTTCTTCTAAGCATATCTAATTCATTATATCTCATAACGCTTGGCAATGCGACTGCGCCGAAGCGTTAAGATCGCTAACTGGGCGTGATTGCGCTATCATTATGCATAGAAAAGACTTGCCAGAAGCGTGTGACGTGTTATGCTTATTTTTAATAAGTGAATAGAAGGTGTGCTCATGTTTAACTTACATCATGTCTCTCTTTTGACTGGCGATATTGCGGCAACCACCGCGTTTTATCGTGATCAGCTCGGACTGCGGTTAGTCAAAAACACCGTGAACCAAGAAAACCTGCATATGCGGCATCTTTTTTATGGCGATTTTGCCGGCTCACCTGGCAGCGTGATCACGTTTTTTGAAGTTCCCCGGTTAGGGCCGCGGTATGACCAAGATCACTTTATGGCTGAGCTGGTGTTTGCCATTCCCGCCGCCAGCACCGCTTTTTGGCAGCAGCGCTTGGGCAGCTTATCCGTGCAAGATCCCAACGGTGTGGCCATCACCTTACGCCCGCATGCCGGACAACTGGCCAAAAGCAAAGTGGTTGCCAACGACATCCCGGCCAACGCCCAGATCCTTGGCTGGTGGGGCAGCACACTGGCCAGCTTAAAGCCGCAGCAAACCGCTGAGTTTTTTGCCACCATGCTGGCTGCTCCCAATGACGGGCAACAAGTGCGCTTTGGCGACGACCAAAGGCTGATTTTTCGCCAAGCCCAGCCTGGCACGCATCGCTTCGGCCGCGGCAGTATCGATCATGTCGCCTTGGCCATCCCTGACGCTTCAATGTTTGCTACCTTGCGCCAACGCGCGCACGACCATGGCTACACCATCGAACGTTTTGCCGATCGCGGCTGGTTTCAAAGCCTTTATATTTTGACTCCGGCAGGCAACCGCGTCGAATTTGCCACTACGACGCCTGGATTTACTTTAGATGAGCCGTTAGCTGATTTAGGCCGCGGCTTGGGGCTGCCGCCTCACCTGGCGGCACAGCGCCAAGCCATATTAGCTGATTTCGCTGCTAAAGGGGTGACGTTTGATGATTGAAACTCAAGGCCTTCACCACATCACGGTCACCACCAGTGCCCCACAAGCGTTCTTCACGTTGATGACAAAGACCCTCGGGCTGCACTTACGCCAACAAACCGTGAACCTTGACGATCCAAGCAGCGAACATTTGATTTTCACGGCTGATTTAGCGGCAACCGCTGCCGCGTTGACTGTGTTTTGTCAGCCTGGGCAAACCCCAGCGTATCGTGGGACCAATCTCTTGACGCCGATCAGCTTGGCTGTTGCCAGCGCAGACGCCTTGCCATTTTGGCAAACTCGCTTAGACGCACAAGGCCTCGCGGTAGAAATGGTTCAGCACCGCTTTGGCCATGCCGGCTTTACCTTTACCACCAGGCAAGGGCTGCGCTTTCAATTGGTCTGCCCACCCGCTGCGCCCAGCGCTATGATCCCCACCACGCCCACCGCCTCAACCATTCCTGCCGCATTTCGGATCATCGGCTTGGGCCCATTGACGATTCGCGCACTGAACCCAGCCCCTTTGATCACCTTGATGACGCAAGTATTGCCGTATCACCACCATCAGATCACTGGCAACTGGCACCAATTCCAAGACCCTGCCGGTCACCTGGTTTGGGTGGAACAGCGCAGCGACTTGCCGTTAACGATCCCAGGCACTGATATGGGTCATCATGCCGCTTTTGCGGTTGCCGATGAATCAAGCCTGCCTGCCGCTGCGGCTGCTTTCAGCGCACATGGCTGGGCGCATTCGGCGATCCTTGACCGCAACGGCTTCAAGTCGATCTATTTTCGCGTCACCCCACGGATGCGCTTTGAACTCGCCACACGCACTCATTGGCCCACTCGCGCAACCGGCCTGACACTGCCGGCAAGTTTAGAGCCGCGGCGCGCAGAAATCACCGCGCAGCTGCCCTTATCGTTGGAGGGATGGTCGTGACGATTTTTAGGCCTGGGCAAAACCGCCAGCCATTATTGTTATTGCACGGTACTGGCGGCAGTGAGCGCGATTTATTGCCGATCGGGCGCTTGCTGGACCCAGCTGCCCCACTGTTGGCGATCGGCGGTCGCGTCGTCGAAAATGGTCAATCCCGTTATTTCCGGCATACTGCCAATGGCGCTTTTGATCAAAGCGACCTTGAGCACCAAACCACATGGTTATTGACGACCGCCATGGCCGCTTTGGCCGACCACGGCTTAGCAAAACGACCAATCACCGTGGTGGGTTATTCCAATGGTGCCAATATCGCCGCGTATGCGCTCTTGCATCGGGCCACGCCTTTTGCAAGCGCCATTTTATTTCATGCCACCACTGTGAGTGCGCAAAATGACCCCAGTTTACCCGCGATCCCGACTTGGCTGTCTTTTGGGACGAACGATCCGTATGTGTCGCCAGCGGCTTTTACCGCCTTAAGCGCACGCTTGCAACAAAACCATGCGCCTTTGACGATTTACCGCCACGCTCACGGTCATCGCTTGACCCACGCTGAGTTGTTAGCTGCACGTGATTGGCTGCAACGAATTTTGAAAGGAGTGTAAGTGATGCAACGTTTTGGCTTTGAACGCTTCGGCGGACCTGACGTGTTCACCACCTTGACCACCCAACGGCCGGTCCCTAAGGCCGATCAAGTCCAACTCAAGGTCTTGGGGTTTGGGTTGAATCCTTATGATGCCAGCTTACGCCGCGGCGATCAAGCGGCGAGCCGCCCAATGCAATTTCCCATTGTCCCAGGCACCGATGTGGTGGGGCAAGTCACCGCAATTGGCGCAGCGATCACTGATTTTGCGATCGGTGATTTGGTGATCAACTATCGTCCGCTTGGCGGCTACAGCGAGTATGTCACGGCCAGTGAAACTAAAGTGATCCATAAACCCAGTGCCTTAAGTTTCATGGATGCCGCCGCTTTACCCCAAGTGGGGATCGCCGCTTATACGGTGTTTACCATGTTGAATGCGCATGCAGGCCAAAGCCTCACGATCTTAGGCGCAGGTGGCGGTATCGGTTCAGTCTTGCTGCAATTTGCGCAAGCGCATGGGGTGATCGTGCACGCCGTGGCTAGCGCTAAACAACACGCCTGGCTTTCACAACTTGGGGCTGATACGATCACCACTTATGCCGACGCTGAGTTTCGCAGTGATTTTGTTGTCGATGCGATCAATGGCGGCGGCGATCGCACCTTGCCAGCCAAACTGGTCGTGCCTGGCGGCGTGGTCGTGACCACTGCTGCCGTGGAGCTGCCTGCGGGTCCCTTTACAGCTTTGTCACTGACAAAAATGGCCCCCACTCAAGCGGCATTAAATGCCTTAGTGACCGTCGCGCGCACTTGGGGGTTGACCATGCGGATCGCCAAACGCCTGCCATTTAACCTAGCCGGCGTCCAAGCCGGACATGCGCGCTTAGACGCCGGAAATGTCTCCGGCAAGCTGGTGGTGATGCAGCCGGATCCGGTGCTGGCGCAAGCCCATCAGGATCTGACGCAGTTGTGAGCAGCTGCGGTTAAACACAAACACCCCGCCATCGCGAGAATATCGCGATGGCGGGGTGTTATTTTGCTGACTGTCACCGTTTATGTTTCAGTCAACTTAGTGCTTATGCTAAAGCTTTCTTAGCGGTATCTGCCAAAGCCGTGAAGCTTTCTGGGTCAGAAATCGCAATGTCTGCTAACATCTTACGGTTCATATCGATGTTGGCCAACTTTAAGCCATGCATCAGCTTGCTATAAGAAATGTCGTTCAAACGTGCGGCTGCGTTGATCCGCGCGATCCAAAGACGCCGGAAGTCACGCTTTTTAGCACGACGATCACGGAATGCATAGCGATAAGAAACCATCACTTGAGCATTTGCGGACTTAAACAGTAAGTGCTTGGCACCGCGATAACCCTTAGCGAGCTTCAGTACCTTCTTGCGGCGTTTGCGAGTTACGGTTCCACCTTTAACACGTGGCATTAGAATTCCTCCTCAAATCATTAACGAAAAACTTCGAGCGCGCGATCCGTGCTCAACTTAAACGCGCTTTCGCGTGGCATCAAGCGACGCCACTGGACGCGCTTTACTTCATTTGGCTGAGCATCTGGCGGATCCGCTTCATATCGGAATGGGATACCAAGCCGGACTTGCGCAGTTGACGACGCTGCTTCTTGGTCTTACCGTGGAAACGGTGAGACGTGTAGGCGTGGCCCCGCTTCAAAGCACCGCTAGCGGTCTTCTTGAAGCGCTTAGCAGAAGCGCGGTGAGTCTTGAATTTTGGCATGACGATTTCCTCCTAAATAACGTTCTGACTACTTTTTGTTGTCAGGTTTTGGTGCGAGCATCAAGAACATGCTCCGCCCGTCCATCTTGGGACGAGATTCGACGACGGCGAGGTCTTTAGTCGCCTCTGCCATCTGTTCAAGGACTTTTTGACCTAAGTCCTTATGGGTGATCGCCCGACCACGGAATCGAACCGAGACCTTGACCTTGTCCCCTTTTTCGAGGAACTTGGTCGCATTCTTCAAACGGGTGTTGAAGTCAGCCTCGCCGATCGTTGGGCTCAAGCGAATTTCCTTGATGCTGATGGTTTTTTGTTTCTTGCGCGCTTCACGCTGCTTCTTTTGCAGTTCGAAGCGGAACTTTCCGAAGTCCATGATGCGGGCAACAGGCGGCTTGGCGTTCGGTGACACAAGGACAAGATCCAGGTTAGCTTGTTCAGCTAACGCAAGGGCATCGCGGGTAGACTTCACACCGAGTTGTTCTCCAGTTTGGGAGATCAAGCGTACTTCACGTGAACGAATCCCCGAGTTGACCATCATATCTCTAGCTATGGCAATTCACCTCCAAATAATTTCGAGAAAAAAGCAAAGCGGCCGAGACCACATGGGTCCCCGCCGCGAATATATATCCGTACGTTTTAGCCTAGCGGTCACAATGACGTGGGCGAGAAGCGGGAACTTCTGCTTGTTTTCTCAACGTGTTCAACTATACAGGACAACTTTGTGACCGTCAAGCCTTTTTATTGACTAAGAAGCGGTGGTCACGGCCCGTTCATCCCCGCGCCCAAAATATTGCTGGCCAGGCAGCAAGTGCCCGCCGAAAAGCTCACTGACCGTCACAAACCGATAGCCTTGCGCTTTCAGTTGTGAAATCACTGTCGGCAGCGCCTGGACGGTTGCCGGTTGAATGTCATGCATCAAGACGATCCCGCCGTTAGTGGCAGTCGCGTTGACGCGGGCAATGATCGCCGCTGCGTTGCGGGAACGCCAATCTTGAGAATCGATCGACCATTGGATCGCCGGCAGGTCCTCAACTTGAGCGATCGGTGCAGATATTGCCCCAAATGGCGGCCGCAAAAGCGTTGGCAGCTGACCAAGCACTTGGTAGTACGTCAACGCCATTTTGCCATAGATCTCATCTTTGGCAGCAGTCGGCGTCAGCTTGGGTAAGTACGGATGATCATATGTATGGATCCCGATTTCATGGCCTGCTTGGGCCACTGCCCGGGCAGTTTGGGGATACTCCCGCAAACCGGTACCGACCATGAAAAAGGTGGCTTTGACTTTGGCAGCAGCCAAGGTTTTGAGGATCTGCGGCGTCGTCTTGTCATTGGGCCCATCATCAAACGTCAACGCGATGACTTTGCCTGCCTCCACCGGTACCCGCTGCCCTTTCAAGTACCCTTTGAGCTTGGCCAACGGCACGCTGACAAGCGGTTTGCCCTTAGTGTCATTGATCTGCAGCTGGCGTTTTGCGAGGCTGAAATTTTTCGCCTGCAGGCTGGCCAATAACGGCTGCGCCAATATTTTTTCTAAACTAACTGCCGTTTGCCGATGCTTTTTGACCATGATCTGCTTAGCCAGATAATTGATCGCCCGCCGGCTGCCGTCATCAGGCACAAGATCACCCACGGTTGCCGCTTTGCCAGTTTGCGCCTGCACCAACCCCAGTGGCTGTTGCGGCAATTGATGGCGCTGCATTTGCCGACCTTGTACGCGATAAGTGGTCATGCGCAGCTGCTGTTGTGCAACTGCAGCTACCCCGCTAGTCGTCGTGGTCACTTTAGCAAGGACCATCGGCTGACTGCCGGACTGAGGCAGCGCTGCCGTGACGCGCTGGCGCACGGCAGGGGCGATCTTATGCATCTTTTGTGGTAACAAATACACCAATCGTCCGCCTGCATGGTGTTCAATGATGACGCGCCCGTGATGGTTGTGCTTTGCATGCACAATTACCTGATCAATGCGCTGTTGAGCCGCTTGTTGTTGATGCTTCATCAGCAACCACCACCCTAATCCTGCGACTAACAAGATCAACAAGGCTGCCCCCAGCACTATCGGCTTGCGATATCTGACTGATCCCATAAAATTTTCACTCCTCGTTAAATATTCCCCAACTCCCGTGACGTCATTATATAACTTATTGCATCAAAAAACGATCGGCACTTAAAGCGCCGATCGTTTTGCTTCTATATAATACTAGTCGCCTAAGACTTTATCGATTTCGCTAGGCTTGCGTTTGCCATCACGGGAGTAGTTGCGGACTTCCGCTTGCATGGCTTCGACAAACATCTTGATCGATTCTTCTTCAGCATGTTCTTCACCATAACGGCGAACTGAAACGCCGGCATCGGCAACTTCCTTGTCGCCGACCACCACGGTGTATGGCACCTTGCGGGTTTGAGCTTCGCGGATCTTATAGCCCATCTTCTCGTTGCGGTTATCCACTTCGACGCGTAAGCCGGCTGCCAACATCTTGCGCTTGAGTTCTTGAACATAGTCATCATGCACATCGGCCACTGGGATCAAAATTGCTTGCGTAGGCGCTAACCAAGTTGGGAAAGCCCCTTTGTAGATCTCGGTCAGATAAGCGATGAACCGTTCCATGGTCCCCACCACGCCGCGATGGATCATGACTGGACGATGTTCTTGACCATCGTTGCCCACGTAGGTCAATTCGAACCGTTCTGGCAGCATGAAGTCCAATTGAATGGTGGACATGGTTTCGTCATTGCCAAGTGCGGTCTTGGTTTGGATATCCAGCTTTGGCCCATAAAAGGCGGCTTCGCCTTCTGCTTCATAATAATCCAAGCCCAAATCATCCATGGCGCCTTTGAGCATCGCTTGGCTGCGGGTCCACATTTCTTCGTCATCGAAGTACTTTTCAGTGTTCTTCGGATCACGATAAGATAAGCGGAACGAGTAATCATTGATGTTGAAGTCTTCGTAAACATCCATGATCAAGCGCAGGATCTTCTTGAATTCTTCTTGGATCTGGTCTAACGCCACAAAGGTGTGACCGTCGTTTAAGGTCATTTCCCGGACCCGTTGCAGACCAGATAAGGCGCCAGATTTTTCATAACGATGCATCATCCCTAATTCAGCGATCCGCAATGGCAGGTCCCGGTACGAACGGATGTGATGCTTGTAGATCTGGATATGCGATGGGCAGTTCATTGGCCGCAATTCAAGCATTTCGCCATCGCCCATGTCCATTGGCGGGAACATATCTTCGCGGTAGTGATCCCAGTGACCAGAAGTCTTGTACATATCCAGGTTAGCTAGCACTGGGGTGTAAACATGTTGATAGCCATCGGCAAGTTCCTTGTCGATGATGTAGCGTTCGATCACACGGCGAATGGTTGCGCCATTAGGCATCCAGTAAGGCAAGCCAGCCCCGGCTTTAGGATCGACGAAGAATAAGTCCAGATCCCGGCCAATGTTACGGTGGTCGCGTTCTTTCGCTTCTTGACGCCGCTTCGCATCATCTTCAAGATCGGCTTCTTTGTAATAAGCGGTCCCATAGATCCGTTGGAGCATCGGATTAGAAGACTTGCCTTCCCAATAAGCCCCGGCAACAGAAAGCAAGGAGAAATGCTTGAGCTCCTTCAAACTTGGCAACAAGGCTGCTTCTTCAAAATCAAAGAAGTCGCCGAGTTGAAACCCTTTGATCTCGCCTGCTTGAGCTTGAACCAATTGCTTTTTGAAGGGTTCGTTGGCAAAATAAGTCAGCGCTTCGGCTTGGCTCAAGGTCTTAGCAGCGATCTTTTGATCTGCTTTGACGATTTCTGCCATCTTGGCTTTGATCTCTGGCAGCTGATCGACAGTCAGTTGACCATCATCTTTGTCGGTGTCGTAAAAGAAGCCGTCTGCTTGGGCTTCGCCTTGGCCCAAACGCACGTCTGGGTATAATTCCTTGATCGCAGCAGCCAAAACAAAAGTGGCTGTTTGCCGTAAGACCGCAAGCCCGTCAGCAGAATCTTTCGTGACGATTTCAAGCTTTGCATCGGCGTTCAATTGGGTATCGAGGCTGACCAATTGGCCATCGACTTTCCCAGCCACGGCCTTTTTAGCCAAACTGGTAGCAATGCTCTTAGCAACATCTAAAACACTCACGCCAGCGTCGCAGTGCTTGACGCTGTTATCTGGTAATGTGATTGCGATTGACATATCTGATGATCCCCTTATGTTTTATATTCGGAAGCGGCTTGCAAGGCTTGATAAAACCGAAAGTAAACAAAAATCCCGGATACCATCACTGGTATCCGGGACGATCACTCGCGGTTCCACCCGACTTGAAAGCACTGCTTTCCTCTCGATGCTGATAACCCGAGCAGGGGCCTAACGGCATCTCGAGAAGTGGTGCGGATCAGGTCGTGACACGCTTGCAGCCAAGGCGTGTGCTCTCTGTGAATGATCCTTGTAACTTCCGTCTTCGATACTTTGATTAAAGCACAGGCGCTTGGCGCATGCAAGTTTTTTTTCAGCCGTTGCGCCGATCATTGCCGCCAACCGCGATCTCTTTGGCCAAAAATTTGATCCGCTCCATCAGCCGCGAAGCCTTGAGCGCTTCGTTATCGCCGCGCTCGGAACCGGCCAAATAGCGCGTTAATTCTGCCATTGTTTTATTGCTCGAAAAAAGTGTCGGCATTTCTTCTTGCATGCGATATTGCAAGATGATCCCCAACACCTCATCGCGAAACCATGGGCTCAAAGCCTCAGCGCCAATATCATCCAACATCAATACCGGTGCTTTTTTGATCGCGTTGATCTTCGCTAAAACCGAATTGGTTTGAATGGCCCCTTTCATCTCAACGGCATAAGTCGGCACATGCAACAGCGTCGAAGCGATCCCTTGTTTGGCCAGTTGATTGGCGATGGCGCCTAGCAGATAGGTTTTGCCGACGCCAAACGGCCCGGTTAAATAAAGCCCTTGGTGATAAGCATGCGGTGCTTGGGCCACGGCCAAGGTAAAATCTGTCGCCGCATCCAACGCTTCATCGCGGCCAGTCGGATCATAATTGGCCAAACTAGCCGTCGCGATTGCTTTAGGCATATTGATTGCCTTGACCAATGCCCGCTGAGCCGCTTTGGCTTCAGCTGCCACCCGTGCTTGCGTAGGTTCATAGGCCAAATCTAATTGGCCGTTAGCCACCACTAACTGCGGCTGATACCCTGGGGCAAAACTCGCTTCACCAGCCGCGCGTTTATTGCGTTCATTGACAAATTCATAGATCTTAGCGGCGCCGCGATCCACTGCATCCGGGGCCAAGGCCGCTTGATTGGCCGCTAAAAAGGCTTGGACTTCAGGATCAGCAACTGCTTTGGCAATGGTTTGCCGATAGGCGCCAGTCATGTGGCGTTGATCCATCAGTTTGCGTAATTCTGCTTGCATGTCTTTCACTCTTGGCGACCTCCTTCTTCAAGGGCCTTCAACTTGGCCAGGCGCGCGGCGATCTTATCTTTGCGCTCGGCACTAACCGGTTGGGTTTTCGGGGTATAGCCCGGCTGCATCCAAGCGGGCGTTTCTTCTTGCCGAGACGGTCGCTGCGAATTCGCACGCGGCTTAGCCTTGGCCTGCGTTTCTTTGCGGATCTGGGCCAAAGCACTTTGCGGTGAATCGACGTTAGCATTGACCCAGCGGCTGACATACCCATTGAGCAGCGCTTGGCTCAAACTGTCATACGAACGTAAGACATAATCCACCAAAATATTCACTGTTGCCTCTGGAAACGTCCGCCGCTGTACCAAATCGCGCACGGCATATGTCTCATTAGGCGCAGCAAATGCCCGCGCATTTTTGGCCTTTTTGGCCGCTTCCAAAAAAGCCCGCGGCGCCATGCTGGTGGCTTTTTTTAATAATGCCGTTTCCGCCGGGGTCAAAGCAAGCGCCGGTTTAGCCGGCTCGCTGGCTGCTGGCGGCGACTGGCGGCCCGTGGTGAAAGCCGCTTTTTGCGGTTGCGAATATTTCTGCTCGGCAAACTCACGCAATTGCTTGAGGTGCAATTCACCCGTCATCACATCGGTTGCCGCGGTGATCAGCGTCGCTAATTGCGGCGGATTCAACCCATAAAACCGGGCGACTTGATACAACGCCTCCCGATTGGCGTCGATCGCCCCTGCTTTAAGATTGGTGCGCTGAGTCAATTGTGTCAGCAGCACCCAGTCATAACCATCGCCAGTTCCTAACGACACTTCCGGGTGCGGCTTTTGTGCCAGCTGGCGTTGCGCTTTTGCCACTGCGGCAGGCTGATCTAACACATTGGTCAGTTCAAAGACACTCAAGAAGTTTTGCGACACATCTTGCCAGTCTTCTCGCCGGACTGGATGCAGCGTGAACTGTTGCGCCAGCTCATCATAGCGGCTTTGGCCGACGCGATCATACAACAGCATGCCTAACAGATCGTCGGCAAAAAACTCCGGCGGGGTGACTGGGGCATACAACTCATAGGCGTAATAGCGGCTGATCGCATCAGTAGCCGTATACGTCTTCAATAACCCCACCGCTTCCAGTTTGATCCGCGCTTGATATAAAGTTTCCACGTTGATATTCAACAAGTCCAACAAGCGGGTTTGCGATCGCCGATCAGTCAACACTGGGCGCGGGGCGGCTTCTTGCCATAAGCTCAGATAAAGGGCCAGCGCCACCGGTCCGACTAAGGGTTGATACAAAGCGACTGCCACTTGTTGATCATGATCAGTGAAATAGGTGGCTTGGGTGACGATGTAGTCATCTTGAGCCATAAAACTTTGAGGGCGCTCCATGTCACCCCTCCTTTCAAGCAAAAACAGGGGCTAAACGGCCCCTGATCAGTCTTTTGGCGACTGTTTGCCTTTTTTCATCATGTCTTGAAGCTCCTGCATGAACACGGACATGTCTTTAAACTGGCGATAAACACTCGCAAAGCGAATATACGCAACATCATCGACTTCCGCCAACAACGTCATCACATATTCACCGATGGCTTGACTGGACACTTCATTTTCGCCGATCGCGCGCAACTTGTTTTCGACTTTTTCAACGATGCCTTGCATTTGTTCCATCGTAACTGGACGTTTTTCAGCCGCCCGGATCAACCCTTTCAAGATCTTTTCCCGGTTGAACTCTTCACGCGTCCCGTTTTTCTTGATCACAAGCAACGGCGTTTGTTCCACGCGTTCAAAAGTCGTGAAACGAAACCCACAATTCTCGCATTCACGCCGCCGCCGGATCGCCTTGCCGCCATCAGTCGGTCGGGAGTCAACAACGCGGGAACTATTGTGGTGACAATGTGGACACTGCAAACCAACACCTTCTTCTAGTCGTTTTAGTCATTATAGCATATTCGCGGACCCGTTTTCACCGCGTTAAATGGGCGATCAGCGCCGTGACTTGCGCAAGGCGTACGGCAGGTCCTTGACTGTTATCGATCAAAAAATCCGCCTTGGCAATTTTTTCGGCCAATGGCATTTGCGCATCGATCCGTTGCTGAGCTTCAATTTCATCCAGCCCATCGCGCGCCATCAAACGCTGGCGCTGCAAGTGCGGTGGCAAGGTGACCACCGCGACACCATCAAACACAGATTCAAAATGGCTTTCAAACAACAGCGGGATCTCGCCGACCACGATCGCCTTGCCGCTGGCTTTAGCCGCTTGCAAAGCTTGAATGATCGCCTCTCGCAGGTACGGCTGATCAATGGCATTGAGCTTGGCCAATGCTTGTGGATCCGCAAAGACCCGCTGCCCTAGCACCCGGCGATTCAAGTGGCCATCCGGCAATAACGTTTCCGGCCCAAATTCCGCCACGATCGCTGCCAAAGCCGGCTGCCCCGGTTCAACGATCTTGCGCGCGATTACGTCCGCCGAAACCACGGGAAAGCCAGCCGCTTTAAAAGCCGCTGCCACCGTGCTTTTGCCAGTGGCAATGCCGCCAGTCAAGCCTAACAAATACGTCATGATAATTTTCGCTTCCTTAAGGGTTGACAGTGTGGGCAATAATGGGTCCCGCGCTGGCCCACTTTGATTTTCACGATCGGCGTTTGACAAACTAAGCAAGGCTGCCCGGCACGGCCATAGACGGCTAACCGTTCTTGATAGCCGCCGGGATTTCCGTTGGCATCAACGAACGTATGCACTGACGTCCCGCCTAACGCGATCGATTCCGCTAAAACCGCAATGATCTGGTCATGCAAGCGCTCAGCTTCCTGACGCAACAGCGTGCAGGCAGGCTGTTCTGGATTGATTTTTGCCCGCCACAGCGTTTCATCCGCATAGATATTGCCCACGCCGGCGACGACGCTTTGATCTAAGATCACGGATTTGATCGGCTTCTTGTGCTTTTTTAGGGTTTGATAAAACGCAGCGGCGTCAAAATCCGCCGCCGTGGGCTCCGGACCCATCTTCGCGATCCCGGCAACATGTTGCGCCACCGTGCCGGTTTCACAAAGCTGCATGCGGCCAAATTTGCGCATATCTAAATAACGCAATTGGCTGCCATCACTGAAATCAAACCAAACATGCACAAAGCGGTGCTTAGGCGTATCGGCACTGGGCACCAGTTGATATTTGCCTTCCATGCGCAAATGCGAAACCACCGTGAGCTGTTGTTCAACGCGCAGCAGCAAATACTTGCCTCGCCGATCGATGCGCTTGATGGTCTTGCCAGACAAGGCGTCATCAAATAAGTCTTGCCCGCCGACTAAGATCTTCTCCCAATCCGTCCCGACATGGGTGATGGTTTTTCCCACCACGAGTTGACTCAAACTGCGCCGGACATTTTCAACTTCAGGTAATTCAGGCATACAAACCCCTTCTACTTCGCGTCATACCAAGTCGGGCCAAAAGAACTTTCCACTTTCAGCGGCACAGCCAAGGCGACAGCGGAATCCATCACCTTAGGCACCAATTCAGCTAAGGTGGCCATTTCTGCTTCAGGCCCTTCAAAAATCAGTTCATCATGCACTTGCAGCAACATGCGGCTTTGCAAATGATGGTCGGCTAACATCTGTTGCATCCGGATCATGGCCACTTTGATAATATCTGCAGCACTGCCTTGGATCGGGGTATTCATCGCCGTCCGCTCGGCAAATTGCCGTTGATTGAAGTTGCGTGAATGGATCTGCGCCAAGTAACGGCGCCGATGGAACAAGGTTTCAACATACCCTTGTTCACGCGCTAACGCCACCATTTTGTCCATATAATCATGCACTTGCGGATATTGCTCAAAGTATCCATCAATAAATGCCTTAGCCTGCCGGCGGGTGATGCCAATGTTTTTGGCTAACCCAAAATCAGAGATCCCATACACGATCCCGAAATTAGTCGCCTTCGCTTGTCGACGCATGTCCGGCGTCACTTGGTCTGGCGAGTCGAGTTTAAAGATCTTCATCGCGGTATTGGCATGGATGTCGCGATCTTCTTTGAACGCCTCCTGCATGTTGGCATCCCCAGAAATATGGGCTAACACGCGCAATTCGATTTGCGAATAATCCGATGAAAAAATCTGCCAGCCGGGTTGTGACGGGACAAACGCCTTGCGGATCAGCTTGCCATCCCCACGCGCAGGGATATTTTGCATGTTCGGGTCAACACTTGACAGCCGGCCGGTTTGCGTCAAGGTCTGCAAGTAGCGCGTATGGATCTTGTTATCTGGCAAGACAGCCTTCAACAGCCCTTTGACATAAGTCGATTGCAACTTGGACACCGCACGATAATCGAGGATGTCTTGGACGATCGGACTGGCAGTGCGTAATTGCTCCAGCACTTCTACACTGGTCGAATAGCCAGTCTTGGTTTTTTTGATCACCGGCAAATTGAGTTTTTCAAATAACACTTCCCCGAGTTGCTTGGGGGAATTCAAATTGAACTCCAGGCCCGCTTCAGCATAGATCTTTTCTTCTAACACCTTGATCGTCTGTGCATATTGCGCCCCCATTTGTGTCAACGTCGCTTGGTGCAACGTGATCCCAGTGCTTTCCATGCGCGCCAAGACTTTCGCCAGCGGCAGCTCCATTTGCGTGAATAAGCTGGTTTGATCTTGATCATCAAGATCTTGCAACAAGTGCGGCTTCAATGCCAAGATCGCCGCTGATTTGCGCGCAAAATGCTGGAATAGCTGCGACTCTTCTGGCAGCTTAAGCTTGGCGCCTTTGCCATAAACATCCACATCAAATTCCAACTGATAGTCGTGGTCTTGGGCGATCTGGCCAAAATCATTGGAATTTTGGTCTGGATTGAGTAAGTAAGAGGCTAATAAAACGTCAAAGTCGATATGATCCAGCACTAACCCTAATTTCGTGCCGGCAACAATATTGCGCTTGGCATCAAACACCGCAATATCCTGCTTTTGGGCCAACCACGCCTTGACTGCCGGCATCGTCAACAAGGTGACATCGGTACTGACATAGGTTTGCGTTGCTGTGCCAATAAAAAAGCCCACTGGTTCAGCCGTGTGATAATTTTCTGTCAGCATTTCGATTTCAAAGCTGATCGGTTCGCTGATCGCCGTGACCTGCGCCAAGTTGCTATCATCCAACACCACATAAGACAAGTCGGGCTGAACTTGCGGGGCTTGCTTGTTGAGCTTGTTTAAGGCTTGGCGCATGTCCAATTCGGTATACAATGCGCGCAATTTATCGATATCCGGCCCGGTGTAGGCCGTATCCTCCAGCCCAATGGTCAACGGCGCATCTTGCCGGATCGTCGCCAGGTCTTTACTTAAAAAAGCATTGGCTTGGTCGTTGATCAAATTTTCTTTCATCTTGCTTTTTTTCAGGTCATCAAGATGCGCATAAAGGTTCTCGATCGATCCGAATTGTAATAACAGCTTTAAGGCCGTTTTTTCACCGACCTTGCTCACCCCTGGGTAATTATCTGAAGTGTCGCCCATCAAGCCTTTCATATCGATGATCTGCTTAGGCGTGAGGCCGAATTTGTCTTGGATATGCGCTGGCGTATAGGCTTCTAATTCGCCAACGCCTTTTTTAGTCACTTGCACGGTCACCTTATCCGTGGCTAATTGGGTAAGGTCGCGATCACCGGTCACGATCGTCACGGTCCAGCCAGCAGCTTCGGCTTGTTTGGCTAAGGTGCCAATGATGTCATCAGCTTCCCAATCTTGCAAGTCATAATGGGCCATCCCATGATCGTCCAGCAGCCGCTTGATGTAAGGAAGCTGTTCGAGCAGCTCTTCTGGCGCCCGGTCACGATTGCCTTTGTAGTCACTGAATTTCTTGGTGCGAAAGGTGCCGCCGCTGCGGTCAAACGCCACCAAAATATTATCCGGCTGCATCGTATCAACCAAGCTGTCCAGCATATTATTAAACGTCAAAACCGCATTGGTGTGGACGCCTTGCGCGTTGGTGAAGCGGTCGAGCTGATTATACATGGCATAAAATGCCCGAAATGCAATAGAGCTGCCGTCGATCAACAATAAATTCTTTTCAGTGGCCATAATGTCCTCCTTGAATCTTCTGAGTTCTATTGTAAC
The DNA here is from genome assembly GCF_003946165.1 of Lacticaseibacillus baoqingensis. Classification (GTDB taxonomy): domain Bacteria; phylum Bacillota; class Bacilli; order Lactobacillales; family Lactobacillaceae; genus Lacticaseibacillus; species Lacticaseibacillus baoqingensis. The sequence goes on along the minus strand of NZ_RHOI01000001.1, from coordinate 97,760 downwards.
AGATTAACCGCAACAAAAAAGGCGGACAACAAGCGCTGTCCGCCTTCACTGGGCCTAGTTATCGTTAGAAAATCCGAAGATCTGCAAGATCACTAAGAACAGGTTCAAGAAGTCCAAATAAAGCATCAATGCCCCTTGTACCGCCAAGCTTGACGTGTTCACGGCAAAATCGCCATTGCCGCTAGCGGTCATGTAAACACGCTTCAACGCTTGGGTGTCCGCTGCGGTCATGATGATAAAGGCGATCAAGATCACATAAGAAATGATCAAGGAAAGAAAGCTTGAGCCCATAAACATGTTGATGACACTCAAGATGATCACGCCAACCAACACGCCCATGATGATATTCGCTGCCGGAGACAAGTTTTGCCGCGTCACCCGACCAACAACAGACATGGTGAAGAAGACGATCGCAGTGACCACTAAGGCAATGCCGATGTTCGCTGCGGGGTAGATCAGCCAAACTGATGCTAAGGTAAAGCCGTAACTGGCTGCCATCAAGCCAAACATGGCGCGGGCATAACTGGCACTTTCCCGGCCGCGCCGCCCGCTGATCAAAAAGCTTAAGATCAACGGTAAAAACGTCGCGACGATGAAGAGAATCCGATTTTGGACGATAAAGTTCCCATATTGGACACGGAACACATTTCCTAAGAGATAGCTAATGACTGCGGTGATCAACAAACCACCGCCCATGGTACCATACACCTTCGCAAAGAAAGTGGCGAGACCGGTATCATTGACAACACGACGTTCTTGCATCGAATCGTCTCCTTTCGCTTTTGCTTTTAAAGATCATTATACCAGGTTTTTTCTGGCTGTCAGTTGGACTTAGGACTGATATCGCTCAATAAATTCTCAAAGGCCACTTCATATTTTTGAATATCACCTGCACCCATGAAAACAAAGACATCATGTTGATAATCTAACAACGCAGACATGTCATCAAGGCGGATCTCGGCACTTGGTTTGGTGATCTTGGCCACTAAGTCTGCTGCCGATACGGAACCGCTGGTTTCACGCGCAGAGCTGAAGATCGGCGTTACATATACGGCGTCAGCGGCACTTAACGTGGTGGCAAACTCATCTAAATACGCGATCGTCCGGGAGAACGTGTGCGGCTGGAAAACGGCGATCACCTGTTGATCCGGATATTTTTGACGGGCTGCATCCAAAGTCGCCTTGATCTCGCTGGGATGATGGGCATAGTCATCGATGATCACGGTATCGCCCATTTTCTTTTCAGAAAAGCGCCGCTTGACCCCAGCAAAACTAGCTAATTCGCGCGCGATCAAATCAGCGCTCAAATGCTCGGTATAAGCCACTGCTACCACGGCCAAGGCATTCAAGACACTGTGCTCACCGAACAATGGCACTTGGAAATGGCCGATCAAATGGCCGTGATGGAACGCATCAAAACTTGAACCGGTGGTTGTCCGCGAGACGTTTTTCGCGACAAAATCATCGGTATCCTTGGTCCCGTAGTAATAAATCGGCACCTTGGCATCCAGTTTACGCAGCCAAGGGTCATCCCCCCAGGCAAAAATTGCTTTTTGGACTTGTGAGGCTTCCGTTTGAAAGGCCGAATACACATCTTCAATGCCGGTGTAATAATCTGGGTGGTCAAAATCGATGTTGGTCATGATCACATAATCTGGATGATAAGCCAAGAAATGCCGGCGATATTCATCCGCTTCAAACACGAAGAACTTCGAATCGGGCATGCCTTTGCCGGTACCATCACCGATCAAGTAACTGGTCTTATCGATGCCGCTTAAGGTATGCGCCAACAACCCGGTAGTGCTGGTCTTGCCATGAGCACCGGCAACGCCGATGCTGATATAAGGTTTCATCAGCTCACCCAAAAATTCGTGATACCGATAAAACTTGAGCCCCAATTCGTGAGCCTTGACCACTTCTGGATGTTCATCCGTGAAACTATTGCCACAGATCACCGTATAACCTGGTTTGATGTTTTCAGCAGCAAACGGCAGCATTTCGATACCCGCTGCGGCCAACCCGCGTTGCGTAAATGTATATTGGGTGATATCACTGCCTAATACCTGATTGCCCATGTCGTGCAAGATCAATGCTAATGCACTCATCCCTGAACCTTTGATCCCGATAAAATAATATGTCTGTGTCATGGTGTTCCCCTTTTCAAGCAAGCCATTTGGCCTGCGTTAATTCTCTGATAGATCTTCTTTAGTCAAGTAAACATCGCGCGGTTTGGAGCCGTTGGCCGGCGAAATATAATGGCGCATCTCAAGTTCATCGATCAAATTCGCGGCACGGTTGTAGCCGATCGAAAAGACCCGTTGCAGCTTCGAGGTGGACACATGCTTTTCTGCGGCAATGTATTCCAACACTTGCGGAAATAAATCATCTTGGGCCTGCGCATCTTCAGCTTCAGCCAGCAATCCATCTGGTTGGAACAAATAACGCGGCGGCCGCTCTTGTTTCACAAAATTGACGACTGTGGCAACATCTTCGTCGATGAATGTGCCTTGCAGGCGGATCGGCTGACTGGCCCCACTGCCTAAATACAGCATATCCCCGCGTCCAAGCAGGCGTTCAGCCCCATTGGCATCGATGATCGTCCGGGAGTCTGTTTGGCTGGCGACCATAAACGCGATCCGCGTTGGGATATTGTTTTTGATCGTCCCGGTGATCACATCCACCGACGGCCGCTGAGTGGCAACAATCAAGTGGATCCCCGCGGCTCGCGCCTTTTGGGTGATCCGCGCGATATAGTCTTGGACTTCACTGGCAGCGACCATCATCAAATCAGCTAACTCGTCGATAATGATCACCACATAGGGCATCACCATCCCATAATCGCCATGGTCTTTGGCCTTGGCGTTGAATTGTTCAAGATTGCGGACCCCGGCTGCGGCCAGTTTTTGATAGCGTTCTTCCATTTCCTCAACGGCCCACTTCAACGCCGCCGCTGCCGCTTTAGGCTCGGAGATCACCGGTGATACCAAGTGCGGCAATTGATTGTATGCGGCTAACTCCACCGCCTTAGGATCGATCAAAAGCAAGCGCACTTCTTCTGGCGTCGCTTTATAAAGCAGCGACGTCAGCAATGAATTGATAAAAACCGACTTGCCTGACCCGGTGGCACCAGCGATCAGCCCATGCGGCATTTTGGCTAAATTGGTCACGACCGGCTGACCGAACAAATCGACGCCAAGCGCAATGGTCAATGGCGAAGCCGCCGTTTGAAAGGCTGCTGACTCTAAGACTTCTCGCAGCATCACCGGGCGGGCTTTGAGGTTGGGAATTTCGATGCCCACAGTGGTTTTGCCAGGGATCGGGGCTTCGATGCGGATATCTTTAGCCGCCAGCGCCAATTTGAGGTCATCATTCAGATTCGTGATCTTATTGACTTTGACTCCCGCAGCTAAAGCCACCTGAAATTGCGTGACCGTGGGGCCGATCGTATGGGCGACGACATGCGCCCCAACATGAAATGCGGTCAACGTTTTATCTAACCGTTCAGATTGCGCAACGACCCATTCATCCTGCGCTTCTGCAGCTTCGATCACAGGTTCCGGCAATAAGTCCAAGGGCGGCAGTTGATAAGGCAGCACTGCCGCTTGCGCTTGGTCGACCGGCTCGCTTGGCTGAACCGCTGGTTGGGCTGCCCGCTCGCTTGGCTGAGCCGCTGGTTGGGCTGCCGGCTGGTTTGCGGCAGGCGTTTTTGCGGCTGGTTGAGCTGGTACTTGTGCCTGCGCTTTTGGCCGCTCAGCGATCGGTTGCGGCAGCGTTTTGGCCGTTTTGGGCCGCTGGCGATAGCTGGTCACCGCTTGTTTAAGCTGCCCGCTGTTAGGCAGCTGCAATGGCCGCCAGTTGGCATACACGGTTTTTTTCTGTTTTGCCAATGCCGCTTGGAGCTTAGCTTGTTGCGCCCGTTGTTGGGGATCTAACAGCGGCAGCTGGTCGCTTGGCGCAACTGGTTTGGTTTGCACCTCAGCTGCTGGGTGATCTTGGGCTGGATCAGGCGTGACGGTTTGAGCTGTTGCTGGCGTTGACGCCGCCTTGCTTGTTGTTGCCACGCTTGGCATCGGCGAAGGCCCTGGTGCAGCCTCCTTTAGCTTTGCATCCGGCTTGGCCGTCGCAGTTTCCTGCGGGTTTGGCGCATCTGCTGGTTTTGGCTGTGGGGCTTGCGTTAACACTGGTGGCGTTGCATTTGCGTCAAGTGTTTGCGCATCTGGCGCCTCATCGGTAAATAAATAAACGGCATCATCCGGCCGCATCAGCGCATTCAACAGTATGTGATAATCGATTTGGGCCCGCTTGGCAGGGCGGTGCACCACGCTTTTGGGGGTGGCTAACGCTGCTAAAGGATCAACAGAATGCCGTCCGATCGATGTTTTGGTCGGCACCTGCGGTTTTGCGGTAACAGGTTGGCTAGGATGGTTGGCATGCCGCTGCGGTTTAGGAGGCAGCGGGTACGCGGCTGGTTGCGCTTTGGGTTGTTCTGAACGCAAGAACGGTGGCCCATCATAATGCGCCATAGTGATCTTCCTTTCTGAATCTCAATAGCCTCTATTTTAGCATAGACCGCGCGGGGTTCAGCCTTTTCCACAAAAAAACCGTGAATCTTCATAGATTCACGGTGAAATGGTTTCATGTTAAGCTTGCATCGCGACCACTTGTGCCGCTTGGGCAAAATCAAACGGGGTACCGGCTTTTAAGTCATCTGGCATGATCAAAATACCGCGGGCTTGCGGGGCATCTGGCAACGCCAGCTCCCGCGCAGCACAAAGCATCCCGTAAGAATCAACGCCGCGCAGTTTGCCCGGCCAGATCAACTTGCCATCTGGCATCATCGCGCCTGGCAAAGCGGCGACCACCGTTTGGCCTAGTGCCGCATTGGGCGCACCGCAAACGATTTGCTTAACGCCTTCCAAACCCAGGTCGACTTTGGTCACATGCAAATGATCAGAATCAGGATGGTCGGCAAATTCAACGATCTTACCGATCACGATCCGCGGCGTGGAGGTCAATGGCAAAGCGCCTTTCAAACCAGCAGCTTGGATCGCTTGATTCAACGTTTCCCGTTGCGCTTTGGTCAACACAACGGCCCCATTGCCATCAAAGTCAGGCAGCCATTGATGCAAGTTGAAAAAGTTGAACCCGATGGCTTGACCATCTGCGCCATAGATCCCGACGATATCGCCATGTTGTTGACTGGTTTGCGTTGCTTGATCAGGTCCTAAAACGGCGATCAAAGTATCCGCAAGTGCTGGTGCATTATAAGTGGTGATTAACATTATTCCCATGCCAAGCCCACGCCTGGCTTCCTTTCATTCTAAAAACTACGCCGGTAAACCGTTGATGAAGTTTTCCACTTCCTGTTTGGTCTTGCGGTCTTTGTTGACGAAGCGGCCGATCTCTTTGCCATCTTCATAGGCAATAAAGCTCGGGATCCCCATCACACCCATATCTTGAGCGATCGCAATGTTATCATCGCGATCAACGGCGATAAATTCATAATCCGCATATTCCGCTTCGATATCAGGCATTGCAGGCTTGATAAAGCGGCAATCAGGGCACCAATCAGCACTAAAAAACAGCATTTTCTTACCCGGCGTTTGGATCTCAGCACGGATCTTATCATCGGAATCAAATTGCTTCATGTCTCAACACACCTTTCACTTACATTTTACAAGTACATTATACGCGTGATCTAAAGCCCTGGCAACCAGCCGCCGCCTTTTTGCGTTATACTGACTTTAAAAACGGGAGGCCTCACATGTCAAAAACCCCATTTGCCCTCGCCTTAGCCAGCGGTGCCGCCACCATCTGGCTGCACCATCACTTTTGGCACCAAACCTTGCCTAATCGCCGCTTGACCCAAGTCCAGACCCAAGCAGCGCAATTAGGTGCCGTCAGCGGCGGGTGGATCGCCCACACCCCGGTGCCCATGAATGGCGGCGACGTGTTGTTAGCCGGTTATGCCGGCGGCGTGATCGTGGATGGTCAGCCTCAAGCATTTGTGATTTCAGCAAACGGCCGCTTATTGCGCTGGGGTGACGATGTCAAAGCGCGCCACTAGCTCATAGATGCGGCCGCCTTGAGAACTGAATTTATGTTCGTATTCAGTTTCAACATTGTCGACCACCCGCGGATCATGATGCAGATCCAGCGCCACTAAGTCAAAATGCATCCCATAATTGTTCATGCTGACCAATGAATATTCAAAAAAGCCTTGGTTATCTGTTTTGAACTGTAATGTGCCGCCCACTTGCATGATCGCCTTGTATTGGTCAAGGAAGGTCTGATAAGTCAGGCGGCGTTTTTCATGCTTAGTTTTCGGCCAAGGATCAGAAAAGTTCAAAAAGACGCCGGTGACTTCTCCTGGGGCAAAATATTCCGTTAGCTCCGCGCCATCGCCTAGCAGCAGTTGCAAGTTGGGCAGCCCCAATTCGACTTGCTTGCGCAAGATATATGCGATCGCCACGTCTTGGATCTCCAAAGCGATGAAATTGCGCTCCGGATGTTGCTGCGCCATGGCAATGATGAATTGCCCCTTCCCTGAACCGACTTCTAAATAAAGCGGCCGCACCGCATCAAAACGGGCTTGCCAATGGCCGGGCATATTCTGCGGCCGAGTCAAAATATATTCTGGATGAGCAGCGATCAATGGTGCCGCCCATGGTTTGTTCCGTAAACGCATGTTTTCTCCTCTGTCATAAAAAGCCGGCGCGACAAGGTCAGCGCCGGTCAGTCTGTTTGCTTCACCAGTTGTTGCAACTGGAGGATCGCTTGATTCATCTCGGTGTAGCGTTGCGCTTCAAAACCGCGTTTAATCTCACTAAGCAAATGCAACTGCCCATACCACAATAGGCGGGCACTCAAATCAGCATCCAAAACACAGCCATACGCTTTTAGCCATGCGGCCCATTGCGGCTGCGGCACATAGTTGATCAAAACGATCGACAAGTCAAAAGCCGGATCGCCGATGCTGGCTTGATCCCAATCGACCAGATATAACTTTTGCCGGTCAGATAACAGCCAGTTTTTGTGGTTGAGATCGCCATGACACACAGTTTTTTCGTGCGTCATGGGGACGGTTTGCAATCGCTTGGCGACTTGAGCGACTAATGGGTGCTGCCGCAGGCTCAAAGGCAGATCCGCCACATATTGGTCGCGTAATTGCGCCGGAGTTTTGCCAGGGCCGCCCACTTTTTGCAACATGCGCTGCAATAGCTGTGAATGATGGACCCGCGCTAATAATTGCGCGACCATCGGGGTATTCATTTGTGCCCGAGTCAAGGTGTGCCCATTCAACCACTCTTGAGCAGTCAAGACGTCACCGGTCGTCATGCGTTTGGTCCAAATCAGCTTCGGGGTGATGCCTTCAACCGATAAGGCCGCCAAAAATGGGGACGCATTCCGTTTTAAAAAGAATTTCTCGTGTGCATGTACGCCCATAAAGGCGCCTCCGGTAGTGCCACCAACAGGCTGCAGCGACCATCCGGGATCTAAATCAAAATCCATAGGCATCACTCCTTACGTCAGCCGCTGGACTGGCCGCAAAACGGCACAGATCGCGATCACCCGTGAAAACCGGATGAGTTTCCAAAAATTAGTGTACTAAGCCGCTGACTCATCGTCAAGCCAAAGCGTCGCCTTTAACGCGCCGCCAACTTGGCCAAACGTATGGGCAAGTACCACCAAGCCACCAATACAGCCACGATCAGCCCAGCTGCCAATGCGCCGGCTGCCGCCAAAAAATGTCCGCTGACCACGGCACCGCCAGCCAACACCACCGCCGCGATCACTAACAAAACGGCCAACAAGTGTTTGAACGCTTGTGGTTTTTGCGGCTGTGGCAAGGGGTAAAGATAAGTCAAAACGATTTCATCATAAACTTGATACAACGGCAGCAATTGAAAGCCGATCATATAAGTAAACAATGCGGCTAACAATGCCACCAGCCACCATTGATCCACCAATGCGATCACCAGCGCGCCGATCACCACTAAGCGCAAATACAAACCGAAAAACTCGGTCCGGCGCAAAAATCCCCGCACAAACAGCCACTGCCAGGTGTGCGGCAACCCGCGCGGCACCAGTTTTGCCAAGCCATCCAAATAACGCCGGCGTTTGACACCGCCGCCTAAACCAGGGACATCTGTAAACAAGTTATAAAAGCGATAGATCCGCCCCATGCGGCGCGATTCCGCGGCGATCAAAGGCACCCACATTAACTCTGCTGCCGCCAAAAGATCGCCTAATCGCCAGCGCAAACTCAAATCGATCACCAAAGCTGCGGCTAAAGCAATCGCCGGATGCCACCAAAAGCCCGCCCACAGCGCCAAAAAGGCCACACCTAATAACAGCTCGCGGCGACACCATCGCGGGACGCGCTGCGGGTAAAACGCCAATAGCTGCAACCACAAATCGCTATCTTTAAACAGTAACAACGCCACGCCTAAAGGCAAAGCGGCAGTCAGCACCGAAAGCTTCAAAACCGGCAACAGCGGTAAAGCGGCGATCGTGGCAAAGATCAAGACAACACAAGGCAAAAGCAGGCTATAGCGCCGGGCTTTGAACAAATATTGACTGAATTCCGCACTTTTAGGGAGTAAAAACGTTGCGTCTGCCGGCTCCGTCAACGTCGCCAACCGGCCCAAGGCTAACAAAACACTGAACACCAAGGCCATTGCTGGCGCCAGCCACCAACTGGCGGTTAATGTTTTGACGACTTGTGAATACCCATATAATAACGCCCCTAATAAAATCACCAGCACTAACACAAAGTGATCATTAAAGACGAGTTGCAGATATTTGAATTGTCCTTTGGCATGCTGCTTCAAGCGTTGCCGCCACAAACGTTTCATCAGCGGCTCCCTTCTGCGGTCATCGCCAAATAGATATCATCTAAGCTGGCATCGGCCAAACCAAACTCCTGTTTCAGCTGCGCCAGCGTCCCATCGGCGCGCACTTGGCCATCTTTTAACAAGACAAATTGATCGGCATACTGCTGCGCTGTCGCCAAGATATGAGTCGACATCAAAACGGAAGCGCCAGCCGCTTTTTTCGCTTGGACCAAAGCTAACAAGTCATGAACAGCCAGCGGGTCCAACCCAGTGAAGGGCTCGTCAATGATGAACAGTTGCGCATCAGTCATAAAAGCTGCCACGATCATTACTTTTTGCTTCATCCCTTTGGAGAAATTATCTGGAAACCAATCCAGCTTATTGTCCAATCGAAACCGCCGCAGCATGTCATGCGCGCGCGCCCAGGCGGCTTTTTCATCTAAGTCATAGGCCATGATGGTCAACTCAAGGTGTTCTTTCAAGGTCAGCTCAGGATATAACACCGGGGTCTCAGGCACATAGGCTAAAGCTTGCCGATAAGCTTGGGCATCGGCTTGTAACGTGTGTCCTGCGACTGTGATGGTCCCTTTCAGCGGGTGCAATAAACCAATAATGTGTTTGATCGTGGTGGATTTGCCGGCACCGTTGAGCCCGATCAACCCGGTGATCGTCCCATCCGGCACGGTAAAGGATACATTTTTTAAGACTGGTACCGTTCCATAACCGCCAGTTAATTGCTGGATCTCTAACATGCAATGCCTCCAAAAAGCGAGCCTAAGCGATGCTGCTCAAGCACGTGTGTGATTTTCGTTTTCTCTTGATTTAATCTATGATAGCATGAAACCAAACCAAAACTTATACGAAAGAGGAATTGACCATGACAGATTGTATTTTTTGCAAGATCATCAACAACGAGATCCCTAGCGTCACCGTGTACGAAGATGACGTGGTCAAAGCATTCTTAGATATTTCTCAAGTTACTCCCGGCCACACCTTAGTGGTCCCTAAAAAGCATGTCCCAGATATCTTTGCTTATGATCCAGAACTGGCCGCAGCCGTGTTTAGCCGTATTCCCAAGATCGCCAAGGCGATCAAAGCCAGCGATCCTAAGATCCAAGGGATGAATATTATGAATAATAATGGCGAAGTCGCTTATCAAAGCGTCTTCCATTCCCACATTCATCTCCTGCCGCGTTATGGCACCGATGATGATTTCAGCATTCATTTCGGTGATCATACCGATCAATATGATAACGCACAACTTGAAGCCATCGCCCAGCGGATCCGCGACAAGGTAGGCGATTAAGATGGCTAAATTTGCCACCGGCTTGTTTTTAGGGGCTGCCGCCGGCACGGTGTACGCCTTATTGACTGCCAAACAATCAGGTCCAAAACGGCAAGCCCAAATCAGCGCCTACCTGGATTCTTTAACGACAGCCACGACTGATGTGCAGCACGCCCTCACCCGCTTCAAAGCGGCGACGACCGATTTAAAACACGAACTCGACGACACGCTCAAACCGGCGATGGCAGATATTCAAGCGGCGGCTGCGGATTTTGAGTTCCAAGCACAGCCTCATGTGCAACAAATCACGCAATCGCTTGACCACCTGGAAGCCGCCGCGCCGACCGAGCTGAAAACCCCGCCTGAATTATGAAGGTTCTGTGAATCCCCAGACAGGCATGGGATACTTGTGTTATATTAGACAACGTGCGAAATCTGCAAAATATTTTAATTAGGATGTGTGTACAGAATGAAGAAATGGATCGTCGGCATCGCAGGCTTACTGCTTGCTGCTACACTGGCTGGTTGCGGCAACAGTACTGTTGCCAGCATGAAAGGCGCCAAGATCACCAAGGACGACTACTATGAAGAATTGAAATCTTCAAGTGCCGGCCAATCGACCTTACGCAGCATGATCGTCTTGAAGGCATTGCAGCAGCAATACGGCGACAAAGTCTCCAGCAAGAAAGTCACCGCCCAATACAACAAGGTCAAGAAACAATACGGTTCCAGCTTTAGTTCCGCATTGCAACAAAACGGCTTGACCACCAAGACTTTCAAGGAACAGATCCAAACCTCCTTGTTGTCTGCAGTGGCGCTTAAAGACTTAAAAAAGCCAACCCAAAAGCAAATCGATGCGCAATGGAAGAAATATCAGCCAAAGATCACCGTGCAGCATATCCTTGTTGCCAAGAAATCAACGGCTGACGATATCGCCAAGAATCTCGCAGCCAACAATACCGATGCCAACTTCAAAGCGTTAGCTAAGAAGTACAGCACGGATACTGCCACTTCTAGCAACGCCGGCAAGCTGCCTGCTTTTGACAACACCGACACGAGCTTAGATTCGACCTTCAAAAAGGCGGCCTTCAAGCTGACCAAGAAGGGTCAATTCACCACGACACCGATCAAAACCAGCTATGGCTACCATGTGATCCGCGCCGTTAAGGTCAACCCTAAGGGCAAAGAAGCTGATCACAAAGCTGAGTTGACCAAGCAGCTTTATACCAGCTGGGAATCTGATACCACGGTCATGACCAGCGTGATCAAGAAAGTCTTGAAGAAGGCCAATGTCACCATCAAGGATAGCGACTTGAAGAATGTCTTGTCTGTTTACTTAGACAGTTCCGCTTCCAGCACGACCTCGACAACCCCTTCTGCAAGCAAGTAAGCAATAAAAAAGTACCAGTCCGCTAGCGGGCTGGTACTTTTTTTGCCATGATGTGATCTGTTAACGGGGATCAGGATAGCCTTTCCCATTTTCCGGCCGGTAAAAGCGCCGATTATCCATCCCGAATAAGCGCTCGGTAAAAGTCCCTGGATCAACGTGCTGATAAGCTGTGGTCAGCATGTTGATCTGCGCATCCATATCGTCAAGATTGTGCAAGATCTGCGCTTCCAGCAATGCCGGCCGTACCGGCGACCCATATTCCAACAAGCCGTGATGGCTCAAGATCATATGCCGCAGCATGATCATGTCTTCGTTGTGGATGTCGATGCGCAATTCGGCGGCGGCTTGAACCACCGCTTCATCGACCAAGACGATGTGGCCGATCAAATTGCCTTCCATCGTGTATTCCGTTGACACCGGTCCAGACAATTCCAGCGTTTTGCCGAGATCGTGCAAGATCGCGCCTGCGTATAGCAACGCTTTATTCACACTGGCATATTGCTCAGCCACGCTTTGCGCCAAGCGCAAAATGCTTAACGTATGAAATGCCAGCCCGCCAGTGAACGCGTGATGGTTCGACTTGGCTGCGGGATAAGTTAAAAACGCCTGCTTATGATCAGTCAATAACTTGCGCACGATGCGATTCCAGTTGGGGTTGGTGATCTCAAAAATAAAGCTGTTTAACTCCTCCCCCATATCATCAGCAGTTTCAGGGGCACGTTCTTGATAGGCAGTGGGGTCATTACCTTCTTCTTGCGTCGCTAAGCGCAAGTTGTAGATCTTGATCTGCGGATTGCCTTGATATAACTCCCGCTTGCCGTGTAACAACACGACTTCGCCGGCTTTGAATTGCGCAATATCATCGGCACTAGCATCCCAAAATTTCGCCGAAATATGGCCGGAGGCATCTTGAAAATTAAATGCAATGAATTTTTTACCATTTTTTGCGACGCGCACTTCAGCAGACTTGACCAAAACCGGCAGCGTGAGATCAGCGCCATTGGGAAAATCGAATAATTGTTTTGCCATAAACCTTCACCTTTTCTAAGTCACATTCGGACTACTTCGATGATAGCGATTTTATTGCTAAAAGGCAACGCAAGGCATCAAAAAAGCGCCGCCTTTCAGCGCCGCTAATCGCTTATTTACCTTGATAGATATCAACGATCGGTTGCGAGATCGTCCGGTTGAGTTCATCCATCATTTGGGATAAAGCTTGTTCTTTGACCATCAAATCGGTGATCGGCTGCATGTTTTGCATCTTTTCACCTAACGTTTGCAGATCTGTGATCTCATCGTTGGTGACTTCTTGCCCATTCATTTGTTTTTGTTGCAGCGTCATTTGCTTATCTTGGAACTGTTGGAACAGCGCGTAAGCCACGGCATCCAGCTTCAGCATATCAAAAGCATGTTTCATCTCTTTGAACTGTTGGCTTTCTTGGAGATCCTTTGCCATTTGGGATGCGGTATCGTATACGTTTGCCATATAATCAGGCGCCTCATTTCGGTTTATTTGGATCAGTTGAACAGACCCTTGATCTCATTATACCATTCATTGACCTTCTGCTTAGCACTATTGAGTCCGTTTTGCACGTTGGACCAAAGATCAGCGCCGCTGTTCGTCGCGTCTGGGGTTTGTAATTCTGCCAGCTGTTTGGCATCTTTAGTATCAAAGCTGGTTTGCGGGGTACTTGGCAAGATGTTTTCCATTTCTGCCTTGAAAATCGGCGCGACCCCTGACTCACTGGTACCTTGCAGAAAATGCGTGCTATTAGTCGCAGCAAAACCGGTCCATGTCGCCACAACGATATCTGGGGTATAGCCAACGACCCACTGATCGCGCGTCCCATAACCCCAGTCGGCGGGCACTTCAGTCGAGCCGGTTTTACCTGCCACGGTGTAACCTGATGGTGCTGCCGACGTGCCGGTCCCATATTTGAAGGTCCCAAGCATCATGCTGGTCATTGACTTGGCGACTTTGGCTTTGATGATCCGCTTTTTTGAGTAGTCTGAATGATCCACGACTGTTTTGCCGGTCGCATCCACGATTTTGCGGATAAAATGCGTCTGCGGCAAATAGCCGCCATTGGCAAACGCAGAATAAGCCCGCGCCATGATCTCCGGTGAAAAGCCGGTGGTGACCCCGCCTAATGCGGCCGCCAGATTCTGATCTTTCTTCTTCAAGCTGATGCCAAAGCGGGCCAAACTCTTGACGCCAGTTTGCACGCCGATCTTGTTGAGCAGCCACACGGCACTGGTGTTCACGGAGTTAGCCAGCGCCAAATACATCGGCAAACTGTCGGTGTAAGTCCCGGTCGCATTCGTTGGGGTATAATCATTTTTCCCGTAACTGAGCTTCTTGTCGACCAGCGTTGAGTCATACGCATACCCATGCTCCAACGCCGGCGTATACACCATCAACGGTTTGATCGTGGATCCCGGGCTGCGCTGCAATTGGGTGGCGTAATTGAACCCTAAGTAGACATGCGTCCCGCGCGCGCCGACGACTGCTAATACCCCGCCAGTATCCGGATCAACGGCGATACTGGCCGCTTGCGCCGGCGTGCCGTCTGCGGCATTGGCCGGGAAGTTGGCATCATTGGCAAAAGCGGTTTGCATTTCAGTTTGATAAGCAGGATCTAGCGTGGTGTAGACTTTATAGCCTTTATTGACAATATCATCTTGCGAGATCCCGTCTTTTTGCGCTTCTTCGATCACAGAATCAAAAAAGTAGGGATATTTTTCACCATTGTTGGCAGAATAGTTGTCTTGTAACGCCAACGTGGCACTTTTGGCGGCTTGCGCTTGTGTTTGCGTCAGCTTGTGGTTGTCCACCATCAATCCTAAGATCAAATTGCGCCGAGCGATGGCGTGATCCATGTGTTCGACTGGATTGTAGTAGCTGGGACTGCGCAGCATGGCGGCTAAAGTGGCGCCTTCAGAAGCGTCGAGTTCGCTGGCATGCTTGCCAAAATAACGCTCAGAAGCATCTTCTACGCCCCACACGCCATTGCCGAAATAGGCGTTGTTGAGGTACATCGTCAAGATGTCTTTTTTAGAGTACACTTTAGTTAATTGCACCGCCAAAAACAGTTCTTGCGCCTTGCGCAAGTAGCTTTGCTGTTGGGTCAACAAGGTGTTTTTGGCCAGCTGCTGGGTGATGGTCGAACCGCCGCCAGTGATCTCGCCGCGATGGATGACCAAATTGAGCATCGAACGCAAGATGCCTTTGATCGAAAAGCCCCAGTTGCTGTAAAATGTCCGGTCTTCCGTCGACAGCACCGCATTTTGAATCGCTGGCGAGATCTGCTCCAACTCGACATAAGTGCCTTTTTGCCCATACAATGAGCCGGCAACTTGGTTCTTGCGATCATAAATGATCGTTTTAGTTTGTAAGGTCGACTTGATGTCTTGAACATCAGCGGTTTTAGCCTTATACGTAAAAAAGGCACTGGCGCATAAAATCACCGTCAACACGATCAACACGCCCCAACGGATCAACTGAAACCGCCGAAAGACCCAAGCGATCGCGCGCCCGATGCGCTTTAGATAAGGGGCGACCCACGCCCAAAATTGCTTGAGGTATGTCACAATAGTCCTCCTATGATGGTCCTCAACATTGTAGCATACGCATTGCGACAGCCTTGAGGTCTGATATAACTTTAACCGAATCTCAACGAAAAGGACTCCGCCTTATGCCCGAATTTACCCTGCACACTGAAATTACCCAAGCTTATCCGCAAGTCACCGCTTTGCTGCAAGCTTGGCACGTGCCTAAGCGCTACCGTTTTTGGCTGCGCAAGCATCAAGCGATCTTGATCAATGGCCAATATCGCTATGCCAACTTGCCTGTTGCTGCTGGGGAGCAAGTCACCATCCACTTAACGACCCCGCCGGTGACGACTTATCAAAAAGATGATGCGCCGTTGACGATCGTGTATGAAGATGCGCAAGTCCTCGTGGTCAACAAGCCTGCCGGGATCAAGACCCATCCGAATCAGCCTGGCGAACGGCACACCTTGATGAATGCCGTGGCCAATTACCTAGCGCCAAACCCGGCTTACATCACCCATCGCTTGGATATGGCCACCAGCGGCTTAACGCTGATCGCCAAAAATCCCCTCACCCAAGCCTTGATCGATCAGCAGCTGGCCACCAAAGCCATGCAGCGCAGCTATGTGGCGTTAGTGCCGCACGGCTTGGCGGCCAGCGGCACGATCGATGCGCCGATCGGCCATGATCCAACAGATAAACGCAAACGCCAAGTACGCGCAGATGGCGAATTTGCCATTACCCATTATCGCGTCATCCAGCGCTCACAAGCTTTTGACCGGGTTTGGCTGACCTTGGCGACTGGGCGCACCCATCAACTGCGCGTGCACTTGGCCCATTTGGGCTTTGCCATCATTGGCGACCCGCTGTATGCGCCTGTGACTAATGCCAAGCGCTTGATGCTGCATGCGGCAGAACTGACTTGGCAAGAGCCTTTAGGCGACCGCTGGCACACGGTCAAAAGCCCAGCCCCTTTTTGACGCCCGCCTGAGCAAATAAGCGGTGCTGCCCAGTTGACTCGATTGAGTCGCAAGGCAGCACCGCTTGTTTGCATGGTGATGGCGTTAATCGCTAAAGGCGCGATCATATTGCTGATTGAACCAAATGGCACTATCTTCATCCGGCGAGATCACAACGATCGTATCATGGCCGGCTAAGGTGCCGACGACTTGCGAAAACTTGATATCGTCAATGATCGCCGCTAACAAGTTCCCATTACTCGGCAGCGTCTTGATCACATTCATGAATTGCACCCGCGTGATCGATAACCCGACTTCGCGGATCGAATTGCCCAGTCGTTCAAGTTGTGATTCTGAATCGCCGCGAAAGATCGTGTACCGCAGTGTGCCAGTCGCATCTTGGGCTTTAACGATGCGCAATTCGCGGATATCCCGCGAGATCGTGGCTTGCGTGGCTTCGATCCCCGCTTGTTTCAACTCAGCCAACAATTCGTCTTGGGTGCTGATCACTTTTTGGTTAATGATTCGTGCTAATGTGTTTTGACGCTCGGTTTTATTCATGGGATCACCTCAACTGTGAATATCTATTCACAGTATAGCATAATCCTACATCTCTGCGGGCGCTTGCACGCCTAACAATGCCAAAGCCGCGGTCAAAATTTGACTAGTTGCTTGGACTAGCGCTAAACGTGCGGGTAATTCGGCATCATCGACTAAGACCTTGGTGTTGGCATAATACTTGTTGAACGCCTTGGCCAAGCGCAGCGCATACTTGGCAACGATCGACGGTTCATAAGCTTGCGCCGCGCGGACCACCACATGCGGGAAGTCGCCTAAAGCTTTGAGCACATCCCAGGCATTTTGATCCGTCAATGCCACTTCAGCAGCTGGTTGGATCGTGGTCTTGCGCAAGATACTATTCGCCCGAGCGTTGGTATATTGGACATACGGACCAGTTTCACCTTCAAAGCGCACGACTTCTTCCAAATTAAAGTCAAAACTGTCGAGCCGTTCATTCTTAAGATCATGAAAGACCACTGCACCGACGCCGACATCATGTGCCACTTGATCAGCATTGGCCAGATCTGGGTGCTTTTCAGCGATTTGCTGCTTGGCCAGCACGATGGCATCGTTTAAGACGCGCTCCAATAAGATGATATTGCCTTTGCGAGTGGACAATTTCTTACCGCCTGACGTGATCAAGCCAAAGGGAATGTGGTGAATGTCATCGGCCCAATCATGGCCCATTTCTTTGATCACCGCTTTGAGCTGATCGAAATGCTCGCGTTGTTCATTGCCAACGACATATAAGCTTTGCACAAAGTGATACTGATCATGCCGGTAAAACGCTGCCGCCAGATCACGCGTCATATAAAGCGTTGCCCCATCTGATTTTTTGATCAAGGCGGGATTGAGATCGTACTTGGATAAATCAACGATTTCAGCACCTTGGCTGGCTTTTAACAAATGTTTTTGCTCTAAATCCGCAACTACGGCGTCCATCTTATCATTGTAAAATGCTTCGCCATTATAAGAGTCAAACGTCACGCCTAATAAGTCATAGATCCGCGTGAATTCTTTCAGCGATTCTTCACGGAACCAAGACCACAACTTGTAAACTTCTTGATCGCCATCTTCGAGTTGCTTGAACACAGCACGGGCTTCATCATCTAAGGTCGGATCGGTTTCCGCTTCTTCATGAAATTGCACATAATATTGGACTAAGTAGTGGATCGGGTCTTTTTTGACATCCGCTTCACTCCCCCACTTGCGATAAGCCACGATCAACTTGCCAAATTGGGTGCCCCAATCGCCTAAATGATTGATCTTGATCGGGCTGTAGCCGACTTTGGCTAAAATGTTCGCTAACGCATTGCCGATCACGGTTGACCGCAAGTGGCCCATGCTCATGGGTTTGGCAATATTGGGGCTGGACATATCGATCGGCACATTGCCTTGACCAAGCTGCGCATCGCCATAATGCTGGGGGTCTTTGGCAATAGTGGTCAACACAGCATGTGCAAAGCTTACTTTATCCAAGAAGAAGTTGACATAGCCGCCTACCGCTTGGATCTTTTCATAAGGCGTCGCATCTAATTGTGCCGCTAAGTCACTGGCGATCTGCTTCGGGGCTTGATGATAGATCTTGGCTAACGCAAAGGTAGGAAACGCATAATCCCCAAGGTCTGAGGTCTTCGGCGTTTCCAATAATTGTGTCAATTGCTGGTCATCTAGTTGATCATGTAACGCGCTGTGCAAGGTTGCCACGACTTGTTGTTTGAAATCCATGAGTTCCTCCTAATTTGACCACGAAAAAACTCGTCGCTTTCATCTTGTTGCTGAAAGAGACGAGTTTCCCCGCGGTACCACTCTAATTGACCGATCGGTCCACTTCATTATTTGTTTCACCCTCAAAAGCGCGCCATCCTGACCAGCGACTACTCGCACCGACCGTAGTCTCACTGCAGCTGGTATTTGGATTTCTTCTTTGTCAACGGGTCGCAAACACAGCTGGGTGTTTGCCAGGTCAGGTGGTCGAAAAAGGCCCTCTGACCCTATTAAAAAACTGGTACGAGACTCGTACCAGTTCGACAGCGGTTGACGAGAATCGAACTCGCGACGCCAGCTTGGGAAGCTGGAGTTTTACCACTAAACTACAACCGCAACAACAGAAATTAGTATAGCAAGCCCAGCCTGCCTTTGCAAGGCTATTTTGAGAATATTTTCCGGAAAGTATGGCGTTTTTTGGGGCAGCATGCCACGTGTTTACGATTTAGAAACAACTGTTATTTCAAATTAAAATTTACTCATATACTTGCTCATATTTTTAACCATGTTATAATGATATAGAGAAAACAGTGTGTCGTTATGCCAGTATTGGCACACCTGTAAGGAGTGATCAGCATGGCAAGCACGACCCGGCGCTACTACTTCGCTGCGCGTAATGAAAAAACTGACCATGGCTACATGATCAACTTCGTCAACATCCCGCAGGCTTCTGCTGTTGGTGCCACTTACGAAGAAACCGTCTATTATTCATATCGTGTGCTAGCTGATTTTTTAAGCCATTTGCCTGACGATGAAGCTGCCTTAGCGGCTTATTCGCTGAAGACTTTGCCAGAAACCACAGATGACAATGTCTTTTATTCACTCGTCAGCGTCACGCCAGACTTTGATCCGCATAAGATGGTCACACACTTTACCTTGCCGCAAGCACCGCCTGAAGAGATCCGCAAAAAAGCGAGCGAACTCGCGAAACTCGTGCATCATCAAAACCAGGCACGTGAAGCCGCAGGGTTATCATAATTTGCTAAGAAGCCGAACGATTTTGCCGTTGCGGCTTTTTTTATGCGCGAATCACCCTAACCCCTCTAGTCAATCTCACCATTCTATGGTTTAATGGTTGCCAGGGTCTGCACCCGCCAAAGTGGCAGGTGGACCAAGTTGACAAAAGGAGTGGCGTAATTGACGAGTTTAGCGACGCAAATTGGTGATTTTCACTTTAAGAATGTCTTGATGAATGCAAGTGGCGTCCATTGTATGACTGCCGCAGAATTAGACGAGCTGGCTGCCAGCCCAGCAGGCACTTTGGTGACAAAATCAGGCACCCCCAATGCCCGGCCAGGCAATCCGGAACCACGCTATCAAGCGTTGACCATGGGCAGCATCAATTCGATGGGGTTGCCTAATAAGGGGCTGGATTATTATCTCGATTATGCGTTAGCCTTTCAAGTTAAACATCCCCAACAGCCGATCTTCATGTCTGTTGCCGGCATGGGGCCAGACGATTATGTGACCCTTGCGCAAAAGATCCAAGACAGCGATTTTACCGGCTTGACTGAATTCAACCTCAGTTGTCCAAACGTCCCTGGCAAGCCGCAAATCGCTTATGATCTGGAAACAACAGAACAGATCCTGGACAATATTTTCCGCTTGTTCAAAAAGCCTGCCGGCGTGAAGCTGCCGCCATTTTTTGACCTGGCACAATTCGACCAAATGGCCGCCTTATTAAACCGCTACCCGCTGCAATTCATCAATTCGATCAATTCACTGGGCAACGGCTTGATGATCGATCCGGCAACTGACACGACTGTGATCCGGCCTAAAGGCGGCTTTGGCGGCATCGGCGGCGCATATGCCAAACCGATCGCGTTGGCTAATGTGCGGGCTTTTCGCCAGCGGTTGCGCGCTGAAATCGCGATCATCGGCACTGGCGGCGTGAATACCGGCCGCGATGTTTACGATCTGATCTTATGCGGTGCAGATATGGTACAGCTGGGCACCGTTTTACAAGAAGAAGGGATCCCCGCTTTTGCCCGCTTGAGCCAAGAACTTGAAGCCATCATGGCGACTAAAGGGTATACGCAATTAGCCGACTTTAAGGGCCAGCTCCACACCATCGCATAATTGCCCCTCACGCAAGAAAACGGCACGAATCAAAAATGATTCGTGCCGTTTTTTGCGGCGCTTTATTTAAAATAGTAACGCGCGGTTTCCAAAGCGCTTGTTGCCATCACCTTTTGCCCATATTCTGACAATTTGGCAGCAGAAACGCCGCTGCGATCGCCGTACTCTAAGGCCACTGCCAATTGATCTTTGATCTCTTGTTCAGAGACTTGATTGCTATAGAAGGTCAACACCAAATAGTACCCGTCTTGATAATGGAACAAGTCGCTGGCGGCGCCTTCCAGGCGCAAATTCTTGGCCAAAGCGATCAAGTCCTCAAAACTGGCTAACTTCAAGACCACTTCCGTCTTCGTCGCCCCATTGGCATCGATATAGCCACCTTCATCCACCGCATCATGATCATCATCTGTAGCCATCAACTGCCGCTTGATAAAGTCAGGCACATCTTGCGCCTGCTGGTGATCATTTTGGTCATCGGCATCATCTTGGGGGACATTTTTGCTGATCAGCAGCTCTAAACCGGACTGGCTCGGCATCACTTGAAAAGTGACCGCGTCGTTCGTGGCGAAGCTGTGATCCTTATCGACTTCATCAAGGATGCTATAAAAAAAGCTCTCGATCTGCTGGTGGTTGCCAAGCAGATCTAAAACAGTGATTCCCCGCTCTGCCAGATCGTCATTGCCTAAGAGGACGCGAATCGTATTGTCGTTGATGCGTTCCATTTCCATGATTGCTGCACCTCACTTTTGATGGGACACCCCCATCAGTCTATGAACATTATAACAGACTTCACCTAAATGGGCATTCTACGACAGATGATTACTTTTTGCAAATTGATTAAGCTCATCGGGCAAAATTTCGCCAGCTTTTCCAACTTTTAGCGCACCAACGCCCTTGAGCTGTGATCAGCAAAACTGATCGCGGCTCAAGGGCGCCGGTGTCTGTATGAAACTAAAAACCTGCCAGCAATTGCGCTTGTTGCAACGCCAAAGCGCGCACCCCGCGAGGTAAAAAGCGGCGGATCTCGTCTTCATGATAACCCACTTGCATTCGTTTATCGTCGATCAAGATCGGTCGGCGTAAGAGACGCGGTTCTGCAATGATCAAGGAGATCAACGCCTCGGTGGTCAAGTCATCCAACTTGATCCCTAAGCCAAGAAACGCCTTGGAACGCACTGACAACAATTCTTGCGTACCCGTTTCTGTCATTCGTAATAACCGTTTGACCTCCGCGCGCGACAACTTATCATTATCTAAATTCCGTTCATCAAACGGAATGTGATTCGTCAACAACCAGTTGCGTGCTTTCCGGCTTGACGTGCAGCTACCAGCAGTATATAAGGTCACGACCATGAGACTCACTCCTTTGCTATGTGTACAACGTTCTTGATTTGACCTCTTAATTATAATTGAATAGTGGGTCAAAAAACAATCAAAATAGAATAATTTTTATTTTGTTTTGTAAAGATAATGTATCAAAAACGTATTGCTCAAAGTTTGTGTAAAAAGCACAAAGTCTCTATGGCGCCGTTTTAACCGAATTTTGTCTGCAGTAAAGGGACTAACTTATCCAATTCTAATGTAATGATTATATAAAAATATTCGATAATATTAAATTATACTTCTATAATTTTATTTTCTGAGGCCAGGCTCACTGGGATCGCTAAAGCCGCAGTTTGGGCTTGCGCCTTTAACTGGTCAAGCGGCACTTCTTGCGGCAAATGCGTCAACACCAACCGTTTGACCGCCGCCTCCTGGGCCAGCGTCCCCGCTTGGCGAGCCGTCAAGTGCCAAAGCGGCGCGGGATGATCTGCCAAAAAATTTGTATCGGCCAACAAGACATCTGCCCCTTGCGCGAATGTCTTCAACCCCTCAAAATACCGCGTATCGCTCGTATTGACCAGCACATGGCCAGTGGCTTGGTCAGCGATCCGCACGGCAAATGCCGGCACCGGATGCTGCGTTTCCAGAAACGTCAATGTCAGCGGGCCTAATTGCAGCGTGGTGTCGCCTGTGTAGCCTAGCGCTTGAGTATAGCTGCCAAAAGTCAAGGCCGCAAAATGCAACGGGTCTTTGGTATGGCCATATACCGGTAACGGGGTGTGCTTTTTGGCGCCAGAATGCAATTGGTAATAATATTGCAGCACCCCAAAATCCGCAATGTGATCATGATGATAATGCGTTAATAACACGCTGTCCAACTGCAAAGGATCCAGTACTTTTTCTAATGCCAACAAGGTGCCGCTGCCGGCATCCATCAATAAATTATAGCCGCCGCTTTGCACCAAATACCCGCTAGTGCCGACGCCATGGTCCGGATAGCCGCCATAATATCCTAATATCGTTAATTTCATCACAATCTCATCCTTTCAGCCGCGAAAACGCGGTATAATAGTCCTGGAGGTGGTAGTCATGTCCAACAACATGCAAATGATTTTGGGTTCACGCTATTTTCTGAAGCAATTCTTCACAAAGACCGATGCACCATTGTTGCTGTTAAAGCCTTTGAACGAAGGCAGCAATTACGCGTTACTGGACTACACGGCAGCGGTGCCGTTTGTCGCGCCAATGAAGTTTAAGCCCCTGGCACAAGCCGGACAGTTGGTTGACCAAGGCTTCTTGCAGTTGAGTTATTTCCGCTTGAATGAACAAGAAGCCCCAGTGTTCGTTGCCAAAGCCAAAAAGCTGTTTGAACATCGTGAACGGCTTCGGGGCAACCAGGCGTTGTACTTGTTCAAAACCGATGCCAAAGCCCCAGAATACGTCTTATTATCACAATGGGAGAAGACGTTAGATCTCTTTGCCTCCAAGAAAACGCCGCTGATGGCACCGATCTTAGATTTTACTCAGCGTGCAGCCAAGGGTCTGGGGTACCACGAAGCCTACTATCAAATTGTTTCGCCAGATGCCGAAGATGAACCTGACGATCAATCACAGCTCGTTGGCGAGTCTTAAAAAAATATTGCGTCCAAAAAGTCTTAGCCTTGGATCGGTCTTTGTGATCGCGCCAAGGCTTTTTTTCGCGACCAGGATCACCGGCGAGCTTGGCGGTCGATCCTGGCAGCCGTCACCCAAGCAAACACCAAATACACCAGCGTGTAAACACCAAAAACGGCGCCTGCCACTTGACTGGGGTGCCCGCCTAAAGCGTCCTTCAACCCTTTGATCAACAAGGCCGCCCCACCGGCCCCAACGCCTAGCGGCAAAGCAAAAATCACCATGATCTGCGTGTAGATCACGCGGGTCAACACCGGTTGGGGCATGCCCAGCCGCCTCAAGGTCACTTGCGCCGCGCGTTCATTACGCGCTTCCGCCAATTGTTTGAGTAACAAAATGCTGGCGGTGGCCACCATGAAGACGGCCCCTAACATCAAGATCACGAATAACACAAACCCAAACACCCCATTCATCTGGTGTAATGCCGGCCGCCGCAAGCTGATCGCATCCCGCCCGAGGTAATCTTGACCAGGCGCTTTGGCAACGACGGTTGGCACTTTGCTGCCGGCCAATGTTGCTTGATCTAACGCCACAAAATCCATGGCAGTACTGTTGGCCAGCGGCTTTTCCAGCGCAGGCGCAAGCTTGCCGCGGACATGTGTGCCGTAAATCATCACGACTGGCGCGGTGATTTGGGCGTATTGCTGGTCGCTGACCACTAAGCCGCGATCAAAATACCCGCTGCTGCCAAGCGGAAAATCAGCCGTGATCGCTTTGATCACTAAGCGCTTGCCGATTTGCGGCAAACGCAAACTGCGACCAGTATTATCAAAGCCGCCAAGCCCGCCCACTTGATACAAATGCTCTGCCGTAGTGAGCAATACGGCTTGGTCTTGGCGGACGGCAATCGCAGGCAACTGTGATTGTTGGCGGCGAATGCGTTGATAATCACTTTGGGCGATGACTTGATAAAGGTTTTTTTCCAAGCGATCATGGGCAGATCGCAGCCGCAAACGTACTTTTCCGGCCACCAGTTTTGTGGCCAATGGCGTGGTGGTCACCCCCGGGGTTTTGGCCAAGGTTTGCGCCACCAAGCGCTGACCGCTGGCCGTCGCGACGATCGGTTGGGCGATGTTTTGGGCCACGACGGTTTGGCCAAATTGATACAACACCGCCGCCCCGCCGATCACCGTCAAGGTGACCGTCGTCAATGCGGTGGTCAGCCATAACGAATGCCGATTGGCCCGCAATCGGCGCACGATGATCATCAAGGGTAAATACCGGCTAGCCGGCCGTGCCCACCGCAACTTGGCCAGCTTGGCCAACCCTACCGGCAAGGTACAAGCAAACAATAAATACACGCCGCCAATAGCGGCCAGCAGGCCAAAAACCAAGCTGCCAAGCAGGCCCCAAACATTGCCAAAAAGCTGCGCCGCACGACTGGTCCAATAAGTAGGGGCTTGGGCAAACCACACCACACTGATGAGCAACACCGCGCCAAGCAAGCCCCCGAGCAGATCCAGCCCGGATAAAGGGGCAGTCGGCGTTTTGGCTGCATCTGGCGTCGAATATAGCAACAGTTCATGGCCTTTGACGTACCAAGCATTCAATGCTGCCAACAACAGCCAAACCACCACGGTATACCCGCTCAATTCACCGATCGCTGGCGGACTCACTAATAAGCCCACCGGCTGGGCCACATCCACTAAGCGCAACAACACCATTGCCAAAAGTTTTGACACTAAGATCCCGCCGAGCAGCCCCGCCCCTAATCCGGCAGCAAAGATCACGCCTAATTCACCACCCAAGTCGCGCCCTAGTCGCGACGCTGGCATCCCTAAGCGGCGATATAAACCCAACTCCCCATCACGGCGCGTTAACAGCAGCCGATTCAAATACAACAAAAACGTTAAGCTAAACAACATCATGACCACTAACAACACCACTAAGGCCGCCGGAAAAACCGTCGTGTTGCCCACGCCTTGGCTGACTTGCCGCAGCAAAGGCCGGTCATCGATCAAAGCGGCGACGGCGTACATTACCGCCAGTAAGCTGCCTAAAACCACTGCCATCAATCGCGACACGCTGGCGTGTTGTGCCCAGCTACGCTTGATCCATGCCCCCACGGCGGCGCCTCCCTCCGTTGATCGTCGCTTCCATGTCGATGATGTGATTGAAAAATTCTTGGCGGCTGCCTTGGCGCGTCACTTCAGCAAAATACGCCCCATCGCGGATGAAAATGATCCGATTGCAAAAACTGGCTGTAAAGGCATCATGAGTCACCATCATGATCGTCACATCGGTTTCTAAATTGATTTTAGCCAGATATTGCAACAATTCGGTGGCGGCTAAAGAATCCAAGCTGCCTGTCGGTTCGTCAGCTAACAATAACTTCGGTTTGGTGATGATCGCCCGCGCGGCTGCGACCCGCTGCCTTTGACCTTGTGAAAGCTGCAAGGGAAAGCGCGTCAACAATTGCGTCAGCCCCAGCAGCTCACTGACGGTTTGCAACCGCGCATCCAGATCAGTTGGTACCGGCGGGACAAAGGTCAAAGGCATGGTGATGTTGGCGCTGACCGTCAAGTCATTGAGCAAATCAAAGCCTTGAAAAATAAACCCTAAGTCTTCGCGCCGAAACCGGGCACTGTCTGCAGCAGACATCGTGGTCAAATCAACGCGATCGATCCAAATCCCGCCTGTGGTCGGCTGATCAAACGTCGCCAATAAGTTTAACAACGTCGATTTCCCTGCCCCGCTAGGCCCCATGACCCCAACAAATTCCCCAGCATCGATGCCAAAACTCAAATCATTTAAAGCCACCACCCGATTGAACCGGTGGCCGTAAGTTTTTGACAAATGATCTACATTCACGATCCGCATATCACACCTCCGCTACTGTCATGATAACAAATCTCTTGCGTTTCGGCGCGTGTACTTGTGCCAAAACCCAAAATTGGCTACCATACAAAGGAATGGAGGCTTGCACATGTTCAAGATCATGATCGTTGAAGACGACCACACGATTGCCACGCTGATTGCCGATGCGTTAAGCAAGTGGCAGCTTGAGCCGCTGGTGGTCACAGATTTCGCCGACGTTTTTGCCCAGTTTCAAACGGCGCAACCGCACCTGGTGCTGTTAGATATCAACTTGCCAGTGTACGATGGGTATCATTGGGTCCAACAGATCCGCACTGTCAGCCATGTCCCAGTGATCTTCATTTCCAGCCGCAATACCAACATGGACATGGTGAT
The DNA here is from genome assembly GCF_003946165.1 of Lacticaseibacillus baoqingensis. Taxonomy (GTDB): domain Bacteria; phylum Bacillota; class Bacilli; order Lactobacillales; family Lactobacillaceae; genus Lacticaseibacillus; species Lacticaseibacillus baoqingensis. The sequence continues at coordinate 71,141 of NZ_RHOI01000001.1, read as the reverse complement.
GGCAATGAACCTCGGCGCGGATGATTTTGTCAACAAGCCTTTTGCCACTGAAGTCTTGCTGGCCAAAATCAACGCCTTATTACGCCGCACCTATAATTATGCCGATCAAAATGCGCAATTATTGCAGCATGGCGGTCTCAGCCTTGATCTGCAAACCGGCATGGCACAAGTTGGCGATGAAGCGATCAACTTATCGAAAAACGAATACAAACTGCTGCAGATCTTAGTCCGTGCCCATGGCCAAGTAGTCAGCCGCACCCACCTGCTCAAAGCGCTGTGGCAAGATGAACGGTTCGTTGATGACAATACGTTAACCGTCAACATCAACCGGCTGCGCAAAAAAATCACCGAAGCGGGGTTGCCGGATTATATTCAAACTCGCGTTGGCCTTGGTTATATCATCCCTTGACGGAGGTGTTTGGATGACTCTTAAAGCGTATTTACTTGATCATCGCTTGCAGATCACAGCCTACTTATTCGGCTTGTGCTTGTTTTGTGGCGGCCTTTGGCTGGACCCAAGCCACCGGGTGCATGCCGACACGCTGTTGTATATGGCCAGTTTGATCACTTTGTTTGCCATGGCCATCATGGCATTAGCTTATCGCCGGCGCAAACGCTGGCTATCCGATTGGCAAGCACGCATCAATGCCGGCGCCGATGCACTTGACTGGCCGCTGGCACCAGCGCAAAACCATGAACAGGCTGTGATCACCCAAGCGGTCAACCAGCTGCTGCAAGCCCATCGCCAAGCGATGACGCAAGTGTTGACGACGCAACAAGACTATCGCGCTTATTTGGACAGCTGGGTCCATGAAGCTAAAGTCCCGTTAGCGGCGATCAGCTTGATCGTCGATAGTTTAGATGGGCAAGTCGATGAGACAAAATTAACGCAACTGAGCTTGCAACTGGACAAGATCGACCACGACGTCGAACAAGTCTTATATTATTCACGCCTCGACAGTTTTAGCCGCGATTACCTCTTGCGCGATCATGACCTCAAACAAGTCGTGAATGCAGTGGCCGTCGACCAGCGCAACAGTTTCATTGCCAAGCAGCTGAGTTTTCAAGTGGTCGGCCCGGCGATCACCGTCACCACCGATGACAAGTGGCTGCGCTTTATCTTGCGGCAATTAGTGGCCAACGCGATCAAATATACCCCTGCAGGCGGTGCGATCAAGGCGTTATTAGCCCATGGCGAGCATGAAGCAACACTGACGATCCAAGATTCTGGCATTGGGATCCCGGCCGATGAACAACATCGCGTGTTTGAAAAGGGATTCACCGGCACCAATGGCCGCAATGCCAATCAAAAGTCGACGGGCTTGGGGTTGTATCTCGCCGCGCAATTGGCCCAACGCCTCGGCCACCACTTGACCTTAACATCCACCGTCGGCGCAGGCACTGCGGTGACCGTCCATTTTACCCATTTGGACTATTATGGCGACAGCGGCGCCACCTTAACACCGCAACCATTGGCTAAATAAGCGCCTGCAGCCGCCTGACAGGCCAAAAAAAAAGGGATCATGACCTTTGCCATGGTCCCTTTTTTTGCCGCATCAATGCGTCAACTTTGGCCAGATCTTCACCTGACCGGCAGCCAAGCTGGCCTGCACATCAATGATCCGCTGGTTGGCACTGCCGCGAAATTGCAGCGTCAGGTCTTTTTGGGCGGCTAAAAAACGTCCATCGACTAAAATGTCCAACAGGTGCAGCAATTCAAGTTTGTCTGCCGACTCTTGCTGCAACTCTGCCCAGGTGTAGCCGCTCCAGCTCCAAATGTCTTTGTCATGCCCAAATTCTGCGCGGATGCGCTTGGCCAAGCGCAAGCAGACTTGGGTATTCAAAAACGGTTCCCCTCCCAAAAGCGTCAAGCCTTGCACATAAGGCTGCGCCAGATCAGCCATGATCTGATCTTCCAAGGCTTGCGTATAAGGGTGGCCATAATGAAAATTCTGCGCAGCCTTGTTGTAACAGCCTGGACAATTAAACTTGCAGCCAGACACATACAAACTGCAGCGCACCCCTTCACCATCCACAAAATTAAACGGCTTATAACTGGCGACATACTGCTGGGACAACTCTTGGGCCAACCATGCTTGCGGGGCTGGATCGTTGGGTAAAGCGGCTTGCAGCTGCTGTTGGTCAAGGTGTAATCGATCAGACATTCAGACTCACTCCATTCTTGCGATAGCTCTATGCTACCACAAAATAGGGCAAAAAAAATGACTACCCTACAATATCTGGTAGTCATTGTTGCCGCTTATAATGCGTGCCAACCGATGTCTTCACGATAAGCCAAGCGCCCGCTAAGCGCCTTGAGCCGCAAATAAGCTTGGGCTTGCGCCTGCTTTAAGTCTGCGCCGGCACCGACGATGGTAAAGATCCGCCCCCCATGTGAGCGCAACCCATCCGTGCCTTGCACGATCCCAGCTGGATACCAATATTGCCGCTGGGTCTCATCTGGAATGATCACCGGCAAACTCGCACTGGTATCTTGCGGGTACCCTGGATTGGCTGCGACCACGCCGCAATAGGTCAAGCCGTCTAACTGTAAGTCAACCGCTTGTCCGGCTAACAGGTCTAAAACCAGCTGATAGAAATCATTTTGGACTTGCGGCAGCAGCACTTGAGTCTCTGGATCGCCAAAGCGCAAGTTATATTCAAGGATCTTGGGACCAGCTGCTGTAAACATCACGCCGATATACAAGACTCCGTTGCCATAAAGCCCATCGACGACCATACCGGCAAGGGTTTGATCGACCAATTCCTGCGCTTGGGCTTGTTGCTCAGGTGAAAACTGGGGCGCTGGCGCAAATGCCCCCATACCGCCGGTGTTAGGGCCGGCATCATGGTCAAAACGCCGCTTGTGGTCTTGGGATAATGGAAACACCACCCGCGAGATCCCGTTGAACATGGCCATGACTGACGCTTCTTGGCCCACTAAACATTCTTCGATCAACACCGCCATGTGCGGCTGCTGGGCGTATAACTGCGTGATGGCACCGGTGGCTTCTGCTTGGGTTTGGGCCACAGTCACCCCTTTGCCTGCCGCCAGGCCATCGACTTTGATCACGACCGGCACGCCGAATTCAGCAACGGCAGCTTGCGCTTGGGCTTGGGAAGTAACCACTTGCGCTTTGGCAGTGGGCAGATGATGACGCTGCATGAAGGCTTTGGCGAATTGCTTGCTTGATTCCAGCTGGGCCAGTGCTTGCGTTGGTCCAAATACTGGCAGTTGCGCTTTTTGAAAGGTATCCACGATCCCTGCCGCTAACGGCGCTTCAGGGCCAATGAACGTTAACGCCACATTTTGCCGGGCAAACTGCAGCAAGCTGGCAAAATCATCTTCAGCCACCGGCAGCACCTGCAACCCTAATAACGGCATCCCCGCATTGCCAGGTGCCACATACACGGTATCGACTTGTGGCGAACGTAAAAAGGCTTGGCCTAAGGCACTTTCACGTGCGCCATTGCCAATGATCAAAACATTGCCCATAATAACCTCCCTTGGTCAAACATGTCTTCAGGTTTAATGGCGGAAGTGGCGCACCCCAGTGGTGACCATCGCAATGCCATACTTATCGGCCATCGCGATCGAATCTTGATCGCGGATCGACCCACCTGGTTGAATGATCGCCCGGATACCGTGTTGGGCGGCATACTCAACACAGTCATCCATCGGGAAAAAGGCGTCAGAAGCCATCACCGCACCGGCAAATTCTGAATTTTGTTGGGCTTGGGTCAAGGCGATTTCGACTGAACCGATCCGGTTCATTTGCCCAGCCCCGATCCCTAAGGTCTGACCATTTTTAGCGATCACAATGGCATTGGATTTAACATGTTTGACCACTTGCTGCGCGAATAATAACGACGCGATCTGCTCAGCAGTCGGCTGGACTTTGGTCACGACAGTCAAATCAGCAGCCGTTTCAACTGCGTCGTCGCTGGTTTGCCGCAGCAGCCCGCCGACCAAAGAAACACTTTCGACATGCGGCACTTCAGTGGCGGCAGCCAACGGTACCGTCAACAAGCGCAGATTCTTCTTTTTGGCTAAAATCGCATACGCGTCATCGTCAAAACTTGGTGCCATGACGATTTCCAAAAACAAGGCGTGCATCTTCGTCGCCGTGGCGAGATCAACCGGCCGATTCAACGCAATGATCCCACCAAAAATCGACGTCGAATCTGCCGCATACGCCTTATCCCACGCCGCTTCAATGGTGTCGGCGCTGCCAATGCCGCAAGGGTTCATATGCTTAACTGCCACCACTGTGGGTTGGGTGAACTCATTGACCATCGTCAACGCCGCATCGGCATCTTTCAAGTTGTTATACGACAATTCCTTGCCGTGCAGCTGTTTGGCATTGGCCAAACTGGACTCAGGTGCGTCTGGTGCCGCATAAAAAGCGGCTTGTTGATGGGAGTTTTCCCCGTAACGCAAGGCCTGCTTCTTAGTATAAGTCGGGGTAAATTGATCAGGAAATGGTTCAGGATCCAAATAAGCGGCGATCTGCGCATCATAAGCGGCGGTGGTCGCAAAGATCTTGGCGGCTAATGTTTGGCGCAATGCCGCATCATCGGCGTCGATCCCTGCTAAAACTGCCGCATAATCGGCTGGATCGACCACTGCCCAAACGCTGTCGCTGTTTTTGGCCGCGGCGCGCAACGCACTGGGTCCGCCAATATCGATTTGTTCGATGGCTTCAGCACGCGTCACATTGGGTTTTTGGATGGTTTCGGCAAAGGGGTATAAATTGACACACACCACTGAGATCGGGGTGATCTCATGTTCTGCTAACGCGTCCATATGCGCTGGCACGTCGCGCTTGGCCAAGATCCCGGCATGGATCTTAGGATGCAGCGTCTTCACCCGTCCATCCAGCATTTCTGGAAAACCAGTGACCGCTTCGACTGCCGTCACGGCTAACCCAGCATCTGCTAACACGCGGTGGGTGCCGCCAGTGGACACCAATTCAAAACCGCGAGCGCTTAAGCCTTTGGCAAAGTCGACCAATCCAGTTTTATCCGATACACTTAGCAATGCCCGTTTTTTCAAGCTATTTTCTCCTTTGTCAATAAGTCCGCTACCGTTTTAGGTAACAAGTCATGTTCGACTGCATGGATCGCAGTCTCCAATTCCGCCAATGTCATCTCTGGGTTGATCCGCACCGGCTCTTGGGCAATGATCTGCCCAGAGTCGATCCCGGCATCGACATAATGCACCGTCACCCCAGTCACTTTGACCCCATAGGCATAGGCATCTTGGATCCCGCTGCGCCCAGGAAAACTCGGCAGCAACGCGGGATGCAAGTTGACGATGCGCTCAGGAAACGCCGCTAATAACGTCGCGCCAATGATGCGCATGAACCCCGCTAAGACGATCATATCGCAAGGCGGCAGCTGCGCCAAGATCGCAGTTTCCGCCGCTTGTTTATCAGCATATGCATGATAATCGATCGCAAAAGTCGCGATCCCAAACTCCGCTGCGCGCGTCAACACATACGCACCAGGGTGATCACAAACCAGCAGATCGATCACGACCCCGTGCCGTCCGCCTTCAAAATAGCGCGCCAACGCGGCAAAATTACTGCCATTGCCAGAAGCAAAAACAACGATATGCTTCATGTGCTACCTCCATTTGATCGCAGCCGTTTCGCGCGGGATCACGCGGCCGATCACTTTGCTGTGCGGCGTGGCCGCCAACACTTGATCGACATCTTGTGCCGCCACCGCCAAGACCATGCCGATACCTAAGTTAAAGGTCCGCCGCATCGTTTCTAAGCTCAAGTCTCCTGCTTGTTGCAGCCGTTGAAACAATTCCGGCCAAGTCCAAGCGGCAGCATCGATTTCAGCCGCAAGCGGCTTAGGCAGCATCCGTGGGACATTGTCGATAAAACCGCCGCCGGTGATATGCGCCGCCCCATGAACCAAGCCGGCTTGAATCAAGGGCAAGACCGCTTGAGCGTAGATACGTGTCGGCGTGAGCAGCGCAGTGGTGATCTCCGTGCCATCTGATAACGGGGTATTGCCCAGGTTCGTTTCCGCTAATAAGCGGCGCACCAATGAAAACCCGTTAGAGTGGACGCCAGAACTGGCCAAACCGATCAAAACATCCCCAGCTTGCACCCCTTTGGGCAACAGCTTGTCTTCTGAGGCTAATCCCACGGCAAAGCCTGCCAGGTCATAGTGATGTTGCGGATACATGCCAGGCATTTCAGCAGTTTCGCCGCCGATCAACGCCATGCCCGCTTGCGCGCAGCCATACGCGATCCCGCGCACGATCGTTTCTACCCGCGCTGGATCCAGCGCATCGGTGGCTAAATAATCTAAAAAATACAATGGTGTCGCGCCATCAGCCACGAGGTCATTGGCCACCATGGCGACCAGATCGATGCCGATCGTATCATGTTGGTCACATTGCAAAGCTAACAACAACTTGGTGCCCACCCCATCGGTAGCAGAAACCAACACCGGCTGCGGCACTGCAGGCAAGCGGTAGGCAGCGGCAAAGCCGCCTAAGTCGCCTAAGACGCGCTCGTTTTGGGTGGCTTTAGCCACTGGGGCGATGCGCCGGACCACTTCATTACCGGCGTCGACGTCGACGCCGGCACTTTTATAGTCTAAACTCATGCCGATACCTCCGGAATATTGATCTGTAATTTGGCCAACTCAGCTTCTAGCGTCTGTTCATAGTCATCAAGTGCCGTTGGGTATTCCCCGGTGAAATACGCCACACACAAGCCGCCATTGGGGGCAGTGGTTTGCAAGCCGACACTGTCTTCAAGCCCTTGCGTGGACAAAAAGCCTAAACTGTCTGCCCCTAACAAATCGCGCATCTCGGCGATACTGTGATTGGCGGCCATTAATTCATGGGTGGTTTGAATATCGATCCCATAAAAACATGGGAAGCGCAGCGGCGGGCTGGCGATGCGCAAATGCACTGCTTTAGCACCTGCATCTTTGAGCAATTGAACCAGCTGGATCGCCGTGGTGCCCCGCACCAGCGAATCATCCACTAAGATCACCCGTTTGCCGGCCACCACTGGCCGCACCGGCGACAGCTTCATGCGCACACTGCGCTCACGCAGCGCTTGGGTCGGTTGGATAAACGTGCGTGCCACATACTGGGATTTGATCAAGCCCATTTCATAAGGGATCCCGCTGGCACGCGCATACCCTAAAGCGGCCGATAAAGACGAATTCGGGACGCCGACGACGATGTCCCCAGCGGCAGGTTGTTCCTTGGCCAAGCGCTCACCCATGCGCACCCGTGCTTGATGGACCGAAACGCCATGGATCTCAGAGTCCGGCCGGGCAAAATAGACATATTCCATTGAACAAACCGCTAATTGCGTATCAGTGGTGTATTGACTCACATGCAGCCCCAACTCATCGACGACTACCAACTGCCCCGGTTGCACATCTTGGATAAAATCAGCGCCGACGGCATTCAAGCCGGCAGTTTCACTGCAGATCACATAGCCGCCGCTGGGCAATTGGCCGACCACCAACGGCCGGAAGCCATTAGGATCGCTGGCGGCATATAACGCGTGTTCGGTCAACAGCGCAAAGGCAAACCCGCCATGGACTTGATTCAAAGCCTCACATAACTGCGCTTGAAAGCCGGCAGCATGACTGCGCCGGATCAAATGCATCAAGACTTCCGTATCTGATGTCGACTGGAAAATCGCCCCATCGGCTTCTAATTTGGCCCGCAAGCTCAAGGCATTGGTCAAATTCCCATTGTGCGCCAAAGCGATCGATTCATTGGAAAACCGGAACAACAACGGCTGGATGTTTTCTAAGATCCGGCCGCCTGCCGTGGCATAGCGCACATGGCCCAAAGCCGCCGTGCCAGCCAATTGCCGCAAGGATTCCGGATCCGCAAACACTTCAGACACCAAGCCAAAGCCATTGTGGCGATGCAGCCCATGATCCGTCAAACCGACGATCCCGGCGCCTTCTTGGCCGCGATGTTGTAAGGTATGCAAGCCTAAATGGGTCAATACAGCGGCATGCGGATCACCCCACACCCCAAAAACCCCGCATTCTTCATTCAGACTCTTTACTTCAGCTGCCATGCTAACGCCTCCTCTTGGATCGCCGCTAGATCAGCGATCGTGGTGTCGAGCTTGGCATCTGCCAAGTCAAGGACAAATTCCCCATCGCTCACCGTCCCTAATACCACGGCGTCTTTGCCCATTTGCGCGGCAAACGCCGCTTGCTGAGCTGGCGGCACCGCGGCTAAAAAGCGGCCTTGGGTCTCGGCAAAAAACTGCGCCGCAGATAACGCGGTGCTGCCTTTGATACCGAGGCGGTTTGCGGTGCCCATTTCGACTAAAGCAGCCGCCAAACCGCCATCTGCCAGGTCATGACAGGCATTGACCAAATGCGCCTGGATTGCTTTTAACATCTTGTCTTGAATGGCTTTTTCCTGAGTCAGATCAAAGCCGGTCAAGCGGCCGGCATAAGCGCCGTTTTGTAAATACTGGATGCTGCTGCCGTTATAATCATCGCCGGTCGCCCCGACCAAGAAAACGACGTCTCCCGCTTGTTTAAATGCCACGGTGGTGATCGCGTCTAAATCAGTGATCAACCCGACCATGCCGATCATTGGCGTCGGGTGAATCCCGACGCCGGAAGTTTCGTTATACAACGACACATTCCCGGAAATGACAGGCGTGTTGAACACTTTAGTCGCTTCGACGATCCCTTTGGCAGATGCTTGCAATTCATAATAGACTTCTGGCTTGCTCGGGTCGCCATAATTCAAACAATCGGTGATCCCTAATGGCTCTGCGCCAGTGGCGACGAGATTGCGCGCCGCTTCAGCAACAGTGATGGCCCCGCCGATTTCTGGATCTAAAGCCAACAGCCGCCCATTAGAATCAGCCGTCATCGCCAGCGCCCGGTGGGTGCCGCGCACGCGGATCACACCGGCATCCCCGCCTGGGGCGATGACGGTATTGGTTTGCACTTGCGCATCATAACGCTTGAACAATGACCGCTTAGACGCAATATTCGGCAAAGCCAGCAATGCGCGCAGCGTCTGGTCGATGTCGGTGATCGTTGGGGTAAAATCGGGCGCCGGATGAGCCAGCCGGGCCGGTTGTTTAGGCGTGGTGGTATAAGTTGGCACCGCGTCGGTCAATAGGCCTACTGGAATGTCGCACACCACTGCGCCATGATGCAGCAGCCGGTATTGGTGTCCGGCTTCGACGCGGCCGCAAACCACTGCATCCAAATCATACCCGGCAAACAGGTCTAAGATCTCTTGTTCAAAACCGGTGCGAATACATAACAGCATCCGCTCTTGCGATTCACTCAGCATGATCTCAAATGGCGTCATCCCCGGTTCGCGCTGCGGGATCAAATCCAGATCCAACGTCATGCCAAACCCTGCTTTGCTGGCCATTTCCGCAGAACTGGACACTAAGCCGGCAGCGCCCATGTCTTGCATCCCCACCAAAGCCTTTTGATGCTTTTGCGTGACTGCCAAGCATGCATCGGTCAGCAATTTTTCCATGAACGGATCGCCCACTTGCACCGCCGAGCGATCGGCATCTTCTTCTTTAGAAAACTGCGCCGAAGCAAACGACGCCCCATTGATGCCGTCACGGCCAGTCTTGGCGCCCACATAGATGATTGCATTGCCAACGCCGGCGGCTTGGCCGCGCTGGATGTCTTTTTCATCCATCACGCCCACACACATCGCATTGACCAGCGGATTATCTTGGTAAGACGCGTCAAATTGGATCTCCCCGCCAACCGTTGGGATCCCAATGGCGTTGCCATAACCGCCAATGCCTGCGACGACTTGATCGATCAAGTTTTGGTTATGCGCATCAAAACGCGTGCCAAATGCCAATGAATCCAGGCTCGCCACAGGCTTTGCCCCAATGGAGAAAATATCGCGGATGATCCCGCCGATACCAGTCGCTGCGCCTTCATAAGGCTCAACGGCGCTGGGGTGATTATGGCTTTCAGCCTTGAACACGACGGCCTTGCCTTCACCGATGGCGATCACCCCGGCGCCTTCACCAGGTCCCATCAAGACGCGCTCGTTTTTGGTCCAAAAGGTCTTTAAGATCGGCTTGGAATACTTATACGCACAATGTTCACTCCACATGCCGGACTGCAAGCCCACTTCAGTGTAATTAGGAAGCCGGCCGAGACGCTTGGTAAACAGCGCATATTCAGCTTCAGTCAACCCTAATTGCAAGTAGGGTTTTTGGTCGCGGATCTGTTCTGGCGTTGGTTCAGTTTGCAACATGGACGGCTCCTTTCGTCGCGGCGATCAATGATTCAAATACCCCTAAGCCATCAGTGCCGCCTAATAAGGCTTCCACCGCGCGCTCCGGATGCGGCATCATCCCTAACACATTGCCGGCTTCATTGGTCAGCCCGGCAATGTCATTCAAGCTGCCATTGGGGTTTTCGGCATAGCGGAACACCACTTGCTGATGGGCTTCGATACTGGCTAAAGTCTCAGGGTCGGCATAATAATTGCCTTCCCCATGCGCGATCGGCAAGCTAATGGTTTGGCCGGCGGCATATTGATTGGAAAACGCCGTTTGGTGGTTGGCCACGATCAGCGGTTCCGGTTCGCAAATGAATTCCAAGCTGGTGTTGACTTGCAGCGCCCCTGGCAGCAAGCCGGCTTCAGTCAGGATCTGAAAGCCATTGCAAATGCCTAAAACATAGCCGCCATTGGCCGCAAACGTCTTTAATGCGCCCATCACCGGGGCAAACTTTGCGATCGCGCCGCTGCGCAAGTAATCCCCATAAGAAAACCCGCCTGGGACCAACACCAGATCAAAACCAGTCAAATCTTCCGTGTTTGCAGATACTAAGGCTGCTTCTTGGCCGGCGATCTCTTGCACCGCCCACAGCAGATCCGCATCACAATTCGAACCGGGAAACGTCAACACCGCAGCTTTCATTGGCTGACCTCCTCAAGGGTGAACCGATAAGATTCCATGTTGACGTTGGCTAACATTTGATCACAAAGCGTATCGACTTGTGCTGCCACGGCATCATGGGCGCCTTCAAGCAACACTTCGAAATATTTGCCGACGGTGACGTCTTGCACGTTATCTTGCCCCAAGCGGTGTAAGGTATGCTTGATCACTTCTGCTTTAGGATCTAAGACGCTTTGCTTGTAATTGACGAAGATCTTGGCTTTATACATGTGTGGGCTCCTTTTTGAATAGTGAATGACTAGCGGCTAACGACGCTTTGCAACCGTTCAAGCACTTGCGCGTAAACCGGCGTCAGTGGGCCTTGATCTTTGCGGAAAACGTCTTTATCTAAGGAATTACCAGACTCTTGATCGACCAGGCGCATGTTATCCGGACTCAATTCATCCGCCAACACCAAGGTGCCATCGCTCAGCCGGCCAAATTCTAACTTGAAGTCCACCAAATCGATGCCTAATTGGGCGAAGCGTTCTTTCAAGTAGGCATTCACCTGATCTGACAAGGTATGGATCGCTTGGATCGTCGCTTGATCGGCATATCCTAAGGCGATCGCTTGCTCATCATTGATGAAGGGATCGTCTAAAGCGTCACTCTTGTAGAAAAATTCATGCACCGCTGGGACTAGCGGGCGCAAGTGCGCGACTTGGAATTTGCGTTCAAAACTGCCTGAGGCAAAATTGCGGACCACAGCTTCCAGCGGGATCATCGTGCATTTTTTGACTAACATGGTCGTGGCATCGAGGGTCTTGAGATAATGCGTTGGCAACCCTGCGGCATTCAACTCTGCAAACAGTAAACTGGAAATTTTGCGGTTCAATTCGCCTTTGCCTGCGATCTGGACTTTTTTCTTCCCATTCAATGCCGTGGCTTGATCCTTGTATTCGACCCATAACACATCGGGATCATCGGTGTTGAACATTTGCTTGGCTTTGCCGGCATACAATACAGTTGTTTTTTCCACTAGTCTTCATCCTCCAATTGCACTTGTTGAAGTAGTTGTGCGATGTCCGGTCCACACACGGTCAAATGTCCCAGCTTGCGTTGAGGGCGGATCTGCGCTTTGCCATAATCATGAAAATGCCACTCAGGATGTGCTGGCCACAAAGCGCGCGCAGCGGTGAGGTCTGAGCCTAACAAGTTGCGCATCACTGCCGGCGTCAATTGCGTGATCGGCGGGATCGGCAAGCCGCAAATACTTAAGATATGGGCGTCAAACTGCGAAAAATTGCAGGCTTCGATCGAGTAATGTCCTGAATTATGCGGCCGCGGCGCCAGTTCATTGACCACGATGCCGCGATCCGTTTCAAACAACTCGATGCCCAACACCCCGCGCAGTGCTAGGGCATTGGCGATCGTGGTCGCTAATCTGTCGATCTGCTGCTGCCTGGCAGCCGTCAAGTGAGGCGCGGGAGCAATGGTGGTATGCAAGATATGGTCTTGATGCCGATTTTCAACGACTGGGAAAACCCTGACCGCATCATTGCCATCGCGGGTGACCATGACCGACAGCTCGCGGCTAAAAGCCAAGCGCTCTTCTAAGATACACGGGCCTTTGGCTGCCAGCGCTTGTGCTTTGGCGACGTCGTCTAAACCATTGACATCCACTTGTCCATGGCCGTCATAGCCGCCTGTAGTGGTTTTTAAGATCGCTGGCACGCCGACTGCATGGATCGCAGGCACCACCGCTTGCGCGTCTGCCACCGCGGCAAAGTTTGCGGTGGGGATCCCGTGATCGCGAAGAAACGTTTTTTCGGTGATCCGCTCACGCGTCAACGCCAAAAGCTGGGTGCCTTGGGGCAAAGCCGCATATTCTTGGGCCTGAGTCAGCGCGTCAAGGTCGACATTTTCAAACTCATATGTCAACACATCACTGCGCTTGGCCAATTGCATCAAGGCGTCGGTGTCGGCATAGGCGCTTTGGAGCTGAAAATCAGCCACTTGCGCCGCTGGTGCGTCAGGCGTGGGATCTAAAACACCGACCGTGTAGCCCATTTGTTTGGCGCTTTGCGCCAACATGCGCCCCAGCTGGCCGCCGCCGACGATACCGATGGTTGCCGGTGGGATGATGGGATCACTCATCTAACAGCGCCTCACTTTCTTCTGCTTGGTGCGTTTGCGCGTCACGGAAAGCCGCAAGCTTTGCTGCGACTGCCGGTGAGTCGATGCTCAAGATTGAAGCGGCAAACAAAGCCGCATTGGTGGCGCCAGCATCACCAATGGCCATCGTCCCCACTGGCACGCCGCCAGGCATTTGCACGATCGAAAGCAAGGAATCGACGCCGTTTAACGTTCGGGTTTTGATTGGCACCCCAATTACCGGCAAGGTCGTATTAGCGGCCAGCATCCCCGGCAAATGCGCCGCGCCGCCAGCTCCGGCAATGATCACCGAAACTCCTTCAGCTCGTGCTTGTTGCCCAAACCGCGTTAATTCAGCTGGCATCCGGTGTGCTGAAATGACGTGCTTTGTAAACGGTATCGCTAATGCCGTCAATTGCGCTGCTGCTAATTTCATCGTCGGCCAATCTGAACTGGAACCCATCACGATTGCGACTTTCAAATTCGTCACCCGCTTTCTCAAGATAACTTGAGTCTAGCACGGGAATTTTTGAAAAACAACCCGTTTTACGCACGAAATCTAATTGAAATCTTTATATCGTTCGTGTTTTACGCATATTGTGCGAATTTTCAGATTTTCCGCGGCTGCACTAGGCGCTGACGCGCGCAAAACGTTCGCCTTTTTGGCGGACACCAAAAAACGCCTAGCGGTCACTGAAGCTGACAGTGAGGCACCAGGCGTGAGAAACAAAAAACAGTGGGCGAGACATAAGTCACATAATCGCGTTCCATAAAGCAACGCCAAACAACACAAACGGCTTTGCACCGCGATTCAAAGTCCGAATCGGGGCGCAAAGCCGCTTGCGTTATTGGCTAAAACCGCTTTATGTCTCAGCCTCAAAAAAAGCTGAAGCGATCGCTTCAGCTTTTGAGGACTTACTTGGTATATTCTGCGACTAACTTTTGATTATCTTCATTGGTCACAGATTCGGTGATCGCCTTATCGGCTAAGGCCTTCATGTCGGCGGTGGACAGCTTCTTCATGAGGCTGCGTACTTTCAACACAGAAGTAGCAGACATGGAATATTCATCCAAGCCCATCCCTAATAACAGCGGAACCATGATCGGGTCGCCAGCGGCTTCCCCACACATACCCGCCCACTTGCCTTCGGCATGCGCAGAATCAATGACATGCTTGACTAAGCGCAAGATCGAAGGGTTATATGGCTGATACAAGTAAGAAACGTGCTCGTTGCCGCGATCAGCAGCCATCGTGTATTGGATCAAGTCGTTGGTGCCAATGGAGAAGAAATCAACATGCTTAGCAAATTGATCGGCCAAAACAGCTGCAGCCGGGATCTCCATCATCATGCCTAATTCGATATCATCCGCAACCTTGACGCCGTCAGCGATCAGCTTGGCTTTTTCTTCCAGGAAGATCGCCTTGGCCGCTTCAAATTCTGGCACAGTGGCGATCATCGGGAACATAATCCCTAACTTGCCAAAAGCCGAAGCACGCAACAAAGCGCGCAGCTGGGTGCGGAAGATGTCATCACGATCCAAAGAGATCCGGATCGCCCGATACCCTAAGAACGGGTTTTGTTCTTCAGGTAATGGCAAATAAGGCAAATGCTTGTCACCGCCGATGTCCATGGTGCGGACAACGACTTGCTTAGGGCTCATGGTCTCTAACACTTGCTTATAGGCTTCAAATTGATCGTCTTCAGTCGGCAGTTCCGCTGAGTCCATATATAAGAACTCAGAGCGGTACAAACCGATCGCTTCAGCACCGTTGGCCAAGACCCCATCGAGGTCTTTAGGAGTGCCGATGTTAGCGGCGATCGTGAAGTGCTTGCCGTCAGCCGTGACGGTCTTAGCGGTCTTCAATGTCGCCCATTCAGCCTTTTGTGCGGCATAATCAGCGGCTTCTTGCTTGGAAGCAGCCACTTGATCAGCCGTTGGCTCAACGGTCACATCGCCGGTCAAACCGTCAACAGTCAGCATTTGGCCTTCCTTGACGTCTGCGGTGATGCTTTGGGTCCCAACTACAGCTGGGATCTCCAATGACCGCGCCATGATCGCACTATGCGCGGTACGGCCGCCAATATCGGTGACAAACGCCTTGACATAGCGCTTGTTGAGCTGCGCCGTATCCGAAGGCGTCAGATCATGCGCAACGACGATCACTTCAGAGTCGATCAAAGCTGGGTTGGGTAATGCCCGCCCTAACAAATGAGCCAACACCCGAGTGTAAACGTCGCGAATATCTGCTGCGCGTTCTTGCATATAAGGGTTGTCGACCATCGCTTCAAACGTCGCGATGAAGGTGTCTGAAACCGTCTTCAAAGCAGCTTCTGCGTTGATGGCATCGTCTTTGATCTTGTTTTCGATGGCGCCGGTAAATTCTGGGTCAGCCAGGATCATCATGTGAGCATCGAACACCTGGGCTTCTTCTTCACCCAAGGATTCTGCCGCTTTGTCACGAATCAGCTTGAGTTCACTATTACTCTGCTCTAACGCAGAATGCAGGCGCTGGATCTCAGCGTCTGCATTTTCAATAGTACTCTGCTTGAATGACAAATCGGGCTGCACCAACATGTAGGCTTTCGCGGTTGCGATCCCATCACTTGCGGCGATCCCTTTGAGTTGCTTTGTCATTAGTCAGAGAGGCCTTCCTTCTTCATGGTTTCTTCGATGGCAGCGATGGCTTCTTTTTCGTCAGCGCCTTCAGCGGAAATCGTGACGTCAGCACCTTGGCCAACACCCAAGGACATAACGCCCATGATGGACTTCAGGTTAACGCTCTTGCCTTTGTATTCCAAGTTAATGTCGGCATTGAACTTGCTTGCAGCCTGTACCAATAGGGTTGCCGGGCGGGCGTGGATACCAGTTTCTGCAATAACATTAAATTCGCGTTTTTCCATGAGTAATCTGCTCCTTCGTCATTTAAAATCTATTTTGCAAATAGAATGGACACATTCTATCTCCTGTAAACCTTACCATTATTCCGTTTTCAGGACAAGTTTTAATTACCTTGTACGGATTGGTAATGATACTCGATGACCCCATTGCGCTTGGCTGTACCAACGATCTGTTCACGACGAGGATAATTGGTCCAGGCCGCGCGGAACGCATTGAATGTGTCCGGCGTGACTTCGATGTGGTCGAGCTCACCGGCACGCAACTGGTCCAACAGCTTGGTGTAGTCTGGTGTCAATTGCTTGCCCCCTTCCCTACTACAGGTTTACCATAGCATTAAGGGCGGCTTTGAGCAACACTAAAACGCCTTATAGCAAGGGGTGAGCACACTTTTTTAGCACTCTAGGCAAGAGAGTGCTTGCATTTTAAAAATACCCGTGTATACTGAGCTTTGGTCAGTGAAGGTCAAATCCAAGCGTGGCACTTTCGCCGCGTGTAGAAAGGTAGTGACAACATGCTGTGTGAAAACTGTCATCAAAATCCGGCCACGATCCACTTATATACCAGCGTCAATGGTAGCAAGCAAGAGATCAACCTGTGTCAGAATTGTTATCAACAGTTAAAGCAACAAGCAGGAGGCAATATGCAACCAACAAACGCAAACGATCCGTTCGGATTCAACAGCCTTGACGACATCTTCAAAGCCATGAGCCAAGGCATGCAATCCGACCCGCAGCAGCCGCAAACCCCGCCTACTCAATCTGGGCGCAACGGAGGCGGCGGTGGCAACCGTCGTAATGGTCAAGGCGGCGTGCTTGCCCAATTCGGCGTCAATTTGACTGCCAAAGCCAAAAACGGTGAAATCGATCCTGTGATCGGCCGCGATGCTGAAATCGCGCGGGTCATTGAGATCTTGAACCGGCGCACCAAAAACAACCCCGTGTTGATCGGGGAAGCTGGGGTCGGCAAAACCGCGGTGGTCGAAGGCTTAGCCTTAAAGATCGCTAATGGCGACGTTCCAGTCAAACTCCAAGAGCGGCAAGTGGTCCAACTCGATGTGGTGTCTTTAGTTCAAGGGACCGGTATCCGCGGCCAATTCGAGCAGCGCATGCAACAATTGCTCGACGAGCTCAAGCAAAATGACAATATTATCCTATTTATTGACGAGATCCACGAAATCGTCGGTGCTGGGAATGCTGAAGGCGGCATGGACGCCGGCAATGTTTTGAAGCCGGCATTGGCGCGCGGCGACTTGCAGCTGGTCGGCGCCACCACCAACAATGAATATCGGCAGATCGAAAAAGACGCGGCCTTAGCGCGGCGCCTGCAGCCGGTCACCGTGGATGAACCAAGCGTGGAAGAAACCGTGGCGATCCTGAAAGGGATCCAAAAGCGCTACGAAGACTTCCATCACGTTAAGTACACCCCAGAGGCCATCGATGCGGCGGTCACCTTGTCTAACCGCTACATCCAAGACCGCTTCTTACCAGATAAGGCCATCGACTTATTAGATGAAGCCGGTTCTAAGAAGAATTTGACGATCACCGTGGTCGACCCAAAGACCTTGGAAGATAAAAAAGCAGATGCTGAAAAACAAAAACAAGCCGCTTTGAAGCAAGAAGACTATGAAAAAGCCGCCTTTTACCGCGACCAAGTCAACAAGCTGGAAAAGATGCAAAAAGATCAAGCCGCATTGGATGATAAAGACATCCCGACTGTCACCGAAAAGGATATGGAACAGATCGTTGAACAAAAGACGAATATCCCGGTGGGTGAACTCAAGCAGCAAGAACAACAACAGCTCAAAGACTTGGCGCCGCATTTGGAAGCCCATGTCATTGGTCAAAATGACGCGGTGGATAAAATCGCCCGCGCGATCCGCCGCAACCGGATCGGCTTCAATAAGACCGGCCGCCCGATCGGCAGCTTCTTATTCGTCGGCCCTACCGGTGTCGGCAAGACGGAATTGGCCAAGCAATTAGCCAAAGAGCTGTTCGGCTCACAAGAGGCCATGATCCGCTTTGACATGTCTGAGTACATGGAAAAATTCAGTGTGTCTAAGCTCATCGGTTCCCCTCCTGGCTATGTCGGCTACGAAGAAGCAGGCCAATTGACGGAACAAGTACGGCGCAATCCGTACAGCTTGATCTTATTAGACGAAGTGGAAAAAGCGCACCCGGATGTCATGAACATGTTCTTGCAGATCCTGGATGATGGCCGCTTGACGGATAGCCAAGGCCGCACGGTGTCCTTCAAGGATACGATCATTATCATGACGTCTAACGCCGGCTCCACTGACGCTGAAGCTAATGTGGGCTTTGGCGCCAGCATCAAAGGCACCACCCACTCGGTATTGGATCAGTTAGGCAACTACTTCAAGCCGGAATTTCTCAACCGGTTCGACGATATTGTTGAATTCAAGCCGTTGAGTAAAGAAGACTTGATGCAAATCGTCGGGTTGATGATCGATGACACCAACGCCAACATCCACGACCAAGGCCTCAATATCCATGTCACAGAGCCAGTTAAGGAAAAGTTGGTCAAACTCGGTTATAATCCTGCCATGGGCGCTCGCCCATTGCGGCGGGTGATCCAAGAACAAATCGAAGATCGCGTCGCTGATTTTTATCTCGATCATCCAAAGGCCACCGCGCTTGAAGCCCGGATCGCCAATGGTGAAATCGCCATCTCCGAAAAAACTGCAGAATAGTCGCGCCACTGCGGTTTGCCGCTGCGCCCATCATCAAACATGGGCGCAGCGGCTTTTTTTGCGCAGGCACACTTACTTTTTGTGGTCTTAGGCGCGCTTGTC
The DNA here is from genome assembly GCF_003946165.1 of Lacticaseibacillus baoqingensis. Taxonomy (GTDB): domain Bacteria; phylum Bacillota; class Bacilli; order Lactobacillales; family Lactobacillaceae; genus Lacticaseibacillus; species Lacticaseibacillus baoqingensis. Next base: position 52,376 of record NZ_RHOI01000001.1, on the reverse strand, counting down.
TATAGCGGTTTGAACGCGCTTCATCTATAATGGAATTAGAATAGATAAAGGGGGACGATCGTATGCGGTTGATCGATATTACGAACAGCTACCCGCATTTGGTAGCCGAACAGTTGGCACACACAGACACGCAGTACTTGAAAGTCTATTCCTTAGGCAGCACGACCGTGGTTTACTCACGCGCAAAAACGCATGATGAGTTGTTGTTCACTAACGACACCCGCAATATCCAAGATGCGGAGCTCGAATTTGCATTAGCCAAACTATGCGGTGCCGCTTTAGCCTCAGTGACGGTGGTGCGCGGGCCAAAACTGGCCGAGATCACCTTGCATACCAAACAACCTGCCACTGAGTCTTGATCGGAGTCGCTATGAGTTTTTTCTCCCGCATTAAAACCTGGCTGCGTCCGACTGCAGCCAAATCACAACCCAAGCAGCCGCGTCCGCCTAAAAAGCCCGCGGCTGTACATACCTCACCTGCCCCCAAACCGCTTGCCCCGGCCACAGGCGCCGTTGACAGCCAAGTGCATGTGGTCGTGTCTTATCTGGATACCAGCACCCATCAGGCGCTGCTGCCGCCGGCGCAACTCGTGGGGCATCCAGGTGATGCTTTGCCCATCGCCTGGCGCGTCGTTGCCGGCTATGTTTTGACTGAGATCAAAGGCTTCACCCAAGTCTTCCCGAAAAATAACCAAGTGATCGTTTGCGGCTATTCCGCACGCGTGGCCGGTCCGGTGGTCGTTTATCACCGCGACACCCATGGCCGGCTATTGCAAGCGCCTGAGCTGTTGACTGGCGTGATCAATCAAGTTTACACCGCCCATGCTTTAAGTCAGTTCAAAGCCGCCGTCGTCGGCCCTGCCGACCAAACGGGCACGTTTTCCCCGATCAGCCAGCGCTTGAAATTCATCTATCAACTGACCCCCTTAGAAGCTGGTGCGTTACCAGATGCCACGTACATCGAATTGTTGGCGCCCAAAACCGTGTTTGCTGAGCCATTAAGTGAAGTGTCTTTGCCGACGAAGCTGCCGCGCCACACGTATTGGCAAGTCTACGCGGTGATGCGTGATCCCAATACTCACACGGTGTGGCTGAATGTCGGCGGCAATCAGTGGCTGACCGCCGAAAACACCCGCGATCACGCCCATAACCCGTTCTTACCAGATCCGACCCCGCTGGCCTTGCCGCACAGCTTGTTTACCAGCACTGAAACCCCACTCCGCTTAACCGGCATCACCATTGGCGAAGCCACGCGCTGGAGTGCCCCTTATGCAACGATCAAACCCGCCCGTTTAGCCGCTAACACGGCCGTTAAACTGACGGCTTTGGCGACGCTGAGCAATGGTTCTCGGTGGTATCGGCTGGCAGACGGCGATTATGTGCTCGCGACATTCATTACGCTGACTTAAAAAAAAAGCCATCACCTGATGGCTTTTTTTATTTGGCATAAAACGGCACGGCGCCATCGATGGCGCCGGCTAATTCATCGCTATAAGGCGCGATGGTCAAGCCCAGTTCGCTGTCAGCCAAGTACTCATTGGCGATCACGGTCAATTCATCGAAGAATTGATCATGGTCGTCACGCTCAGGCAAGTCCAAGATCAAGAAAAAGGATTGATTCTCGCCCATCGTCAACGTCCGCATCCAAGCACGATTGACATGCCCATCCGCCACAAACTTATCGACTAACGCTTCTAACAAGCCGTCTGGCGCCTTTTGGCCGTCGCCGACATGCACCGGCTGATCGGCTTGTTCTTGGCGCTGTTGGGCTTGTTTGGCTAAATCAACCACCGCATCCGAATCCAAGGTGATGTTGTCTTCGAAGGGATTGATCACTAAGCCTTGAACGGCATCATTGCCGCCCACTAATTGCACCAATTCCTTGAAGTTCACGACGACGCCGCGGCTTTGATCGACTGTGGCTTGGTTGCCGCTTTCTTGCCATTGCGCCAGCAGAGTCGACGCGGCTTGCCAATCAGTGAAAAACGGTTGGAAAGTCTTCTCATCGGCGCCAGTCAACAGTGGAAAGCGGACTTCAGTGCCTTCAGCCAATTGCATATGTCCGGCGTCATCCACAGCCAGCTGGTCATCGCTAAGCGCGAAGGTGATCAAGTTGGCCCGTTCGATCAACTCTTCTAAAAATGCGCTCATGTTGGCGTCGCTTTTTTCGATGGTGGCAGTGCGCCATAGCGCCAACAAGTCATCATTGGTCACTTGATGGACCGGATCGACCCCTGCTTCATGCTCGGATTGGTCATCGTTATTCTTACCAAAATTAAAAATTCCCACGGTATTGCCTCCTTTTAAAGCTTTGCCGTCAAGCGCACATCCGGATATTTATCCGCAAACCAGCGCTGGGCATATTGGTTTTCAAATAGGAACAAGGGCTCGTCATGAATATCTTTGACCAATAAATTACGCGAACTCGACATTTTTTCATCCAGTTGCGCCGGATCGATCCACCGCGCCACGCGGCTGCCGATCGGCGTCATCACGACTTCAGAATTATATTCATTTTGCATCCGGAACTTAAAGACTTCAAACTGCAATTGCCCCACAGCGCCTAAGATGTAATCATTCGTGCTGTATGTCCGGTACAATTGCACCGCCCCTTCTTGCACCAGTTGCTGCATCCCTTTATGGAAGGACTTTTGCTTCATCACGTTTTTGGCGGTGACGCGCATGAACAATTCCGGGGTGAACTGCGGTAAGGCTTCGTAGACGACTTTTTGCTTGCCGGCATAGATCGTATCGCCGATCTGAAAGTTCCCTGTATCATATAAGCCCACGATATCCCCGGCTACCGCGGTTTGTACCGCCTCACGGGCATCGGACATGAATTCTGTGGCGTTGTTCAAGCGAATGGTCTTGCCGGTGCGGGCTAAGGTGACATCCATGCCGCGGTCAAACTCACCGGCACCGATGCGCACAAAGGCAATGCGATCGCGATGCTGCGGGTTCATATTGGCTTGGATCTTGAACACGAAGCCGGAAAAGTCATTAGCAGTCGGGCTCAACTCGCTGCCGTCTTGCAATTGGTGCGGGCCAGGGGCTGGCGCCATGTCGACGAAATGCTTCAAAAATGTCTCCACGCCAAAATTCGTCAAAGCACTGCCAAAAAATACCGGTGTTTGCTCCCCTGCCATGATCTTCTTCAGGTCATATTGGTTGCCGGCGTCATTGAGTAATTCAATATCGTCGAGGGTATCGCGGTAGATCGATTCATTGACTAAAGGTTCGCTGGCGGCTAATTGGCCATTGGCATCTAAAGGCAAGAAACGGTCGCCGGCTTCGTTTTCGCGGTAGAGTTCCACTTGGTGGTCCACCCGGTCATACAACCCGACTAAGCCCTTGCCCATGCCCATTGGCCAGTTCATCGCATAGCCTTCGATCCCCAGCAATTCTTCTAATTCAGCGATCAGATCCAAAGGTTCGCGCCCGTCACGGTCTAATTTGTTCATAAAGGTGAAGATCGGGATGCCGCGTTTTTTGACGACTTTAAATAACTTCTTAGTCTGCGCTTCAATCCCTTTGGCCGCGTCGATCACCATCACGGCAGCATCAACAGCCATCAAGGTCCGATACGTATCTTCAGAGAAGTCTTCATGCCCTGGGGTGTCCAAGATGTTGATGCGCTTGCCTGCGTAATTGAACTGCATCACCGAACTGGTGACGGAGATCCCGCGCTGCTTTTCGATCGCCATCCAGTCAGACTTGGCAAAATGCCCTGACTTTTTCGCCTTAACGGTACCGGCTTCGCGGATCACACCGCCAAACAGCAGCAGTTGCTCGGTGATCGTAGTTTTCCCGGCATCAGGGTGAGAGATGATGGCAAACGTGCGGCGTTTGGCGACCGCAGCTTTCAATTCTTGTGATTTCATGACGTGTCCTTTCAAAAACGGTGCTGTTCATATTAAAAAGCCTCGAAGACCGGGCTTCGAGACTTGGTCAATGTACTATTATAAAGAACTCACCGGCTGACGTCTACTCAGTTTTTACTGGGGGCAGTTGAACATGGACATTCACCAGCCGCGAACCTTCCATTTTGCCGGTGGTCATGGTCATCCCTGACGCCAGCGTCAATACTTCCGGCTTGTAGCTGGTCGGGATCACCCCGAGTTGGTCGATCACATAACCGGCGACGGTATCCACATCATCAGCGGCCAGCTGCGTATGAAACGCATCGTTAAAATCTGAGATCGGCATGCGCCCGGAAACCAAATAAGTCCGGTCATCAAGTTTAGTATACGGGACGGCGGCACGATCGCTTTCATCATCGATATCGCCGACGATTTCTTCGATCAGATCTTCAATCGTGACCAGCCCCACGATCCCGCCGTACTCATCCAGTAAAATCGCCATTTGCTGGTGTTGCACGCGCATTTCCGTTAACAGATCATCAGCAGAGATGGTTTCTGGTACAAACAGCGGCTTGGTCATCACCGCTTCCAAGCGCACATTGGCAAAGCCCACGGTACGCGCTTTTTTCAGGAGGTTCTTGATATGCACGATGCCGATCACATGATCTTTGTCGCCGTGATACACCGGGATGCGCGAATACACTTGATCTAAGATCGCATCGATGGCTTCAGCATCCGGCTGATCCGCATCGATCATGAACGCGTCGGTGCGCGGCACCATTACTTCGCGCGCCATTTTGGTATCTAAGCCGATCACGCCGGCCATCATCTCATATTCATCGCGATCCAACGCCCCAGATTGGCGGCCGGATTGCAACACCGCCACCATTTCATCGCGGGTCATTTGGTTGGCTTGGTGATCAAACTTCAATGGCGTGATCGCCATCAACGCTTTGGTCGACAAGGACAAAAACCACACAAATGGCCGCATCGCCACGCTTAGCCAACTGATCGGCGTGACCGCAAATTTGGCCACTGGCTCAGTGCGCGCCAAGGCCAGCTGCTTGGGGTATAATTCGCCAAACACCAAAGACACATATGACAACGCGATCGTCACCAACAATACCGCGACTTCATGCGCCCAAGCGGCTGGCCCAAAAACCGGTGCCAGTTTGTCAGCCAGCGTCGTCGCCGCCGTAGCTGAAGCAAAGAAGCCGGCAAACGTGATCCCGACTTGGATCGTGGCTAAAAAATGCGCCGAGTTTTGCCGGATCGCCAACAGCTTGGCGGCTTTTTTGTCGCCTTTTTGCGCTTGCGCATCAAGCTTGCTGCGGCTTAAGGACACCACGGCAATTTCTGCCGCGGCAAAAAACGCATTGACCAGCGTCAATACGATGATCAAAATCAGCTGGCCCCATATTGATCCATCAGGGTCACCCATACACAACACAGCCTTTCGTGATTACTCTCTTAAGTATAGCACATCAGGCGGTGTAACCTGTTGCCACGACCTGGCGAATGTAAGCCGCCACCACCGGGTCTTGCACCTGGATCTCCACTTGGTGGGCGCTGACTTTAAGCGTTAGAGCCTCGCCAGTGGCTTCAAACACACTCACACCAGGAGCTTGAAATTGCGCATGCGCTTGGTTGAGCATCGCAAAGAAGTTCGGCACGCGCTTAGGCAGGGTGAAATCAACCGCCACCACCGTCGCATCAGGATCTCGATAAACGCTTTGGGTAAAGGCGTCAAAGCTGGTCACATCAAAATCGCCAAGTTGTTGCAGCTGGGCTTTTTGACGGTCAAATTCATCGATCACCGTGTCTAAACTGGTGTGGGTCAGGTTGCTGATGCTGATCAAGTTGCCGACCACCATTTCATGGTAGTCATTGTGGTGATGGCTCAAATATTGGGTGACGGCTTCAAAGCCGCGGGGTTGGATCGTATCGGTCATAAATTCATCCTCCTGAAAGATTTCTATCATAATAATCTAATCTTTTTCATTGTCATTTGCAATCTTTATCTGGTGATCTGGCAGAGATTTCCGTTCATCTGATTGGTTCCATGTTATAATATGGGCAAATTCATGAGAAACTGGTGACTATTATGGAAATCAAAACCACCACCCATCTCGACTCCGCCACTTATCAAGATGCCTTGACGATCCGCCAAAACGTGTTCGTGCGCGAACAAGGCGTCGATCCGGCTTTAGAAGTCGATGCCAACGAAGATAAAGCGACTTATTTTGTTGCTTATGAAGCAGGCTTGGCTGTTGGTTGCGCCCGCTTGCTGCCAGAACCATACGGCTACCATGTGCAGCGCGTGGCCGTTGAAAAGGCTTTTCGCCATCGCGGCGTGGGCAAGGCGCTGATGGAAGCGATGCGGGTGTTTGCCGAAGAAGTCGGCGTACATGAACTGCGCTTAGGCGCACAAGTGCAAGCTTTGGGGTTTTATAAGGCGTTAGGTTATACGCCTACTGCCAAACCCGAGTTTACAGAAGCCGGGATCCAACATCGCGAAATGCATTTGCCTTTGGCGTAACCAAACGCCGATCACGTGACCAGTCATCTTTGGCTAGGCGCATGCTTTCATGACCAAAGCGACTGGGGACCGCGATTCTAATTATGGATCGTGGCGCCTAGGCGCTTTTTTGGCGGGGCGAAAACCGCATAGTGGTGCCAACCGTCGCTGTCAATAGTTTCTGGAACACTTTTGGCGCATGAAGTATAGCCTGTAGGCGCTTACGCCTGCTTGTGATGTACTTTACAATGTAAGGGTAAACTTATGGAAAGAAGGACTCTTCATGGGACCAAAAGTAAAAACAATGGAAGTATTTCCAGTTGCCGGTTATGACAGTATGACGTTAACGCTGTCTGGCTGCCACTCGCCTTACTTTACCCGCAACATCGTCGTGTTGACCGATGACGCCGGCCACACTGGCATCGGCGAGATCCACGGCGGTGAATACACGCGCCAACAATTGGAAAGTTATATCCCGCACGTGGTGGGTCAACCGATCACTGATTATCGCCGCGTGGTCAATCAGCTGCGCCATCTCAACGGTAAAAAAGCCGATGATACTGGTGAAGGCATCCAAGGCCTGGATATCAGCCAATTGAAGTATGTCGTCCAATCTGAAACTGCGGTCGAATGCGCCTTGATGGATCTGCTCGGCAAATTCTTAGAATTGCCAGTAGCCGCCTTGTTAGGCGATGGCATCCAGCGGCGCGATGTCGAGTTCTTAGGTTATTTGTTCTATATTGAAGATACCCACAAAACCGATTTGCCTTACTTACAAGACGACGACGATTCTGATGATTGGGGCAAGCTGCGGCGCTTGCCGGCGATGACGCCAAAAGCGATCGTCAAAGAAGCCAAAGCGGCCCAAAACCGTTACGGTTTTAAGAACTTCAAGCTCAAAGGCGGCGTTTTAGACCCGGAATTGGAAATGCAAACGGTCAAAGCCTTGCATGACGCCTTCCCAGCGGCGCACATCAATATCGATCCTAACGGCGCTTGGTCTGAAGCGACGGCGATCGCTTTGGTCAACAAATATAAAGCCGCGGTCACTTACATGGAAGATCCTTGTGGCCCAGAAAACGGCTACTCTGGCCGCGAAACGCTATCTGAATTCAAACAAGCCACCCATGTCCCAGTGGCCACCAACATGATCGCCACCGACTGGCGGCAGTTCCAGCACGCCTCTGCTTTAAAGTCAGTCGACATTGTCTTAGCCGATCCGCATTTTTGGGGGTTGCATGGGAGCATTCGCATGGCCCAACTCCTCAATGATTGGGGCATGACTTGGGGGTCACATTCCAACAACCACTTTGATATTACCTTAGCCACTTACGCGCAAGTCGCCGCTGCTGCGCCTGGTCATATCACCCCTGTGGATACCCACTACATCTGGCAAGACGGCCAAGGCCTCTTGAAGCAATCCCCTGAGATCCGCGACGGGCACATCCATGTTTCTGACGCGCCCGGTTTAGGGGTTGAAATCGACATGGACAAGCTTCATGCGGCCAATGACTTGTACAAAAAAATCGATCCAATGTACTACGATCGCGACGATGCGCGGAGTATGCAATATTTGATCCCAGGCTGGCAATATGATTCTAAAAAGCCGGCATTGGTGCGGTGATCCAGCCGCAAAACAGCGGTACCGAGTTTTCGGTACCGCTGTTTTTTTGCGTGCGTATGAGTGTCATTTTCAATGCAAGAAGCGTCCATTGCACGCCTGTTGGGAAAGCGCCCGTCAGAATGGCTGCGAATCATGATGCGAAGATGTTTATAAAATGACGGTTACGGCAACTCTTGCCGAAATTGCAGCGTCACCGTAAACCACCCTACCTCTGCAGACAAGCGCAATTGGCCATTCAGCGACACCATCAACGCCTGAACAATACTCAACCCTAATCCGCTGCTGTCTTGTCGGGCCAAGTCACCGGTGTAAAAGCGTTCAGTCAAACGCCAAACATCCGGCAGCGGCCCCGCAACTTGGTTGGCAAATGTGATCACGGCATGCTCAGCATCAGGCTGTTTCACAGTCACCCGCAGCTGCCCGGCGGCGTATTTAAGCCAGTTGCCGATCAAGTTTTGCAAAATGCGCTGCAGCCGTCTGGGATCACTGGTCCAAGACAGCTTTTCCGTTAACGCACTGAGATCCAAGCTGAGGTGATGCGCACTCAGCTCGTCATAGGCCGCAAACAATTCGGTTTTCACCACTTGGGTGAGATCGACGACGGCAAAATCCGGCCCTTGCGCCTGTTGTTGCAACTGCGTATAGTCGGCTAAATGCTGCAAATAATAGCTCACACTGGTTAACTGATGAGCGACATGTTGCACCTGCTGGTCCTTGGGTGCGGCTTGTTGCCTTAAGCGCTGCGCTTGTTGCTGGCGGGTGCTCACAAACACCGCGGTGATCCGCCCCGTCATGTTGATGCTATGGCCTAAGCGCAACTCCGCACCATTGGGAGTTTGTAAGAATTGCTTGCTAAAGCTGGTGATCACTCGCCGGCCGGTCCATGGCCAACGGGTCTTGCTATGCCACACCAACAGCTGCAAAAGATCCCCTTGGGCTAAAACCCCACGGGGATCTAAGGCGATGCCAGCAGCCACCCCATAAAGTGCCGCATCAAAGGCTTCAGCCATCCGCTCACGCCTCCCACCGCATTTTTTCGGGAAAATGTTCGCGGTATTGTTGGCGCAAGCGGGTCGTGGTCGTGGCAATATCGACGATCGGCACGGCCAGCTGGCGGCGCTGATTGCGATTGGCCATCACTTCCCAAGTCAATTCCCGGTGGTATTGCACATCATCCAACCGACTTTGATCAGCCCGCCGCCCGCTGACTATCGGCAGCGGCCGCGTCAACCAGCGGTAGCGCACGTCTTGCAATTGCATCAACACCGCTAGCGGCGCCACGCCGATTTTGACCAAAGCTTGGTGGCAAGTTTGCGCCAGTTGCTGCTGCAGCGTCGCCAACGCATGCCGGGTGTGAGCGTCATAGCCGGCTAAAACGCGTTGGGTCTGTGCTTGCCATTGCGCCAGCGGCAGTTGGCCTTTTTCCCAAGCTTGCGTCAATTGTGCCAACCGGGCTTGGTCTTTGGCCCATTTTGCCCCGGTCAATTGCCGCTTGCCCAGCCAGGTGCGCAGCTTTTGGGCCATCGCCGTCCGGGCTTGCGCCGGCAGTTTTTTGGCCGGGTTGGCCAGTTGGGGCTGTTCAAATACGTATACCAGTTGACTGTTGCCGCTTAAACTCAGCCGATCACCGACGTTGACCCGCTTAGGCAATTTCACCAAGGCAGCTTCATACTGCACCCAGATCATTTGCCCAGGGGCGCTTACGGGTTGGCCTTGGGCGTCTTGAAACTCGTCAAACGCCATTAATAACAGCGGTAATTGCTTGATCTCGCCAGTGTCCATCAAGACCGTCTTCACCCCCGCATCAACGATCCACCCTGCCCCTTTTAGGCGGTTTATCGTGCTCGCCAAAGCGACCACCTCCTTTTGTTTCCAGTGTACCGACAGGGGTAGCAAAAGGAAAATATTTTGGCGCAACAAAAGTGACCAGACAGCATCGCCAAAGCGTGCTGCCAAGCTACAATCGCTTTTGGGTCTCAGTAAAGCGCCTCCTGGTCACTGACTGGCGGCAACGGTTTGCTCGGCAAAACGGTGATCACAAAATTCACCACGGTCAAGGCGATGATGCTCACCGACAACAGCACACTTACGCTGCCATGAACGATATCCATGGCCAAACCCGCAACCAACAAGAGCAGTTGGATCCCAGCATAAACGCTCCAATGGATCCCGGCATCGCGATAACGCCGCACCCCTAGGGTCAATGACGGGATCAAAGTGCCAAAAGCCAAGACGAACAGCAAAAAGATCAGCACGATCAAAACCGTGATCTGGCCGCCATGCAGCTCAGGCGATGTCCCGGTTTTGAACCGGGCAAACGACCCAAACGCCGACAGCAGCAACCCGCCAAGCACCAAAATTGAAAATACGACCCGCCATAACTGGAACCACCAATATTCACCGCGGGTACTGCGGCCGGTGAAGTTAACATAGTTGGCAAAAAACGCCCATAACGCGCCGATCCCGCCAAAACCATAGTAGCGATTATGCGTTTGTGCCCATAATTCTTGATCTGGTGTCTTCATCTTGATCCCTCCTTTTCCCCGCTTTAAAGATATCATGAATCCGCTTTTATCCCAACGAACAGATTTGTCACGCCCCAAAAAAAAGCAGGTGCGCCGCAAACGGCTCACCTGCTTCACGACTTAAAATTACTTTTGTAACTTCAAGTTGTTGATGTTTTCATAGTATTCTGCGATCGCGCTGTGGTCTTCTTTTTCGTGACCGTATGTCTTCAAAGATTGTAAGATTTCCATGGCTTCAGCGGTGAATGGCGTGGAAACATTGATGTCATGCGCAGTATCCAAGGCATTTTGCAGATCCTTGATGTGCAATTCGACCCGGAAACCAGGTTCGAAGTTGCCGCTGAAGATCTTGTTGGATTTTTGATCCATGACGACAGAACCTGCTAAGCCAGTGCGGATCGCCTTGTAAACAGATTCTGGATCAACGCCGGCCTTCTTAGCCAAAGAATAAGCTTCAGAAATCGCCGCGATGTTGATCGCCACGATCATTTGGTTAGCCAACTTGGTAATGTTGCCGGCGCCATAAACGGTGTCGACCAAGTTGACGTCGCCGCCCATGGTTTCAAGTAATGGCTTGTATTCATCGAAGGTCTTTTGCGGGCCGCCGACCATGATGGCGATCGTGCCGTCAATGGCTTTTGGTTCGCCGCCAGAAACTGGCGCATCCAAGAACTCAACGCCCATTTCGCCTAAGCGCTTAGCAAATGATTGCGAAGCCTTTGGCGCGATCGAAGACATATCGATGACCGCCTTGCCTTTAGACAAGCCAGCGGCGATCCCGTTGTCAGCAAACAGTGCGGCTTCAACGTTAGGAGAGTTTGGCAGCATGGTAACTACCACTTGGGTCTTTTCGGCAACATCCTTGCCGCTTTCACCACGTTCTGCCCCAGCAGCGACGACTTCGTCAACTGCTTTTTGGTTAAAGTCAAAGGCCACCACACCATAACCAGCCTTTAACACGTTCTTGGCCATGGGCTTGCCCATGATCCCTAATCCAACGAAACCTACTTTGTACTTAGCCATAATCTATTACTCACCTTTCTTTTTTAACATGAAAATCCGCATCGCAGTCTCGCCTGCGATCGTAAGGTTCTGTGCGGTATTGGCGATCGCTTCTGCCAGCGATTGCGGGCGATTGCCGATCGCCAATACCACGTCGATCCCAGCGGCATAAACCGGTGCCAGATCATCGGCGTGCGCGCCGACCAAGGCGACCACCGGCAAGCCAAAACGTTTAGCGGCTTTGGCGATCCCTACCGGCGCTTTGCCATTAGCAGATTGCGCATCCATTTGTCCTTCGCCAGTAATGACGTAATCAGCGTGAGCCAACTGTTCATCCAACCGCAATAACTTCAAGATATGGTCGATACCTTGATACATCTCGGTGTGACAAAATGCCATCAGCCCAGCCCCTAATCCGCCAGCTGCCCCAGCGCCAGGCCGGTCAGCCACGGCAATGCCAGTGGCTTGTTCAACCAACTGGGCATAATGCCTCAGCCACCCGTCAACGCGCGGGATCGCCCCGTCAGTCAAGCCTTTTTGCGGTCCGTAAATCGCCGCTGCACCTTGAGGGCCGACTAATGGGTTGGTCACGTCAGACAAGATCTTGATCGTCACCTGCGCCACCCCTGGGACCATGTGGCTGGTATCGATATGGGCCAACTTAGCCAATCCTTCGGCACCACACGGAATTGCTTCCCCATTTGCATCAGTAAATTCAACGCCTAAAGCCTTGGCCATGCCAACGCCGCCATCGGTAGTGGCAGAACCGCCTAAGCCTAAATAGATCGCGGTAGCGCCTTGGGCGATCGCTTGTTGGATCAACTCGCCGACGCCAAATGTGGAAGCGCGCAAAGCGTCTGCCGGGTCTTGGCTGGTCAGCGTGATCCCGCTGGCCTGCGCCATTTCAACCACTGCGGTATGGTCATCTAACATCCCGAATTCAGCTTGGACCTGTTCGCCTAAGGGGCCGGTCACGGTCCGTTTCAACACCTGCCCGTGTAACGCCGTGGTCAGCGCCGCTACCGTACCTTCACCGCCATCGGCGATCGGCACTTGGGTGATGTGCGCTTCAGGATCGACTTTGGCGATCCCTGACGCCACGTGTTGCTCAGCTTGAAGACTCGAGGCACTGCCCTTGAACGAATCGATGGCAACGACGACATGTCGCGCATGCTTCATTGTGGACGCCTCCTTCCAACCGGCAGACTATCTATTTCAGATAGCCACCGTCTTTCATCGCCTGCTTCATCTTCTCGAGTACTGGACCAGTCGTGGCTTCAGTCGGCAAGACACTAGGACCGACATCCATCCCCATCAAGTTCGCCATATCCTTAGTCGCAGCTGGGAAGCTGGCAGCATCTTGAGATTGGCGAATCGGGTTGAGCTTGAATTGGTTAGCCAAGGCCCCTTTTAAGTCGCCGGCGACAAACTTGTCGTAGATCCCAGCGACTAATTCGGTGTACATGTTGGCCGTCGAGCATACCGCACCAGCAGCCCCCACAGCCAAGCCAGGAAAGACGATCGTGTCTTTGCCGGCCATGGCTTTGAAGTTGATGTCTTGCGTGCGGCGGATCAATTCTTCCAGCTTGGTGACATTGCCGCTGGATTCCTTGATGCCGATAATATTATCTACATCATGAGCCAACTTCACGATCAAGTCGTCGCTCATGGTGTAACCGGCCCGGCCAGGATTACTATACAACAACATCTTGGTGTTTGGCACGGCTTCAGCGATCGTCTTGAAGTGACGATACAAGGAGGCTTCAGTCGGTTGAATGAACATCGGCTGCAACACAGAAATCGCTTCAACATCTAATTTGGCGGCGCGCTTAGCCAATGCCACCGCTTGTTTGGTGCGAATGTGACCGATGCCAAAGAATACCGGCACTTGCCCTTTGGCTTCATCCAAAATCGCTTGCGTCGCAGCGAGCATTTCATCATCAGAAAACATGTAAAATTCACTGTTTGACCCAAACGCCAAGATGCCATGCACCCCGCCATCGATGACATGCCGCGTCATCCACTTGAGTTTGGGAATATCGATGTTTTCGTCTTTGTCGACTGGGGTCAAAATCGGAACGATAATGCCCTTGATGCGCGATGTATCAAATTCAGTCATAATGTGCCTCCTAACGCACGAGTGCTGGCTTTTTCGGATCGAATTGCCAACCAGGGATCAAATACTGCATTTGCTTGGCATCATCCCGACCGCCAAGCGCCTTTTCTTCATACAGCTTGTGCGCTGCGGCCAGTTTCTCGTGGTCCAATTCAACGCCTAAGCCGACTTTATTGACGGTGATCTCACCATTAACAATCTTGGGACTTTCTTTGCATAGGCCTTGGCCATCTTGCCAGATCCAATGCGTATCTGCCGCATTGACGCGGCCAGGAGCAGCAGCCGCCGCATTGGCGACCATCGCCAAGGAAATGTCAAAGTGGTTGTTGGAGTGCACGCCCCAAGTCAAGTCGAGGTCATTGCACAATTGCGCCACACGCACAGACCCTTGCATGGTCCAAAAATGCGGATCCGCTAACGGAATCGAAACTGAATCCAAACGCAAAGCCGCTTTCATTTCCCGCCAATCCGTGGCGATCATATTCGTCGCAGTCGGCAAATCGGTTTGGCGATGGAATTCTGCCATCACTTCACGTCCGGAAAAGCGCCCTTCAGCCCCGCACGGATCTTCGACATAAGTCAAGATGCCTTGCATGCCGCGGCATAACCGCACCGCTTCATCCAACGACCATGACCCATTAGGATCAAGGGTGATACGAGCATTAGGGAAGGCTTGCTTCAAGGCCTTGATGGCTTTGATCTCTTCATCCCCTGGCAAAACGCCGCCTTTGAGCTTGAAATCTTGGAAGCCATAGCGGTCATGCGCCGCTTGGGCTTGTTTGACGATCGCTTCTGGCGTCAGTGCTTCTTGGCGGCGGATGCGGCCCCAAGCATCGGAATCGTCATCATGATCGATGTATGGCAAGTCGGTTTTGCCTTTATCGCCAACATAGAATAAGTAACCTAAGAACTTCACTTGTTCACGCACTTGGCCATCGCCGAGCAATGCGGCCACTGGCACATTGAAGTGCTTGCCCAACAAGTCAAGCAATGGGGTTTCGACCCCGGTCATCACATGCACGGTCGTCCGCAGATCAAAGGTCTGTGCCCCGCGACCGCCTTTATCCAGGCCTTGATACTTATCATGGATCGCCTTGACGATATTTTTATACTGACCTAGCGGCTGGCCTACGACCATCGGCTTCACTTCTTCAAGGATCTTGCGAATCTTTTCACCACCAGGCACTTCGCCGATGCCTTCGTTGCCGTCGGAATCTTCTAGCACCACGACATTACGAGTGAAGTACGGGCCGTGCGCACCGCTTAAATTCAAAAGCATGCTGTCATAGCCGGCGACCGGTACGACATCCATTTTAGTGATTGTAGGTACTGTCATGTTTTTCCCTCCGATTGTTTACGCTTCGAAAGCCCTTAACTATGCTTCCAGTATATGTTCAAAGGTGCGCATAGTGAATATGCTATTCACTGAATTAATCCGCTAATTTTAGCAAAAAAATGTTCTTTGTACTATTTTGTTAAAGCGCTATACTGAACTCGTACAAAGGAGGGCGCAAAATGAAACTTGAACCTAAAATTGCCAATACGATCGTCGATAGTCTAAAAGATATCATTCACTATGAGATCAACTTGTTTGATACGACTGGCACGATCATCGCCAGCACAGATGCCAAGCGCGTCGGCACCTTCCATGATGGGGCGCTGAAAGTGGTCAAACAGCGCCAACCGGTTGTCATCACCAGCGACGACGAATTCCACGGCGCCCGGCGCGGGACGAATCTGCCGATCTTGTTCAATGAATCTGTTGTCGGCGTGATCGGGATCACCGGTGCCCCTGAAGACGTCGCCCCTTTAGGCAACATCATCAAAAAAATGACTGAAATCCTGATCCGGGAAAACTGGAGCCAAATGACCCGCTACAATCGTCAAAACAACTTTGACACCTTGGTGGGCCAGCTGATCACCCGCGAACACGACCATTCATTGATCAACTACTTAATGACGGTGTTAGAAGTCGACGCAGATTGTCCGCGCCGTGTCTTAGTGGGGCGGTTTATCCCCACGACTGATGCTCACCCCAGTTTTTCAGAGCTTGCTGAGCTGTTGCCGAAATACCTCGCCAAATACCCTAACAGCTTTTATGCCATCGCCAACTCACAGCTGTGCTTGATCTTGGAAGATGGGCCAACGCACACTGACAGCCGCTTGCTCAGCGGCATTCAAGCTGAGGTCCAGCAGAACTTCGAACAACCCTTCACGATCGGCATTGGCCGCACAGTAACCAACATCGACGATTACTGGCTCAGTTATCAAGATGCCGCCGCAGTCGCTTCATGGCAGCAATTCACCAATAAAGCGGCGATCCGCAAGTACTCTGATTTGGATATCGAATTAGTTTTAGCCGCGATCCCCCAAGATCGGGCCAGTGATTTCTTGCATTCCGTCTTACAAAAGATCCCGCAAGCCGAGCTGGGTGAATTCAAGCAAGTACTGAACGCTTACGTCAACAACAACGGCAGCATTATCCACGGGGCAGCAGAATTGTTTATTCATAAAAACACCTTTCAAAACAAACTCAACCGCATCCACAGCGTCACCGGGTATAACCCCCGGGAGCTGAAAGACTTTGTCGTGTTGTACTTAGCCTTTTTACTCGACGATTACCAAGGCTTTATCAAAGCCAAATGAAGCCGCTGCTGCGTTGAGACACAAAAAAATGAGCCGTTTGCGGCTCATTTTTTTTGCTTCATTCAATTCACAATCAACGGAAGGTGCCGAGCAAGAAGCCGCCGGCGACCCAAACCACGTTCAAGACCCATAGTTTCGGGAACGTATACTTCACATACGTCGACAGGTCCATCCCGTCGGAAAGTTCCGTTGCCACATAGATCTGTGGCTGTGCCACTGGCGAAATCATGGCCCCAAAGTTCATGAACAACGTCGCCACCACGATTTCTGGTGCCACGCCATACTTGGAAGAAAAGGCGGCCACGATCGGTACCAAAGCATAGTACCAAGTATCGTTGGTGAACAACAGCATCAATGGTGTGGAGAACAGTGCGATGATGAGGTAGACATATGGCCCCACAGCAGTTGGGATGACGGCCATCAACGTCTTGACCATCGCGTCCAGCATGCCGCTATATTGCATGACCCCAACAACGACCCCAGATAAGAGGACGGCTGGTGTGACTGGCCACAGTTTGGCGTAATACTTTTGCGCTAACTTGTCTTGTTGCTTCAAGTTCGGGTAGTTCATCATCATCCCGATCACCAACCCAATGGCGAAGACGAAGTAGTTCGGGATCTGTTGGAACAGCATCAAGGTGATAATGATGATGACCGTTAAGATCAAGTTTGGTACGAACAGCTTTGGCCGCGACAACTCAGTGTCTTTGATCATGCCTAACAATTCATTGACATCGACTTTTTCACCGGCTTCAGCCGCATTCTTCTTGGTACGAATGCCTAAGTAAATCGCGTAAACCAGTAAGATCGCCAGCAAGATCCCTTGCATTGGCAGCAGCTTCACGAATAAGTAAGAAGCCGCATTGTTGCGGGTCAATAAACTTGCAGAGCGTAAGATCCGCGGGTTCCATGGGGTGTTGCACATCAACAGGATCGAAACGGAGCACAGAAACGGCATGATCCGCGTATCCACATGAAACTTCTTATATAGCGGTAACAGTAACGGGATCGTGATCAGATAAACGGATAAAACCGAACCATCAAGTTCACACACACAGGCGATGATCACGGTCAATGCGGTCAACACCGGTGCTGCCACTTTGACCCGCTTGAGGATGAACTTCACGATGTAATCAAACATCCCGGTATCACTTTGCATGGAGAAATATGGTAGCGAGAATAACATCAGTAAGGCGATTTCGTATGTTTTCAGGATCCCTTTGGAAACGTAACCCCCGATTTGCGCCAAGTTGGCGCCGACCAGTAAGGCCGCGACCACCGGGATGACCGTAAAGCAAAAGATCGTTGATACTTTTTTCTTGAGCAGCAACACGGTGATGATGATCATCATCGCAAAGCCGACTAAGGCTAAATAGCTCATATTGCAACCTCCCATTGTGGATGAATGAACAAATAATAGCTGGTACATAGTTAAGGGTTTTTACAAGTATCAGTATAGGTGAGGACAAGCCGGTGATTAAGATGCGGCAAACCACAATTCATGAGTAATACTGAGCAAAAAAATATTACGCATACCAGTGACGAAATTCACAATGCAAAAAAAGGTGGCTGCGTTTTTTTACGCAACCACCGTTTTACCCTGAGCTAGCAGGCTTTTTCAGTCAAATTCATCATAGCCGGTCAACTGCTCCAAGTTGATATATAAAATATGGCGCACCTGGGTCACCTGTTCGTCAGCGAGCAGATATTGCTCTAAATAATACGGCTGATCGGTTTGCCCAATGTGATTAGGCAATGGGAAACCGGCTTTTTCGAGTTTTTCCAGGCCCTTCATATAAGTCGTTGCCACCGGCAGCATGCTCAGTACCGCGTTAGCCTCTTCTGCCACGACCCCGCTTTGCCCTTTGGCCAAGTGCAGTTTTTCCAAGCCTGCTGGTGCTTGGGCATTTGGGCCTAAAACACTGCCGATCCAATACTGAAAAGCCCCATAAGGGTTGAAGATCAGCAAATAGGTGCGGTTGGGCTGGCTGGTTTGGGCATCTAACGCCGCAAAGTACCCGGCTTGTTCAAATTCTTCCCAACAAGCGGCAAACGTGCCTTGCTGATCCAGGTCTTCTGGGGTGTATACACGGCCGATGAAACTTTGCTCTGGTTGGTCGATCAATTCTGTCATCATGTTTTCCTTTCTATAACCAATCAAAAAGCCAGGCAAACACCTGGCTTTTTGTGCGCGGGTCTACACCCGGTGGGAGAGTTGCAAGTAACGGTTGTACCACAAGTCGATATAAGCCTGTGAAAATGGGCCTTTACCATGATTGATCCAGTCGACTAAGACTTTGACATTGGCTTTTAAGATCCGGTCAGTGGTTTGAGGATACTGCCACTTGCGCCGGTGCGCCTCATATTCGTCGACGTCTAACAGGCGCTTTTCCCCGTCTGGGAACACCTTGACGTCAAGATCATAGTCGATATACTTCAACGCCTCTTGATCCATGGTATACGGGGTCGCGAGGTTGCAATAATACGACACGCCGCCTTCTCTGATCATTGCGATCACGTTGAACCAGTAATGCTTGTGAAAATATATGATCGCCGGCTCGCGGGTCAACCACCGCCGGCCATCGCTTTCGGTCACTAAGGTGTGATCGTTACAACCGATCAATGCATCTTCGCTGGTCTTGAGTACCATCGTGTCTCGCCACGTGCGGTGCAGGCTACCGTCATGCTTGTAGCTTTGGATGGCGAACGAATCGCCTTCTTTAGGTATCCGCATACTAAACCAGCTTCCTATTGATCTGTACGCCATAAGTATAACAAAAAACCGTGCCTGAACCAACACGGTTTTATGCACTGGCGCCTGACCTCACTGGCGCTTGGAAAAATGGTCCAGCACTTTAACGCCAAACCCGACCTGCCAGCAATAATAACACTCTAAAGGCCGCTGCCGGCGTATTTGCGCCTCAAGCGGCGATGATCAGTCTGCTGCTTGTTCTAATGCAGCCAGCGCCTTGTCGATGGCGTCTAGTTGAAAGCCTTTGCGATATAAGGCTTGTTTAACGCGCTGGCGGCGATCATAGCCGCTATAGCGGTGTTTGAGCCGCCACTGCTTGGCCGCTTCTTTTTGTAAACGCTCGGCTTCCCCATCGGTATCCGGCTGCAAGTCCAATTCGGCCATCACCGCGTTGGCCATCTCGCTGGTGAAGCCTTTTTGGATCATGGTCAAACGCGTTTTTTGGAGGGTGGTGTGAAATGGCAAGCGGGCATAGTGCTTCGCCGCTTTTTGCCCTACGCGCAAGGCGGCTGCTTGCCAGTCGGCATCAGCGATCGTGGCCAAGGCGTCTTGGATGGTATTGGCATCGATGCCTTTTTGGCGTAACTTGGTGGTCATGACCTTAGGGCCTTTATCGCCTAAGTGCAAGTTGTCATGCAAATACCCGCGCGCGTATTGGGCATCGTCGAGGTAGTGCAAGTCGATCAAGCGAGCAATGGTCGCTTGGATCGCCGGTTCAGGCAGCTCATTTTCAGCCAGCTTTTGGTGCACTTCTTTGATCGTGCGCGGTTGGTGGCTGAGGTAATCTAACGCCAGGCTATTGGCGTTGGCCGTAACTTCTGCGGCTTTGAGCTGTTGTTCCAATTCGGCGTCAATTGCCATCCCCTTGGCCAAACGAAACTTGATCAAGGTGCTTTCACTGACGGGAAAGGCATAATGGCCATCCAAGAAAATATTGTAGCGGCCAGGGCGTTTTTGAGTGGTGATCTGTGTGATTTTGGGCATCATCGAAAACCTTCTTAATATTTAAGGTGTGGTATACTATCTGTTAACAGAGTGTGAGGGAGACTAAGGATGTTTGAAGCTTACTTTTTCGATAAGCGATCCACGATCAATTATCGCGTGTACCGCGTCTTAAAGGCGCTACAAAACACGGATTTTACCGTCAACCGGTTGAGCCAAGAAGCTCAGTTAAGCTACTCACAGGCCTACAATGAATTTCAAGACATCATGGCAGACTTGCAAGCGATGACCGACGCAACGGTGCCGATCGCGGATGAAGAGGCGTTTCAAAAGCTGGGCGTGGATGTGACGGTCGATCAGTATCGCTTTCATTTGCTCCGCGACAGTATGGCGTTTAATTTCTTTGATTACGCGTTTAAAGCGGAAAATCCAGATGTCCATCAGTTTTGCGCACAAAACGATCTTAGTATCTCCACTTTACGCCGGCGCGTAGAGGGCTTCAAGACTTACTTGCAGTCTAAAGGCGTGGCGTTGAATACCTCGACTTGGGCGCCAGAAGGCAGTGAGTTGCGTATTCGCATGGTCATGATCAACTTCTTTGTCTTGGCTTATCGCGGCGTAGGCTGGCCTTTTGGGGATGCGCATTATCATGAAACCGTCGCGTTGGCGACCCAATTTCACCAAGCGGCGCCTGATGCTTGGTTCAATCAACCCGAACATGAAGCCAAACAAGATCTATTGGCTTTAGGCGTGCAGCGCATTCGCTTGACGCAAGGCCATCCGCTGCCGCTAGTCCCTCGACTGCAGGCAATTTTACAAGCGCCTGATTTGATGACGCTGCCGCTGGTGCTGACCCCGACGCCGCCGGCAGATGCCCAAATGGAATCGGCTTTCTTTTATTTTTGCCGGATCCATTTTCTCTCGCTGCAAGGCCATTTGACGCGTACCGACCAATGGCTGCTGGATCATTTTCAACATCGCAATGATGCCGTGGCGCACTTTGCCGATGGCTTGATCGCCTACTTAGTGACCCAAACGCCGCCTGCTGCCAGCGACGAGCGCCTGCCTGCCCATGACTTGTTGCGGGCCAACTTATACCGGATGACCTATAGCTTTTGGCTGTTTAGCGGCGATTTTAGCAAGCGGCTGGATTTTTATGATGAAGACCGCACCGCCAGTACGTTTGGGCATTTGCCAGAACTGATCACCCAATATTTTGACTTGCTTGAAGGCGACACTGTCGTATTCAAGCCGTTTGTCGGCTTGATGCGGCGCTTGCTTTACGGGATCATTCGACCGGACTTTCCGCAATTGGATGCGGACCACCAGCTGTGTATCGCTGTGTTGGTGGAGCCTGGCACCTTTACCTTGCGCGATTTGTTAGCCTTTTTAGACGGCGTCAGCTTCGTCAAGCTGGCCACGGCCCAAGACGATGCCGATCCGGATGTGATCATCACCACGCTGACCAGCCCGAATTTGATCATAGATTACTACGGCCCTGAACACGCCGATGTGATCCAGTGGCAAAGCACCGCGGCAGAAGAAGATTATTACCGCCTCTATGCGGAATTAGCCCGCCGCCACCACCTTAAAAACCTCAAACAAGCCCAACAATAAAAGCGACTCTGCAAGGCACCCGACCGGGACGCCTTGCAAAGCCGCTTTTATTTAGCCGCCGTTAATGTACGGGTTTGGCGGTATACCCATAAAAATAGTTGCTGAGCTCATAACCAGCCACACAGGCCAATAACAAGATGGTGACCCATAATGAACTGGTTTGCTTCATAAACCATAAGGCCATGATCAACACCAATAAACCGGCCATGTAAGTACTTTGCAGGCGCTTATTGGTTTCAATGGTGAATTGGGCGTCTGGCGATTGGAAGTGCAGCGGCCGCTTGGCGGCGAACTTGCCGACGCGATACAAAACGGTATCGCCGCGCCGCACCGGCACGTCGATGTGACTGGCATTTTGGATGGTGTAAACTTGATCATTCACCCATACTGTGGCTTGCATGCGCTTGGATAAACTGTTGGCGTAATAGATCTTCAAAATAAGGTCCCCCTTGTGTGCTCTTAATTATAGCAAATAACCTGCCGTTGTGCGCGGTTGTTGGGCAAGGTATGATAGCCATAGACAATTTAAGGAGATTAGTATGGAAGAAATCACTTTGGGCCAGCGTTTTCCGCTGACCATTAAGCGCTTGGACATCAATGGCAACGGCATTGGCTACTTCAAGCGCAAGATCACCTTCGTCACCGGCGCCTTGCCTGGTGAAGTGGTCGTGGCAGAAGTCACTAAGATCCACGACCGCTATTTAGAAGCCCGCTGCCACCGGGTGAAAAAAGCCTCCCCTGACCGCATCCCGCCAATCGACCCGTTATGGGGCAAAATCGGCGGCATCGAGTTAGGCCATCTCGCCTACCCCGCGCAATTGCGGTTCAAATCCGATGTGGTCAGCCAAGCCTTGGCCAAATTCAAGCCGGCTGGCTGGCAGCATTATCAGCTGCGTCCGACCATTGGCGCGGCGCATCCCATGCATTACCGCAACAAAGCCCAATTTCCGGTGCGGGTGGTCGACGGGCATGTGCGCGCCGGGCTTTATGCCCCTAATTCCCATGACTTGGTGCCGTTGACCACTTTTGCCACGCAGCGGCCTTTGACCATGCAGATCATTACCCAGCTATGCCAATTATTGGAAGACTTAGCCGTGCCGATTTACGATGAAGCCGCCAACAGCGGCATCGTGAAGACCTTAGTGGTGCGCGAAACCACCCGCGGCCAAGCGCAAGTCACTTTCGTCACGAATTCTAAAAAGCTGCCGCATACCGCCCAGCTGCTGGCAGGGATCGCCGAAACCTTGCCGGCAGTGGTTTCGATCGCGCAAAACATCAATCCGGGCAAAACCAGCATGGTTTGGGGCCCGGAAACCAAATTATTGGCTGGTGCCCCTTATGTGATTGAAACCATCATGGGCAAACAATTCCAGCTGTCGCCGCAAGCCTTTTTACAATTGAACCCGGAACAAACCGAAAAACTCTACCAAGTGGCGCTTGAAGCCTTGGACTTGCAGCCAAACGACACGCTGGTCGACGCGTATGCTGGCGTCGGCACGATCGGCTTGAGCTTGGCCCATCAAGCCAAAACTGTGCGCGGCATGGAAACCATCCCCGAAGCAGTCGCCGACGCCAACGCCAATGCCGCTTTAAATGGCATCACCAATGCGCATTATGAACTCGGCAAAGCCGAAACCGTCTTTCCGCAGTGGCTGCAAGCAGGCTTTCATCCGGATGCGGTGATCGTTGACCCGCCGCGGGCCGGATTGGACCCCAGCTTCATTGCCGCTTTGCTGAAAGCCAAGCCGAAGCGTTTTGTGTATATTTCCTGCAACCCGTCGACGTTAGCCCGCGACTTAGTGGCGTTAAGCCGCGATTGGCAAGTCGATTATATCCAATCCATCGACATGTTCCCGCAAACTGCCCGCTGTGAAGCAGTGGTGAAGTTCACGCGTAAAGCATAATAATTATTGTTGGCAGAGCAGGTACGGCCGCCGGTGGTAATGGCAAGTTTCTCAGTGGAAGCGATTTTTTATGAGTATTTTTATCAAAAAGTTTGTACTTACTGATTTACGTGTTAAACTAATCATGGAGACACGGAGAGCTCAATTTGTTTGTGTGCAATTCAACACGTGAAAGGAAAATACCCATGAAATATACATTTGCTTTAACTGGCTTAGTCACGATCGCTGGGGCATTGGCATTAGTGGCCACCACGCCAGTTGCCGCTGCAGAAACGACACCGACGCAAACCACCAAGGCGACTATCGACATTACCACTAATAAAGATGGCGCGTTGACCTTGACCAAGGCACCAAACTTCACTTTTGATTCGACCACCCTTTCAGCCTTAGCCGGCAATAAGATCGCCGGGACGGCTGATTCTGTTGCTGAAGTCAGCGACACGCGTGATTCCGGTGCCGGCTGGAATCTCAGCATGAACCTGGGTGCTTTTGATGCTGGCAGTACTGGCATGATGAGCTGGAGCGGCAACTCGGCGACCTTTGCCGCTGCCGGCACCCAAGTGGGCGCTGCCCCAGCCACTACCAACACCACGCAAGTCGAAGCCGGTGATGCGGCTGAAGCCCCGCTGTTGACTGCAGCCAAAGGCGCTGGGATCGGTGTTTGGGATCTCAAGTTCAACAATTTAGGCTTGAACCTGTCCGGCATCAACATGCCCAAAACCTACTCTGCTGATGTGAACTGGTACTTAAGCGATACGCAAACGACTTCAGCCGCTAACTGATCGGCTGGTCCAACAAACGTCCTGGGGCTGCGATGCGCACTGCGCGCAGCCTCAGGACGCTTTTGCGATTAGCCCTAGTTGCTATTTTTTGACGAAAGGAACCGCGATGTCACATTTGTCACGCTTTTTATTGCGCCTGATCCCCTTGCTGGCCGGAATGTGGGTGGCCATGGCGCCGCAGCCGGCGCATGCCGCCACGGTGAATAATTTTTCGGCCCAAGCGGTGCTGCCAAGCGACAAGCCAGCGGTCAATCGCATTTTGACTTAACGCTCAAGCCCAACACCACGCGCACCTTGTCGGTTGCTGTCACCAACAGTGCCAAGACCCCGCAGACGTTCATGGTGCAAGCCGCCAATGCGGTCACCAACTCCAACGGGATCATCACTTACAATCAAGGCGCTGCCAAAACCGCCCCCAAGCACGTCGCGTTTAGTGATCTGCTGCCAGAGCGCACCAAGGCGACTGTCACGATCCCGGCGGGTCACACGCAAACCGTCGCCTTCACGGTGACTACCCCGCAGACGCCATTTAACGGGTTAGTCTTAGGCGCATTTTCCGTCCGCTCGCTGACCGCCGCGCAAGCCGCGCAAAAACAAGGCGGCTTTGCCAACTTGGCCAATTATGTGATCGGCGTTTCGTTGACGGAAAACCATGCCAAGATCACCCCGCACTTGACTTACCATGGCGCCAAATATGCCAGTCAAAATCACCTGCCGCATGTGGCGATCACCTTAGCCAACACCCAGCCGGTGATCATCGGTACGGTGCATCTCACTGCTAAAGTGACGGATGAACACGGCAAAGTGGTCGCCGCCACTGAACAAGCGGGCTTGAATTTTGCCCCCTCGAATCGCTTTGACTATCACTTGGCCACCAAAGCCAATCGGGCCTTAGCCGCTGGGAAATACCGCTTGCAGCTGAAGATCAAAGCCGACAACGGCCAGTGGTCCTTCGACCGGCATTTCACCGTCACCAAAAATACCGTCAAGCACACCAAAGTCGCTCACTTCATCAACTGGAAACACTGGTTGTGGCTGGTGATCGACGGGTTGGCAGTGCTGATCATCATTGGCTTTTTGCTCAACTTGATCTTGCGGCGGAACAAGCGCCATTAAACCATCAAAAGCGGCATGCCTTTAGGTATGCCGCTTTTGCATACCCCAATGCAATACCCGCTTACCTAACCAGATCCGCTCTTGTTAGCGGTATCCTTGAGCTAAGGAGGGGGTGGCGATGATGCTTGATGTCAAAGATTCCTTAAAACGCTTAGCTTGGACCACGGATCATCATTTTTTGCATATTCAAGCGCAACACGAGTTTATGCGCGCTTGGGCGATCCAATTCGAACTGGCCTATACGGATATGCGCGTGATCCAGCTGGCCTTGCAACTGGCCAACGACCATGATCACCTGATCCGCTTCACCACCGCTTATGAAGCGGTATATCAATACGAATACGCCTTTGTCGCCGGCGGCTTAGCCGGCTTTAACGCCGAATTTGCCGGGCAGTTGCAAGATTATCACGATGCAGCAGAAGCCTTGCTGGGCGTGATCAGCGAACTGCAGCCAGCCAAAACGTGATGCAAACTGCTGCGGCTAGTTGCGTGCTTTAAATGTCCCGTCAGCAACAAAAACGCCTTGAAACCGCGAACGAATCGCGGCGCCAAGGCGTTTTTCATTGGGATGGTTAAGCCCGCGGATGCCGCTCTGCTTGCCAAATGCTCAAGCTGGTGCGCAAGCGCTTGATGAAGCCGGCATCAGAATACACTAAGACGTTGCTGCGATAGACCCCGACGACGACCCAGGTAAAGCCGATCAAAAATACGCCAGCAATCACCAACGACGTCCAAGCCGCGCCATAGCCCACATGATCTAACGCCAGCTGCACCGGCATTACCGTGATGTTTAAAAACGGCACATAACTGGCCACTTGGACCAGTAAGGAATCGCCGCTTTGGGCGATCATGGCCAGAAAATAGCCGGCCAAGCCTAACATGGAAATGGGCATCACCGCCGTTTGCACTTGCTCTTGGTTGGACACCAAAGACCCAGTCAACGCCGCCAACACCGCATAAGTCATCACCCCGATCACGAAGAATAAGACGGCGATCAGCGTGATCGGCGACGCTAAGACGCTCAAGTCAACTTGCGCCAATAAGCCTTTGACAAAATCACGCTCGCGCAGGAAAAACCACGCCAAGCCGCCGGCGACGACATAGACCACGATTTGCGTGACCAATAACGCCAAGATCCCGGCGAGTTTCCCGAAAAATTGGGTGGTCGCACTGACGGATGACAACAAGATCTCCATGATCCGCGAGCCTTTTTCCGTGGCGATCTCTTGGGCTAAGATCGACCCATAGACCATGGTGATGATCATGATGAAAACCGTCAAGACCATCGCAAACCCGCGATTGACTGCCGCAGCGGTGTCGTTTTTGGCCACTTGCTTGCCGTTTTCGATCGCGACAGTTTTCGTGGTCACTTTAGCAGGACTCAGCAGCGCTGCCAATTGTCCGGCAGTCAAATGCAGCTGGGCGGCGGTTTGTTGCAATTTCAACCGGGACAACGTCGCCGTTAGCGTGGTCGTATCCACTGATTGGTCAGCATTGCTGCGCTCGACATAATGCGCACCGATCGCCGGGGTCGTGGTCACCGTCAAGATCCCATCCAAGGTTTCATGATTCAATGCGGTATTGGCTTTGGCGGCGCTGGCATAGCCGCGAAAATGCACCTGATCATCACTGGTCTTGACGATGGCTTGACGCAATGCCGGCGTTGAGCTGACGACGGCGACTTGGGCCGGCTGCACATTTTGGGCGATAAAATAACCCATTAACCCGGCCAGCGCTGCAAACACCAGCGGCGATAACACTAGGAATAACCAGGACCCGCTGTGCAGATTTTTCTTATAAACTTGCGAAAATACCACCCAAAACTTAGGCATGTGCGGCACCTGCTTTCATCCGGAAGATCTCATCTAAAGTCGGCGGCGCCTGGCGAAATTCTGGAATATAGCCATTGGCCGTCGCCTGGGCAAACAACGTTTTGCCGACCGCCGGATCACTTAAGGTCAACTCAAACCCGCTGCCATGAGCAACGACTTGCACCACCCCTGGGGTGGCTTGCAGCTGTTGTTTGGTCAATGGTGATTCCAAAAACAGCTTCGTGCGGCCAAAACTTTGGCGAATGGCGTCTACGGTACCGTTAAGCACCACTTCGCCATTGCGCAGCATCACCAAATGATCCGAGATCGCTTCAACATTCCCCATATCATGGCTGGAATAAATGATCGCCGCGCCGTGATCGCGCAGCATTTCGATGCCCGCCTGCAACAAACTGGCATTGACTGGATCCAACCCGGAAAACGGCTCGTCTAAGATCACCAGTTTCGGCATATGGATCAAAGTCGCGATCAGCTGCACTTTTTGCTGGTTGCCTTTGCTGAGATCCTTGATCTTATCTGTGCGCTTGCCTTTGACTTGAAACCGATCCAACCATGCTGGGATCTGCGCTTTAACCGCCGCAGTTTTCATCCCGCGTAAGCGCGCAAAATACACGATTTGCTCCTCGACCCGCATCTTCGGATACAAGCCGCGCTCTTCTGGCAAATACCCAATTTGGTCGTAGGCCTTGGCCGTCAGCGGCTGCCCATTCCACATGATGGTCCCGGAATCTGGGGTCAAAAAATTCAACAGCATCCGAAACGTCGTGGTTTTCCCCGCCCCATTTTGCCCGATCAGCCCCATGATCTCCCCAGGCTGAATGGTGAAACTCTCATGTGACACCGCAGTCATTGACCCGAATGTCTTCGTGAGGTCATGCACCTCTAACATGTAATCCCCTCCTCTTACTAGTGCTAGTTTACCAAACATGCTCACTGCTAAACAGCCAAATTATGCTATCATGACGGTAAACCCTTAGGAGGATTATTCATGCACGTTTATTTTGCCAATGCCTTATTCTCCCGCGCCGATTTTGATTTCAATGCCCGCTTAGTCGCGCGCTTGCGCCAAGCGCTGCCCAGCTTGGATATTTATCTCCCGCAAGAAAACGCCGCGATCAACGACAAGCAGGCCTATGCAGACGCCAAAATGATCGCTCAAGCGGACACGCAGGAAGTCTTACGCGCTGACTTGATGCTGGCGGTCCTTGATGGGCCGGTGATCGATGCCGGTGTCGCCAGCGAAATCGGCGTCGCTTATGCCAAAAACATCCCCATCTTAGGCTTATATACCGACTCGCGCCGCCTGGGTGCTGCCAACCCCAAAAAGCTTGAGGCGCTCCAAACCATCGCGGAAAATCAGTTCCATTACCTTAATTTGTACACCGTCGGCTTGATCAAGCTCAATGGGGCGATTTTTGCTGATGAAGACGCTTTGATCGCCGAATTGCAAAAGCGGCAATAAAAACCGGACCGGCGCAATCCGCGCTGGTCCGGTTTTTATTGCTTGCGCGAATCATACGCGCGCTTTGACTTATAACCTGCTTCAAACACGGTCAGCATTTTAGCGAGATGCGCTTGCTTCGTCGCGTCGCTGGCAACGCCAAAGATGAAGCGGGCCCATTCTCGCTGGTAGCCTGGGGTCAGCGCGTTAAAAAATGCCTGCATTTGCGGCTGATCTGCTAGCAGCGCCGCCACTTTGGGAATATCAACGGTGTATGCTGCTAAAGGTTTTTGTGGCATCGACACCCCTCCTATCGTTTTTCTTATTCTATCAAAAAAGCCGGCCCTTGAAAGGACCGGCAATTATCTAAATTATTGTTGCTGCGCGTCTTCAAGCAGCTGCCGCAGCGGGATCAAGCTTTGGGCACTGTACTTTTCGACGAAGGCATCGACGGCTTCAGGATCTTGCGTCTTTTTATCCAAGACCAGCTGTTCGACTGGGATCGGCCGCAAGTCGCTGATCTTAACATCGATCACCACTGGACCGGTCGCGTTTTTGGCAGCGGCAAAGGCTTGCTTCAACTCGGCCAAATTATGCACTTCAAAGCCTTGAGCACCTAAGGCAGTCGCGGCATCCCCGTAATCGGCATCGATCAAGTCGACCCCAGAGTGCGGCTGGTGGGTGTCGTCTTGTTCCGCTTCGATAAAGCCTAAGCTTTCATTGGTCAACACCACGTTGATGATCGGCAAATGGTACTTCACTTGGGTCAAAATGTCTTGCATGACCATGGCAAAGCCGCCATCCCCGGAAATCGACCACACTTGGCGATCAGGATATTCGCTCTTGGCCCCGATCGCAGCCGGCAAGGCATAACCCATCGTGGCATACCAGCCGCTGGTAGTGAAGCGCTGCTGTTGGTCGGCCAACAAATAGCGCATCCCATTGATCGTCACGTTACCCACATCGACTTGGAAGATCGCATCATCGGTGGCCATGTCATTGATCGCCTTAAAGACGGGTTCGACCCGCAACGGCGTGCTGTCGTCTTCGGCAAAGCTGGCGATCCAGTCGGTCCAATTTTGCTTGTTGGCTAAGGCTGCCCGATACCATGGGGTTTCCGGCAATGCTTCAGAACGATCTAACAAGGCTTGAATGGTCTTTTTGGCATCGGCTAAAATCGCCACGTCGACATGATGGCGGCGGCCAAGCTTGCTGGAGTCGATGTCGACTTGAATGTACTTGGCATCTGGGGCGATGAAGTACGGCTGGAATGGGAAATCAGACCCTAAGAACAAGACGGCATCGGCACTGCGCGCCGTTTCAACGCCAGGCTTAGACGAGACCCGCCCGGCAGAGCCCATGTTGGCCTTGTAAGAATCTGGCACGATCCCTTTCGCCAAAGCGGTGACAACGATCGGGATATGCAGCTTTTCAGATAAGGCGATCAAGTCATCACTGGCGCCGCGTGCGCCTTGGCCCACATACATGATCGGCCGCTTAGCGGCTTTTAAGATGTCTAAGGCGGCATCTACGCGCTTGAGATCAGGCTCTGGCATGATCGGCGCTTGATACAGCGACGCGCTGGAAACGTAATTGTCGTCGATTTCCTGCCAGCCTAAGTCTTTAGGGATCGTGATCACCGCGACGCCTTTGTGCTCATAAGCTTGGCGGATCGCTTCATCCACGACTGCCGGCAGCTGCTGAGCCGTCATGGCGGTGCGGTTATACACGGAGACATCAGCAAACATCGGGTTTTCATTCATCTCTTGGAAAAACGCGGTGTTCATCGCAGCCGTCGGCACTTGCCCGACTAAAGCCAGGACAGGCACATGATCATATTGCGCATCATACAGCCCATTGAGCAAATGCACCGCACCAGGGCCGGCAGAGCCAAAGGTCACGCCGATCTTGCCGGTAACTTTGGCTTCCCCAACAGCGGCTAACGCCCCAACTTCTTCATGGCGCACCTGCACATAATTCAAGGTCTCCCGCCGGTTATAAATCGCGTTCATCGTCGAATCAAACGACCCGCCGGGCAAACCATAGATGTTTTTGACCCCCCAGCTTTCGATGACTTTCAACATGGCGTCTGCTGCATTGATCTTCGTCATAACTCTTGCCTCCGTAACTTACTTTTTATAAGTATCAACATATTCATTATAGCGGATCACTTACTAAATGCAAGCATTTTCAACACATTTCTGCGCCCCACCAATAGCTTAGCATCAAGTGCCGGAAAAGTGGTAGCCAGATGCACACCAATTTCAGATTCCAAAACGCGCTGAAAATCACAAAAAAACACGGCTGCCAGTGTTGCGCAGCCGTGCTTTGGGGGCTATTTTGCCGCTTGTAATTCTTGGATCCGAGCGTTAGTGGCGTCAAGCTTGGCTTGCGCGTCGGCTAACTTTTGCTTTTGCTCGTCAACAACAGCCGCTGGCGCCTTGGCTAAAAAGCCGGCATTCCCGAGTTTCTTGTTGAAGCGGGTGATCTCTTGTTCCAGCTTCTTGGCGTCTTTGGTCAGCTTAGCGATTTCTTCGTCTAAGTCGATCAATTCCGCTAATGGCACATAGATCGTCGCCCCATTGATCACTGCCGAAGCAGCTAAGGCTGGGGTATCCAAATCGGTGCCGACTTCATACCCTTTGGAGTGGACAAAGCGGTCAATGAAATCAAAGTTGGCCTTGAAGATCGGTTCCAAGCTGGCATCTTGCAGCTTGATCTGCACGTCGATCGGGCTGGATAATGGGGCGTTGACATCCGTGCGGATCCCGCGCACAGCACGGATCAAGTCGATGATCGCTTCCATTTGGCCGATCGCGTCGTCATTTTCATACGCGGTGTTGGTCACTGGATAGCTGGCCGTGACGATAGATTCGCCAATGTGCGGCATCGTCAGCCAGATTTTTTCGGTGACAAACGGCATGATCGGGTGCAGCAAGCGCAGCACTTGGTCTAAGACATAGCGCAAGTTGACGCGCTTGGCCGCCTTGGCAGTTTCGTCTTCGCCGTATAACACTTCCTTGGACATTTCGATGTACCAATCTGCCAGTTCGTTCCAGATGAAGTTATACAGATCCCGTTCCGCTTCGCCAAATTCGAACTTATCAAATTTCGCCGTAACACTGGCAATGGTTTGATTCAAGCGGGCAAAGATCCACTGATCGGACAAATCAAAAGTGCTTGGGTCCGGTTGGGCATCGGCTTTAGTATCTTCAAGATTCATCAAGACAAACCGCGACATGTTCCAGATCTTGTTGATGAAGTTCCAAGAAGCACCGATCGCCTTCCAAGAAAAGCGGGTATCTTGGCCAGGCGTTGAGCCGTTGACCAAGAACCACCGCAACGCATCCGCCCCATACTTGTCAATGACATCCATCGGATCGATCCCATTGCCTAAGGACTTGGACATCTTGCGGCCTTGTTCGTCGCGGATCAATCCGTGGATCAAGGTGTTCTTAAATGGCCGCTGGCCGGTGAATTCCAGGCCTTGGAAGATCATCCGTGCGACCCAAAAGGGAATGATGTCATAGCCGGTGACCAAGGTGTCAGTCGGATAATAACGCTGGTAGTCAGCCGCATCGGTATCAGGCCAGCCCATCGTGGAAAATGGCCACAAGGCGGAGCTGAACCAAGTATCTAAGACATCAGGATCTTGTTCCCAGTTGTCAGCGTCTTTTGGCGCTTCCATGCCGACATACATTTCGCCGGTAGTCTTGTTATACCAAGCTGGGATCCGATGCCCCCACCACAGCTGACGGGAAATAACCCAGTCATGAATGTTGTTCATCCAGTTCAAGAAGGTGTGTTCGAAGCGTTCCGGCACGAAATTGACTTTATTGTCGGTGGCTTGATTCTTGATCGATGCTTCAGCCAATGGCTTCATCTTCACAAACCACTGGGTGGAAAGCCGCGCTTCGACTTGCACGCCGGTGCGTTCGGAATGGCCGACACTGTGGACGATCGGGTCGATCTTGATCAGATCGCCACTGGCTTGCAAGTCTTTGACCAAGTTGTCGCGGCATTCAAAGCGATCTTGACCTTGGTACTTGCCGGCATTTTCGTTCATGGTGCCATCATCATTCATACAATTGATGCGCGGCAAATCATGCCGGTTGCCGACTTGGAAATCATTTGGGTCATGCGCAGGCGTGATCTTCACGGCCCCGGTCCCAAACTCAGGATCGGCGTGTTCATCGGCGATGATCGGAATTTCACGGCCAACGCCTGGTACAATGACCGTTTTGCCGATCACGTCTTGATAACGCGCGTCATGGGCGTTGACCGCCACGGCGGTATCGCCAAACATGGTTTCCGGCCGAGTCGTAGCGATCTCGATGCCGCCAGGAGTGCCATCGGCATACTTATAGATCAAATGATAAAAAGCGCCTTTATCATCTTCATGGATCACTTCGATATCAGACAAAGCAGTGCGCGCTTGCGGATCCCAGTTGACGATGTATTCGCCGCGATAGATCAAGCCTTTGTTATACAGATCAACGAAGACTTTGCGCACGGCTTTAGACAAGCCGGCATCCAAGGTGAAGCGTTCGCGGGAATAATCCAAACTCAAGCCCATCTTGCCCCATTGGGTCTTGATGGTGGCCGCAAATTCATCTTTCCATTCCCAGACTTTTTCCACGAACTTGTCGCGGCCTAAGTCATAACGGGTGATGCCTTCTTTGCGCAGCTTGGCTTCCACTTTTGCTTGCGTGGCGATGCCGGCATGGTCCATCCCTGGCAGCCATAAGGTATCAAAGCCTTGCATCCGCTTTTGGCGAATGAGCATATCTTGCAAGGTGGTGTCCCAAGCATGGCCGAGATGTAGTTTGCCGGTGACGTTTGGCGGCGGGATAACGATACTGTAAGGCTTGGCTTTTTTGTCGCCAGAAGGCTTGAAAACGCCTTGTTCCAGCCACTTCTCATAGCGGCCAGCTTCGACGGCTTGAGGGTCGAATTTTGGTGCTAATTCTTCTGTCATAATGAACCTCCATCTTATTCGGAACAAAAAAACTCGCCCTAAAAAAATTAGGACGAGTCAACTCGCGGTACCACCTAAATTGAGGCCATGCCTCCACTTAAGACCGGTTAACGACGGTGCCGGCCGGCCTTACTGATTCAGGCAGGCAGCTCGCAAGCTACAGTCGCATTTGACGCTCGAGACTCACACCACCCGCCTCGTCGCTGAAAACCTCAAACACGACCCTCTTGTTCAACGCATTACCCGCATTATAAGCTAAGCCCTGACTGGCGTCAACGCCTAGCCTTTGTGTTTTTGGTGGGCCACAAACAACAAGCTTTGCAATTCAGAGGTCAAATCGATATAGCGGATCGTCGTCGTCGGCTTGCAAGCCACCGGCTGCGGCGCAAACGTCAAGATCGCGTTGATCCCGGCATCTTCTAAGATCGGGATGACTTGCGGCTGTGCCGCACTGGGCACTGCGACGATCGCGGTTTGCACGCCATGCGGCAAGCGCTCATTGAATTCGGCAAAATCATACACCGGCACCCCGGCGACGATCGTGTCCACCTTCGCCGGATCTTGATCAAAAGCGATGACGATGTTCAAATCTGGGTTGCGCCGGAAGTTATTTTCGACCAAAGCCGCCCCTAAGCCGCCAACGCCGATCAAAACCATGTCTTCAGATGATTGCACTTCCAGCAATTTGCCAAATTCTGCGACCAACGTAGCCACCGAATACCCATAACCGCTTTTGCCTAGTTCACCAAAGCTGGAAAAATCGCGCCGGATCGTGGCCGACGGAATGTGGATCATCTCTGCGAGTTTATCCGAGCGCACGCGCCGGATTCCTTGTTGTTGCATCTGTTGCGCGGCCCGATAATACAACGGGATGCGCCTGATCGTCGCCTTGGATACTTTTGACTTCGCGTCGACCATATTGCCACCTCCAAGTGTGTGCATTGGTTCACATAAACAGTCTAGCACGCCTCTTGTGAAATTACAAACAAAAAATCGCTTTCATGCCCGATCGGCGGCATTGGCGGCGCTTGCAAGCCGCCGCCAGTCACCCCTCAATGCCCGGTGTCAGCGGTCAAAACTTCTGCAAATGTCCAAGTAAATGTCCTGGTGTCAGTGGTATCCGGCTGCAGCTGACTCAGCTGGATATTTGGGATCTTTAAGGTCACTCCCCCAAGCGTTCGGTCAACACCAACGGCTTGCGAGTCGCCTGCCAGATTCGTCTCTTGCCAGCCGTTGGCCCAAGCCTAATACCGGCGCCGACTAGGCCACGGCTGCCGTCCACTGCGACATGATCACACTGTTAAAGCGTAGCGTTTTCTTTCCTGTATCAGCGTCGATTTATAGAAGAATCAATTATAACGCTTGTTTATTAGCATACTATTTAGTATGCTTTGTATGGTTTTGTCATAATAATTTTTATCAGTGCGGATCGCAGAATCGTTCCCACTGAACATATCAATGGTGGAGGAAAATCTGGATGGGACATACAAAAATCAAACAACTGGGCACGCTGCTGGCAGTCGCCGGTACAGTGCTGGCTTTAGCTGCGTGTGGGACCGATAACGCCAAAGACAGTACCAGCGCGTCAACCACAAGCACCAAGACTGCATCCAAAAAAGCACAAGCCCAGGCAAAGTCAAAACGTCAGGCTAAAGCCAGCTCTAAAGCAGCCGCCAGTTCTAAAGCTGCGGCCAGTGCTAAAGCTGCCGCTAGTTCCAAGGCAGCTGCCAGTTCCCAAGCCGCTGCCAGTTCCCAGGCTGCGGCTAGTTCCCAGGCCGCGGCTAGTGCCGCTGCTAGTGCCAGTGCTGCGGCAAGCTCACGAGCCGCTGCCATCAAGCCAGTGACCACAGCTGAAGCGGTGGCGATCTTTAATGCTCATGCTAAGGAATTAATGGGTAGTGAAGCGATCGATTATGCCACGCCTAAAGAAGCGCAAGACGCCACTGGCAAGCCTGGTGAGCGTGGTTGGCTGGTGCTTTACGTCATTGGTGCAAAAGATGGCGATGGCAATCGCGCCGTTGATAAATATGCCCTGCCCAAGCAACAAGGCAACGGCATCAACTTGAGCTTCTTCGCCACTGGTGGCGGCTCTCGCTACAATGTAGACGTCAATCCGCTGCCGAATAATCAGGTACAGGTGGTGACGGCGATGGGCGATGCTTCCACCCCGCCTGCACAATGGGAGCATGTAAGCCATACCTATTCGCGATAGCATCCCCTGGTTTTGTGCGTGGCGATGCAACACACATTTAAGGACAACTATCATACATCCAGGCCGCGAATTTTCTCAATTCAGCTCGTCGCAGTTCTGCAAGCTGAGGGCCCTTACAAACATAAATAAGCGTTGTCACTGCAACAATAGTGACAACGCTTATTTAGATAACTGTTATCGACGGCGCGTTGGCAGTGATGGTGAGCAACTTGATGCCTTGCAAGCCGCCGCCAATCACCCCTCAATGCCCGGTGTCAGAGGTCGGAACATCTTCAAATGTCCAAGTAAATGTCCCGGTGTAAGTGGTATCCGGCTGCAGCTGACTCAGTTGGGCGTCAGGGATCTTTAAGGTCACTCCCGCAAGCGTTTGGTCAAAATCCATCGCGGTGGGATTGGGATTAGTCAACACTACCGCTGCCGAATCGACTTCCAGATTCGTCTCTTGCCAGCCGTTGGCCCCTGCTGGCAAGCCTAATACCGGCGCCAATTGGGCCGCGGCTGCCGTCCATGGCGACATGGTCACACTGAGGCGCTGGCCTGGCGGCAAGGTCCCGCTGATGGTCACCACTTGTTGAGGAATGCTGATACTCGTCGTGGTTTCGCCGATATGATACGCCCCAAACAGCCAATTGCCATTGGCTAACAACTTAGCGGTATTAGGCGTGGTTTTTTGCCGCTTAGCTTGTAATCTTGAGACTTGATCCGCCGGCACCACCTGGCAAAGCTTGGCGAAATCGGCATCGCTTAAGCCTTGAACAGCAGCGGCTTGCAATTGATCAACTTGCAGCGTCGCCAACAAGGTGGCGGCGTTTTGCGTATTGGCCAACTCTGCCAAAGTCGCCGCCATCAGCTGATCGGCCACCGCATTGACCCCTAAGTTGTTGATGTTGGGCCAGGTGGTGAGGGCCTTGGTGATGACGGCATTGGCAATGGCATCTGGCAAGATGGTATCCCCGCCAATGCCGATCACATGCGCCAGCACGTAAAACGTGTCGCTGTCCACTGAAGAAAGATTATCATTGTTGCTGAGATCCACGCTGCCATCGGCGCCAGTGACGCCTAAATAACCGCCGTTGTTATAGTTGATGGTCTTAAGCACATTCGACGCTAAATTGATATTGCGGGTTTGCGCCCCTAAATTGGCCAACATGTTGGCATCCAAGTAGGAGAAGTCTTCATAACTGAGATCCCAACTGCGTACTGAAGCTGAGTGCAAAGTCGTCATGCGAAAACGGTAATACCCCCAGTTGCTGTCAGTTTGGTCCCCTAGCATATTGTGCCCCAGATCCAACTCTTGCAAATTCGGCAGCTCCGGCGTCTGCAGCATCGCCAACATTTTCACCCGGTTGGCGGCTGGCTGCACTTGCCCCACGATCCCAGTCAAATCGATCACTTGCGCATTTTGCGCACTCATCAAAACCGCCATCAAGGTGTTGAACACCGGCATGTTCGCGCTGGTATACACTTGGCTGCGCCCGTAGCCGGTCGGGATGCTGCCGCCTAAGATCGCAGCTGGTGAATAAGTCCCATTCGCGTTTTCTGCCATATCCTGCCACAACAAGACATCGGCGCTTTCGACTGCGTCGGGATGCTGCGGACTAGGCGTTTGTGCCAAGCTCGCCAGCCACGACGCCACTGCCGCACTGGGGGTGCTGGTGACCGAGCCGTCATTATTCACGGTGCGCTGAGCCAAAGAGACGGTTTGCCACGTTGCCACGTCGCCTACTGTCACTGCGTCAGGGGCCGTGGTGATCGCTGCTCCTGAGCTGGCAGTTGAATTGGCCACCAGCACTTGCACCACCGCTGCCGGCAGATGCAAGTCGCCGACCAA
The DNA here is from genome assembly GCF_003946165.1 of Lacticaseibacillus baoqingensis. Taxonomy (GTDB): domain Bacteria; phylum Bacillota; class Bacilli; order Lactobacillales; family Lactobacillaceae; genus Lacticaseibacillus; species Lacticaseibacillus baoqingensis. The sequence continues at coordinate 14,679 of NZ_RHOI01000001.1, read as the reverse complement.
AGTCTTGCCTGCATCAGCCGGCGCGGCATGGACCGAAACTGTAGGCATGACCAACAGGCCCACCACGCAAGCGATGAACACGATCACCATATTTGAATATCGTTTCCAAGCGCTCATGGCGTCCTCCTATGATGCAATGTGTACCAGTGCTGAGCGAACCTGGCAGCTTTAGTGTGCACCCCCGCAATACGCTGGGTCAAGTGGTACTAGCCCAATTGCGATGCGCTGGCTGGGCACACTAGGCCAATTGCCGCCAGACACAGACAAGTGCCTCTAGTCCACGATCTCGTCGATCGTCAACCAGAGGCACTCAACCTTGCTGAGGCTTATAGCAATTCAGCAATGACATCTTGTTCTTGATTCATGAATTCATCCGAACTGCGGATGTCGGTGATCTTGATGCCGTCTAAAGCGCGCTGGATCAAGCCGTCAATATCCAACTTTTGTTCATAATAGCGCGCTTTTTCCAAGTTTGGCTTGGTTTTTGGCCGCGGCGGCGCAAAGATCGTACAGCAGTCTTCAAAAGGCATGATCGATAAGTCATAGGTATCGATGTCTTCGGCGACTTTGATGATCTCATTTTTATCCATGGTCGCCACTGGGCGGATGATCGGCATCGTCGTGACGTCATTGATCGCCACCATCGACTCCAAGGTTTGGCTGGCCACTTGCCCTACCGATTCGCCGTTGAAGATCGCCAAGGCATTGCGTTTATGGGCGATCAAATCGGCTAAGCGCAACATGAAGCGGCGCTGGATGGTCATCAAATACCCTTCCGGCACACCGGCTTTGACGGTTTCTTGGATCTCGGTGAAAGGCACCTGAATGAACTTGATGCTGCCGACATAAGGGGTCAGCTTGGCGGTGAGCTGCTTGGCTTTGGCTAAGGCATTATCAGAGGTATAAGGCGGGCTGAAGAAATGGACCATTTCGATGTCCACGCCGCGCTTTAAGGCCAAATACCCGGCGACTGGCGAATCGATCCCGCCACTGAGCATCAACACCGCTTTGCCTGCAGTCCCGACTGGCAAACCGCCGGCACCTTGGATCGTAGTAGTACTTAAATAGATCGCTTCGCGCCGCACTTCTACCCGCAAGGTAATGTCCGGGTGTTTCATCTTAACTTGCAGATCCGGCCGCGCGTCGGTCAACAAGTCGCCTAGATCCAAGTTCATGCCATTGGTATCCAAGGCGAAACTATGGTCGCTGCGCTTGGTGGCGACTTTATACGTCGCCCCTTGAGGCGCCGTTTCTGCCATCAATGCCAAGACTTGGGCATGGACGGCATCCATGTCTTTGGCCACCTTGACTGAAGGCGAGAAGCTTTGAATCCCAAAGACTTGCCCTAAGCGCGCCATGACGCCGGCAGAATCTTCGCCATTGAGCTCAATGTGCAAGCGGTCGCGCTTGGGCCGAATGGTCAAGCCTGGATATTCGTGCAGCGCCTTGGTAATGTTGCCGTTCAAACGGCCGATGAAGGCACTGCGGTTTTTGCCTTTGGTGGACAATTCCCCGTAGCGCACCATGATCATGTCGTATTGCATAAGTGTCCTTTCTATTTCAAAAACTGACTAATCTTCATTCGGCATCAACTTGCCGAATTTGGCGTAGATCTGGTCAAAAGCGGCATTGAACGCATCCGCTTCGGCTAACGTATTATATTCATCTAAGCTGACCCGGATCGCACTGGTAGCGAGCTTGGGATCGGCGTGCATCGCGGCTAAGGTGCTGGATTCGGTGCCTTTTTTGCTGGAGCAGGCACTGGTGGTCGAAATATAGATCTCGTGTTGTTCGAATGCATGCACGATCGTTTCGCCTCGGACACCGCGGATCGCAAAGCACAAGATATGCGGCGCAAAATCTGGCGCCAACTCCGAAAACAAGTGGACATTGGCTTTTTGCTGCACATGTGTAGCAATGCGCTCACGGATCGCGGCTTGCCGGGCGACTTTTTGCGGCTCATCGGTCAACAAGATCCGCAAGGCCTTGGCCATCGCGGCGATCGCCGGGGTGTTTTCAGTGCCAGAGCGCAAGTTGTGCTCCTGGCCGCCGCCGGTCAATAACGGCGCGATATGCTTGCCTGACTTGGCATAGATGAAGCCGGTGCCGCGCGGGGCATGGAACTTATGGCCGGAAAATGTGATGAAATCCACGCGCGGATTGCGCAAGCTGGCCATTAAGCCTTTGCCAATGGCTTGCACCGCATCGACGTGAAAATGCACATTCGGATAATCTTCCAAGATGGCCGCCACGGCATCGATAGGCTGTTGGCAGCCGACTTCATTGTTGACAGCCATCACCGAAACTAAGATCGTGTCTTGGCGCAGCGCTTGTTTCAAGTCTGCCGGATCGATGAAGCCGCGGTGATCCACTGGCAGATACGTCACCTCAAAGCCCAAGCTTTCCAGCTGCTTCATCGAGTTGATGACCGCCGGGTGTTCAACTTGCGTAGTGATCAAATGTTTGCCAAAAGGCCGCTTTTCGATCGCGGTGCCTTTGATCACCCAATTGTCCCCTTCCGTGCCGCCAGAAGTGAATAAGATCTCATCTGGCTGCGCTTGGATCAAGTCGGCGATCTGTTTGCGCGCCCCTTCCAGCATTTGGTAGGCATGATCCCCTAAGGCATGCAGTGAACTGGGATTGCCGGCAAATTCTTCAGACACCTTGCGATACGTGTCCAGCACAGCCGGCAGCGCCTTGGTGGTGGCGCTATTGTCAAAATATATCATGACCGTTCCATTTCCTTCCAATTAGTAAGTTGCTGACGGTAATTATATCAAACCCACATCATAATTGCAGTAAAATTCCGCAACGTCACGCTCCATTGTACAGCTTTTTGCGCCGATGCACGACTGCCACGCTGTGCCAGGCGACACAAACGCCTTGGAACCGCGATCCAATCACGAATCACGGTCCCAAGGCGTTTGTCATAGGTTCAGCTGAGCCTGCTGCACTTTAAAATAGTGATGCCGATTTTGATGCCAGATAGTCGTCTTCGACTTTTTGGTAAGCGCCAGGTTCCACTTTTTCTAAAGCCGCGGCGATCAAGTCGGCCGCTTGGGCATAGTTGTAATGCTGATACAGATCTTTGGCTTGCACCACCGCTTGATCGACTTCTGGATGCGAGGTCTTATAGCGGTTGGCATATTGCAGCAGCTGCTCACACATCCCAGCAGCATCCACCACGGTCCGGCTTTGATCTTTGAGCTGATCAATGTCTTCGCTCAGCTTGATCAATTGCTTGGCGATTTGGTCCAAGTCGATCTTCACTTGATTCAAGTCATGATTGAGTTGCGCCAATTCCTTGGTCACCACATTGAAAAAGTCCAGGTACGGCCGCGGCAAACCAGGCAAGCTGTGCCGGGACACTTCATACTTGATATCGCGCAGCGCCATTTCAAATTGTTGCGCGGATGCCACGGCTTTTTGCTCCCGCGCTTGCAAGCCGGAGACATCATGATTGATCTTTTGGTGCTGGACTTCGATGTCATGCAGATCTTGGCGGGCTTGTTGATACTGCGCTAAGATCTGCGAATAAACGGCGGTTTCATTTTGCATCGCTTGTTGGGTATCGTTAAAGCCCTTGGCGATCCCTGCCAGTTGCGTCTTCAAAGACGCTGCAGTGGCTTGTTCGCCATGCGTCAGCGTATAGCTTTGATCAAGATGGTCAAGTTCTAACAGTAACGCATGATTTTGCTTTTGCGCATGGGCCAAAAATTGCTTCAAGTCGCCTTGCTGCTGCAGGACTGCTTGCTTGGCTTTGAGCTCTTTTTCCATGGTGGCGTACAACTCATCGATGGCACTGGCGGTATCGGCGACATTGCTGGCCAAGTCATCGACGGCTAGGTCTTTGATCTGCACTTGCGCTTGTTTGACGTTGCCTTGAACTGCTTCAATGCCGGCTGGGACATCTTGGGTGAATTGGTAATGTTGGGCCGCCAGTTCATGATAACCCGTTTGCAATTCTTCCAGCTGCCCTGGGAATTCATTGACCACCGTGTTGACTAAACTTGGCAAGCGCTTGACTTGATCTTGCAACGTCCCGACACCGATCGCCAATTGCTGCAGCTGCACGCTGGCCGCCGCATGATCGCCAGACTCGCTGGTCACCGCAGCGTCATGCATGGCTTCAGCCAAAGTTTGCAAGCTTTGTTCCAAGCCTGGCAGCGCCGCATCAAACGCATAACTCTTGGCTAAGATCGTCTTGCGGGCGGCTTGGTAGTCACCGCGCAGCGTCGTCAGCTGCGAGCGCGTATCCGCTTCGCTGTCGCGCAAAGCGACCAATGCACTGCGGATCTTCGTCAGCTTCTGCGCCGTTTCCACCACGTGGCCTTGGATCGCGGTGATGGTTTCTTGGACCTTCACGAATTGAAATTGCTTATTTTGCAACTCCACATCTAACAACGCGGTCTGCAAACCAGCCAAGTCAGTTTCGATGACCCGCTGATAATCGCGTTGCGACTTGGTGAATTGTTTCAGTGAATCACCAGCTAAACCTAAGTTGGCGATACTGCGCACCAAACTCGCCAGCTCACCGTTGTCGAGTTTTTCGACTTCGACGTCGAGTTGCTTGACGCGCCGGTTATTATACTGCTGTAGTCCCCACACGCCGCCAGCAAGCACGACGATGATCACGATCCCAACAATTATCCAAGTCATAAGTACACCTTCCGCTACTCGAGTTCACGTTGCATTTTGTCCCAGACGCCACTATACTTTGGTAAGTCTAGTCACGTGAGCCCATGTCTTTCTCTCATAGTATCTCAAAAAGCCCGCCAACAGGGAACCCATTATAAGGAAAAACCACGTTGACTATGAAAAAAATTTATCTGAAGGTGCTAATATGTCCAAACTTGACCCCTTGATCGTCGCCCAACTTGATGCTTTATTGACGGATGAACACAATCCGGTCACGATCATGAGCAATGCCTCAGCAGCGCTGAATGCCGCGATGTCTGACTTGAATTGGTGCGGCTTTTATTTGTATTCTGATGCCACCAAAACGCTAGACCTCGGGCCTTTTCAAGGTCAGATCGCTTGTACCCACATTCAACCCGGTTCAGGCGTCGTTGGCACCAGCTATGCGCAAAACCGCAGCTTGATCGTCCCTAACGTCCATGAATTCGCTGGTCATATTGCGTGTGATGCCGCCAGCAACTCCGAAGTGGTCGTGCCTTTGCAAGTCGCCGACCAAGTCGTGGGCGTGTTAGACATCGATTCGCCCAGCTTGGATCGCTTCAGTGAAGCCGACCAAGCGATCTTGATCGAAGCCGCGGCAGTGATCGCAAAACACCTTGACGTGCAGGCGTTAGCTACGGTATACTAGCCTGCGAGTAATTTAATGCAGCAGTGAATGGCATGGTCGGCTCCAGTAGCGCACTGTTTTCACAGATGCCCAGTAACCGCGGCTGCTAAGGCGAACGGCTTAGCGCCCCTGTCCGTGTGCTGAATTCACATTCATTAACTTACTCCAAATAAAATTTTTGGAGGAATTTCAATATGTCTCGATATACTGGACCTCGCTGGAAGCAATCTCGCCGTCTTGGCTTGAGCCTTTCTGGCACTGGTAAAGAATTAGCTCGTCGCCCTTACGCCCCTGGTGACCACGGCGCCAACAATCGTCGTAAGGTTTCCGAATACGGCCAACAACTTCGCGAAAAGCAGAAGCTTCGTTGGATGTACGGCTTGAACGAACGCCAATTCCGTAACCTCTTCGTCCGCGCCGGCAAGATCACTGAAGGCACCCATGGTGAAAACTTCATGATCCTGCTTGAAAGCCGCTTAGACAACTTGGTTTTCCGCTTAGGATTGGCAACGACCCGTCCTCAAGCACGCCAATTAGTTAACCATGGTCATATCATGGTCGACGGCAAGCGCGTTGATATTCCTTCTTACGAAGTTACTCCTGGGCAAGTGATCTCCTTGCGTGAACGCTCCCAGAACCTTGCGATCGTCAACGAAGCGATCGAAAGCACGGTTTCTCGCCCTGCTTACGTCACCTTCGACGATAACAAGAAGGAAGGTTCTTATGTTCGTTTGCCTCAACGTGACGAACTCGAACCAGAAATCGACGAAGCCCTTGTCGTTGAATACTACAACCAAGTGCTGTAATACTCGATTACAAAATCTTCAATGCAATATCGAAAAAGCATTTGGCCTTTTGGCCAAATGCTTTTTTTGTTTTGTTCATCGTTTTCCTGAGATACAAGAAATTCACAGCACAACAGCGTTTCTTGATCGCTTCGACGAGTATCATCCCAAAATACAACAACTGATAAATTAGGACATCGGATGGATGATTTCTCGCCGCGACCAATCGACCACCTGAGCGAGCATCTGCAAGAAATAATTGCCAATTGTCTGTGTCAAAGCACCCCACTCAGTCTATATTGAGCACAAAGTACTAGTTCACGTCAAAACTGGACAGTTCTGTCTCGATAAGGCAACAAAACCGACAGCCAACAATAATCGTTACCTTTAGCGCTGCAGGCTTGCCATCATCGCGTCTATAAATACATGCGCAGGAGGCGAAAGTTGCGCGGCCTTTGGCCAAATCAAACTGGCACGTCCTTTTAGACTCGGTGAAAGCGGCACAAAGCGCAAGTTAGTCTCTGCAGTGTTGATGATCCCATCCAGGCAAATCGCGATCCCGACACCTTCACTGACCATGATCGATGCGTTGTAGAGCAAATTATACGTCGCGACCACATTTAGCTGGGGCTCACTAGACCCAAGCCAATCGCGCAGCCTGTCAACACTGCCGCGCTGTCTAGTCATGATTACTGATTGATCCTGCAAGTCACTGACGGCAACTGTCTCTTGGTTAGCTAAAGGTGAGTCATCTCTGACCAAAATCCCCCAGCGAGTGGCTCCCGCCAAATTAATGAAATTATAATCGGACTTGTCTGTTGGCTCCAGCACTACCCCAAAATCGAAGAAGCCAGCCGCCATGCGTGCGTACACGTCCTCAGCGTCGGTACTGTAAATATTTGCAACGACTTTGGGCGCTGTCTCGCGCATATGCCTGATCGCCGCCACCACCCCTGCCATCATCGGCAGCTCTGCACTGCCGATCATGATGCTGCCACTGACGTCATGTGTGCGCTGGACGTTTGCCACAGTCTTATCCGCCAAGCCGATGATCTGGCTGGCTTGATTGGCAAAGTATTCGCCTGCCTTCGTTAAGGCGATGCGGCGCTGGCCGCGCTCAAACAAAGTCACACCAAGTTCATCTTCCAAATCGCTGAGCTGCCGCGAGATGGTCGGCTGCGACACATGCAGCTTGTCCGCTGCCCGTGAAATATTGCGTTCTGCCACTACCATCAGAAAATACCGCAAAACTCGGAGCTCCATTATTCAACCCTCCATACGTTTTAACTATAGTTTAGCATTCAATATAGGTATTCGACAGATGGTGCTGCAGCCCTTAAGCTGATTATTGTCATCAGGAAGGAGCCCTTATCGTGACTATGCCACTATCACAACTGATCAATGCCAGTTCAGTCAGCTGGACCGGAACGCTGCCTGAACAAGTCGATGCAATCGTCGCCGAAACCAGCTCGCAATTGATTGCCTTTAACCAAACCAGCAACGAAAGCGAGCGGCGCGGCCTTTTGACGCACCTGTTAAATGCGCCACTGCCAAGCAGCTCGGTGATCAATCCGCCGTTTCAAACAGACTTCGGCCGGCACACGGTTATCGGGGAACATGTCTTTATCAATCGCGACTGTTTCTTCGTCGATCTTGGTGGGATCTATATTGAAGATCATGCCTTAATCGGCCCCCGGACCATGTTGAACTCTGTTGGTCACAACGAGGACCCCGCACATCGCCGTGACCTAGTGCTCAAATCGGTCCGCATCAAAAAAGGCGCGTGGCTGGGCGCCAACGTCACCGTTAATCCCGGCGTGACAATCGGCGAAAACGCGATCGTCGGTGCCGGTGCCGTCGTCACAAAGGACGTCTCAGCCAACACTGTGGTTGCCGGCGTTCCCGCCAAAGTCTTACGCCCCATTCGTCAAAATTAGGAGGAATTAACATGATCGAAAACAAAGTTGTTGTCATCACAGGCGCTTCTAGCGGCATCGGTGCAGAAACTGCCAAGTTGTTGGCAAGCCATGGAGCCAAGGTCGTCCTTGGTGCGCGCCGCGAAGAAAAGCTTCAAGCACTCACCACCGCCGTCACCAATGCCGGTGGCCAAGCCGTCTATCGCGTGACCGATGTGACTAAGCCAGAAGATAACCAAGCCCTCGTCCAACTGGCTAAAGATACGTTTGGCGGCATCGACGTGATGTTCCTGAATGCTGGTTTGATGCCAAATTCGCCGTTGTCAGCGTTGAAAGTTGAGGAATGGAACCGCATCGTTGACGTTAACCTCAAAGGCGTGCTTAACGGGATCGCTGCCGCTTTGCCGACCTTCAAGGCGCAACAATCCGGCCACTTCATTGCCACCAGCTCTGTCGCCGGTTTGAAAGCTTATCCAGGTGGCGCCGTCTATGGGGCAACCAAATGGGCTGTTCGGGACCTAATGGAAGTCTTGCGCATGGAAGCTGCTCAAGAAGGCAGCCACATTCGCACCGCAACGATCTACCCCGCCGCCATCAAAACGGAGCTGCTGCACACGATCACCGACCAAGGAGTGGCCGCCGATATGAAGCAAACCTACGATACCTACGAGATCACCGCTGATCGCATTGCCAAGGTCGTTGAGTTCGCCATCGACATGCCGGAAGACACCAACGTCAATGAACTCACTGTTGGCCCAACCGATCAACCTTGGTAAACCTCTTTTTCAAAACAGTTGCACATTCCTGTTCAGCGCCCACATCACTGGGCGCTTTTTTATTTGCTAACTGGTATTGCTCTCAAAAGTGAGACAGTGAACCGAGTATACTTACTTCAAAGTCAGATTACTGGAGGAGCTGTCATCGTGTCTCCTCTTAAGGCCAAAATCATATAGCTATTCCTCTTAGTTAGTGTGTACACCTCATCTAAGGAAGATTATTCATGAAAATCGTGATCGATACCGAAACCACCGGCACCAACAACCGCCTCGACGAGATCCTGCAGCTCTCCATCATCGACTACGACACCGGCGCGGTGCTGATGGACGAATACTTCAAGCCGGCGCACAAACGGCGCTGGTTTGAGGCCCAGCGCGTCAATGGCATCTCGCCGGCCCTGGTCGCTGACAAACGCGTGATTGCTGCCGCGCTGTCTGAAATTCAAGCCATCTTTGATCAGACAAGCCAGGTCATCGACTATAACTCCAGCTTCGACGTCGGCTTCCTGCAGGTGGCTGGTGTGACGGTTAAGGCCCCGGTCCTCGATGTGATGCTGATGTTTTCGCCGATCTATGGTGAGTGGAACGACTACTACGGCAACTATAAGTGGCAATCGCTCACCGTGGCAGCCGCCTACTTCCATTACCAGTGGCCGGCACACGCGCATAACTCGCTGGCGGACTGCTACGCAACGCGGTTCGTGTATCAGAAGATACTGGAACGGGATAATCGTATTCGTTTAACAAATTCTAAGTTGTGAGACACAAGGGATTCTCTACGGCATTGTGTCGTATTCCGTCTATACGACGAGTACCCAAAGAGTGACTACTCTCTTCTTTCCGCCGCCAAACAAAAAGGCCAGCCACACTCAGGGCTGGTCTTATTCATCGTAATTAATTCACTGAGCTACGCAACCGGTAGTGGTGCGGGCAACTGTGGACCTAGCCCACGACGGGCAAGAATCCAATCGTCCCCGTTCCACATCTCAGTCTTCTGCCGATTAGCAGAGAAATCCCAAAAGCTCTGACGTTCAAACTCAAGCACCACACCGTTTGGACCGAGACCGACCCATTCGTAGCTACCTTCGTCGACGGTGTTGGCGTACTTCGCCCACTCCAGCGGTATGGTGACCGTCTGGCCTTGGGCGTTAACGTATGTCCGCGTCTGACCCGTCAAGCTGCGCAGTTCTTCAAGCTGCTCGCGGTAAGCGGGATCGACTTCTTGCCATACTTGTTCAGCTTTGGCAAAAGCCTGATCTTCACTTGGCAGCTTACCAGCCAGCGGTTGAGTCAATGCGTTGTACGAATACAAGTAGCCATTGTCGCCGTAGATCACGGTAACGTGCTCGCGGTTCAGGGCTTCTTTTGGCAAACTGGCCGGCTGATAACGACGCAGGTGAACCTGCTTACCATTGCGTGGAACTAATTTTTCGACGACGATCTGGTAACCATCTGGGATCATCAGATCAGGAAAAGTGTGTTGATTAAGGGTTAGTGCTGGCATGACATTCCTGCTTTCTAATTAAACTGTCGACTATGAATCAAGCTGTGAGATCCGGTGCAAAACGCTTAGAAAATCGCCTTGTGCCATCCGGCCATCTGCCGCAGAAAGACACTCACTGAGCGCTCTTTCCTGAGCATCAAGCGCAGCCTTTACCTTGGGGTATAGTTCCTCACCGGCTTTGGTCAGTGTGAGCTCATATCGTCTGCCATCCTCGGCTGCCTGGTGCTTAACCACCAGGCCCATGTCGACCAGTCTGGAGATTTCACGATTAACATTGCTCTGATGGCGGCTATCCGCACGCGTCAGTTGGTCTTGGGTCACCCCCGGATCGTCATGTAATTTCAAAATAAAGAAATACTGACTGCTGTTCACGCCTAGCGGTTTAAGCCGACGCTCCAGGACACGGATCGCGATATTAGAAGCGGTGTGCAACTGCTTCATAATGGTCTGATCATTCTTGTCTGGAATCATAGACGCGGCCTATGCATCGACAACGGAGAATTCGCTGCGAATATGCTTTGGCTGTTCACTCTCATCGAGAACAGCGTCCGCAAAGTTCGCAACAGAAACTTCTTCCTTGCCGACAGCGCTTTGAATGATCTTGATGCCGCCGACTTTGTAGCCAGTCTTTGGACCATCAGTAAAGTCTGTAGAAGGCGTGATCACGGTCCAATCAACATCATCGACGAGCTGCAAGAAGTCGTATTCACGGTCTTGTTGCACCATGCCGGCGATCCAAGGCTCATTGGCAATCTGCTTCATGGTCTGGGCTAAAAGTGTGCTGCCGTCTGGATTTTGCAAGATGGAAGCGCCAATGACGAAGATCAGGCGAGTCGTCTTATCACCACGGAAGTAACTGATCAGACGAGCAGCAAAATCGACGTGTTCGTATGCCTTAGCAGAAGCAAAGGCGTTAACTAGGACATCGAACCCCGAAAAATCTTCACGAGTTAAATCCATGGCGTCTTTAGCAATGATGGCAGCCTTGTCGCCAAAGATGCCCTTTGCCTTTTCTGCGTTGCGGACGATCGCGGTCACTTCGTTGCCGCGACTGATTGCTTCTTTAGTAATGGCCTGGCCGACATGACCAGTAGCGCCAATAATTCCAATTTTCATAAGTGTTGTTCTCCTTTAATTGTGTGAGCTTGAGTTATTTGAGGTTAAAGACAGTTTCAGCAGTACCGTGGGCAATTGCTTCGCGCTGCGCATCTGTGATGTCAGCTTGTTCAAGGAACTGACGGACTTCATTGCCAGACTGAACATACGGGAAGTCTTCAGACCACATAATGTGATCGGCACCCATCTCAGTGAGGGCCAACTGCATCTGCGGCGCGGTGAACATGCCGGATGGTGATAGGTAAACCTGACGCTTGTAGTAGTCCGAGAACTTCAGCGGCAGCTTCGTGATGATTGGGCTGAAACCGTCGATCCGTTCCAGGAACATCGGGACAAATTCGCCCCAGTGACCGGAGGCAATCTTGAAGTGCGGGTACTTTTCCATAATGCCGGACGTGATGATCCGCAGCATCTGAATGCCCTGTTCCATGTGCCAGCCCCACATCGCGCCGGCCATCATCGTTGCACCTAGTGCGTTGTAAGCCTTACTGTCATACAGCATGGCTTTTTGGCCATCGCTGATGACGCCTGGGTGCAGGTAAAGCGTCGTACCCAGCTTATCAGCAGCTGCGAAGATCGGCTCAAACTTCGGATCATCCAGGAACTGACCATTGACGCTGCCGGAAATGATGCCGCCTTTCAAACCTAATTTAGTGACCGCATATTCGAGTTCCTTAGCCGCTTCATCAGGTGTATTAGCTGGCAAGGTTGCCAGGCCGGCAAAGCGATCCGGGTACTGGCTGATGTTCTCCGCCAGCGTTTCGTTTTGGGCATGCGCGCCGTCAACAGCGTATTGATCAGGCAGGACCTGCGGCGAGTTGCCTGCATCGGAAATCACCTGAAAATCGATCCCGTATTTATCCATGTATGCGACCTTGTTACTGAAATCGACGAGGTCCGGACGCAGCTGATCTTGCCGCGGATTGTTGTTCTTCACTTCTGAGTACTGATTGAATTCCTTGATGTTCCGGTCTGTATCGTAATGTTCTTCAACGGTAATGAGTTTCATCGTAAGTCCTCCTAAGGTTTGCTGACGCAGGTGTCCTGGTTATAACCAGGGTCATAGTGTCACAGTTATATGCGCGTGCATATTGTTGATTAAAATTTTTTTGTCGAATTAATTTACTGGGCTCGGCAACTTTACCCTTTTGTTTATCGCTCACTTTTTGTAGCTGATCTTTAACGCAAAATGAGTATAGCACGAATTATATGCGCGCGCATAGTATTTTTTCAAAATACTTTTAGTTTTGCTCTTAATCACTACAGCCAAGCGGGATACAGCGTCAAATATTTTCTGTCGCTGACCGTCAGTAACTGGTCAAATGGTAAATCACCCTATCTGGTTAACCCTACAGTCTTCATCGAGAAGTTCCATAGCTCATCTTGTGCCTGCTTGTCATAAGAAAGCTTTGATGACATAACTGGCTTGGCACTGCTGCGATCAAAGTAACGCGCCGGGCCCTTGGCAAACTGAGGTCCCAGCATCAGGTCAACGATCATTTGGCCTGAGCCCTTAGCCGTGCCAATAATATTCTCAAATTGCGCCTTCACTGCTGGGGTAAACCGAGCCTTATTCTTAGACAAGCCAGTTTCGATCATCAATCCCGGATTAACAGTATTGACTGCAATGTGCTTCCCTGCCGCCGTCAAATGGCGATCTAGTTCGTAGGCAAATAGGATCATGCACAGCTTGGAAAAAGGATAGCTGCGCTGATCGACAGCAGCATCTTGCCCTGGGTAAGCCAATGCCTTGACTCCCGGCCAGGCCACACCTTTTAGCGGGGTGTCATGGCGTTCGCTGCTGACCGTCACGATCCGGGCATCATCGCTCATCAGTGGCAAAAGCAATTGCGTGAGCAAAAAGTGACCCAAATAATTGGTTTCAAAAATATTATTGAAGCCATCGGCAGTCTTAGTGGCACTGCGTCCGGCAATGCCAGCATTGCAGACCAAGCCATACAGCGAAAGATTCAACTGTTTGAACGCGTCAACGAACGCCCGCACTTTTGCTAAAGATGAAGTATCTATCTCAAGGCAAATGATTTCAACGTCTGGCGCAGACTTCAAGATTTCATTTCGCGCAGCCTTGGCCTTTGCCATATTGCGGCAAGCCATAATGAGCGTGTAATCAGTGCTCCGCTCCGCAATCTGTTTGGTGGTTTCAAATCCCAGGCCTGAGTTGGCCCCGGTAATGATTATTGCTTGTTTCATGTATTGTCTCCTTATGTTCTTAATAGTCCGTTGTATGCGACGATAATTGACTTCAACTGCCGGTGTCAGTGTCTAACCAATTGAATCTGCTGGATCATCTATAACTGCTACCTCCTAGTTTGGCATAGAATGAATGCTAACTTGAGATAAGCAAAATTGAGTCTAGCACAAATACATGCGCGTGCATAGTTATTTTTAAAACCTTGTCAGTTGCTCTGCCTCATGCCCCGTTCTCATAACTACCTTTCAGCGATATCCTCAAGCACCTAGCGCATCTCATTGCATGAAGATCTCTACACACTGTACTTCTGAGGTAGTAGTATCTCTGGTGAAATGAAGTAACTAGGAGTTCTGCTTCCGCGACGCCTGGCGGTGAGACCAATGAAGTTCTTCTTTGCAGCTGTTGCTACAGGCTGCTGGTGTGAAGATCAAAGGCCCCTGCCCCGGTCCTCGATGTGATGACAATGTTTTCGCCGATCTATGGCGAGTGGAACGACTAATACGGCAACTATAAGTGGCAGTCGCTCACCGTTGCGGCGGCGTACTTTCACTACCAGTGGCCGGCGCATGCGCATAATTCGCTGGCGGACTGCTACGCTACGCGGTTTGTGTATCAGCAGATACTGGAACGGGATAGGCAGATCGAAGCAATTACTAAAAAAGGCTTCCCAAGTATGGCCCTCGTTATTGTATGTATTTACTGGCCCAAGCCCTTCGTTGCAGTTAGTTGCAGATTTTATCCATTCTGGTCAATTTCAATCAACATTTAACCATGGTACAGCAGTACGATTCTTGTCCTGACTGGTTTCGTCTCGATGAAGATTGACATAGCACCAGAAACTGTAATACTCGATTACAAAATCTTCAATGCAATATCGAAAAAGCATTTGAACTGAACCCCAAAAGTTGGAGTGAATTTTAAGCCACAAACTGGCTGGAATGTTTCCGGAATTCTACCGGAGTCATTCCGGCCAGTTTTGTTTTTATCCGTTTGTGATTGTAGTAGTTGACGAAGGCAATCGTAGCTGTCCTCAGCTCCTCGAAATTAGCATAGGCGTGATTATGA